>JAYVTO010000078.1:0-4691 GCA_043788745.1 Acidobacteriaceae bacterium
TCCGACGCGGAAGTACACGAGCACAAGCCGGAATAGCTGCAGGACAGTACACGCTCAAGAACGCCCCAGCCGACAAGGCTGGGGCGTTTCCAGTTCTGCCGGCTTTCTTACCCTTGCCGAATCACTCCAGCCGCCGCCAGTTCCTGAACAGCCCTTTCCTGCAAGCCGAGCAACTCCTCGAGCGCCTCGCTCGTATGCTGGCCTAACGCCGGAGCCGCCGCGCGCTGTACGGCATCGATTCCGGGTAACGTCACAGGCCGACCAGTCACCCGGAATCCATCGAGATCCTCGAGCATCCCACGCCACGCCGCCTGCGGATCCGCCGCCACTTCGTCGAGTTCCCGCACTACCGAGCACGGGATGCCCGCCGTCCGCATGATGTCTTCCCACTCCTTCGCCGTCTTCGTCCTGAAGAGCTCGGCAATCATCGGCTCCAGGTCCGCGCGATTTCGCACGCGCTCGCGATTCGTCGCGTAGTCCGGCTGATTCCGCCATTCGGGTTTGCCGATGGCGGGGCAGAAGGCGGCCCAGAGTTTATCGGTGGCCACCGCGATGACCACCTCGCGATCCGCCGCTCGAAAACCCCGGTAGGGCACAATTGTCGGAAACGCCGTGCCCATAGGCTTCGGCGGCTCGCCGGAGCCCATCAGGTTCGCAAAATTCGAAGCCATCGCGGACAGCATTCCGTCAAACATCGAGACGTCGACAAACTGCCCCTGCCCGCTTTGCTCCCTCGCCCGCAGCGCCATCAGAATGCCGATCAATCCGAACATTCCCGCGCTGATATCGGCGACCGAGTGGCCGCAGCGCACGCGTTCGGCGTCCGGCCCGGAACCCGTCATCGAGATCAGACCGCTCGAAGCCTGCAAAACGAGATCGAGCGCCGGGTCGTCGCGGCGCGGGCCATCCTGCCCGTAGCCGGAGATCGAGCAGTAGATCAAGCGCGGATTTCTCTCCCGCACCGGTTCGTAGCCGAGACCAAGGCGGCGCATGGTTCCCGGACGCATGTTTTCAATGACAACATCGGCGCGCTCCATCATGCGCAGGCAGAGATCGACGCCCTCGGGTTTCTTGAGATCGATGACCACGCCCTTCTTGCCCGGATTCAGGCCCAGGAAGAAAGCCGCGTGCTCACCGGTTGCCGTCTCCACGAACGGCGGACCCCAGGTTCTAGCGAGGTCGCCTTCGGGCGGCTCGATCTTGTAGACGCGCGCGCCGTACTGCGCCATCAGCATCGTGCAATACGGGCCCGCGAGCGCGTGTGAGAAGTCGAGTACGACAAGACCGTCGAGCGGAGTTCCTGCGCCCGACGGGGAATGGGTTTGCGATTCAGGCATGAAGCCCGTAGGATAGCGCGGCCCGGTGCGCGAATCGCGTGGCTCGCGCCGCGTTACCATAATCAGTCAGTGAAACCGATTCTCGCACTCCTCGCGTTCGCCGCCGCGCCCAACCTGCACGGAGCCTTCCGCGCCGGCGCCGCTGTCGCCGATCTCACGCCGCCCGTCGGCCTCCCTCTCGTGGGCTACACCGCCAGCGGCCGCAACGCTACCGGAACGCACGACCCTTTGGAAGCGCGCGCACTCGTGTTCGACGATGGTACGCGCCGCATCGCGCTCGTCGCGCTGGATCTGATCTTCCCGCCGCTTGAGCCGGAGATGCGCGCGATCCGCGACCGCGTCCGGCGAGACGCGCGCGTTGGCGACGTCATCTTCGTCGCCTCGCATACCCATTCCGGACCATCGATCTTCGCCGGTGCCTCCGCCGAAATCGACGCTTGGCTGCCGCATCTGGTGGATCGCATCGCGACGGCAATCGAGGGCGCGGCGGGCGCTCTCGAAGACGCGCGCCTCGGCGCCGGTTGGGGACATACGCAGATTGGCGCGAACCGGCGCTATCAACCGGTAGACGGCGCCTCGGCGTCGAGCGAGATCATGTGGTGGCGAAATGCAACCAGGGCTTCGTCGTTCCCCGTCGATCCCGCCGTCGGCGTTCTGCGGATCGACAAACCGAACGGGCAGCCGCTCGCGATCCTTGTGAACTACGCGTGTCATCCAGTGATCTACGGCCCCGACAACAAACAATACTCGGCCGACTTCCCCGGCGCCATGCGCCGCACGATCGAAGCGGCGTTTCCCGGCGCAACGGCTTTGTTCCTGCAAGGCGCGGCCGGTGATATCAACCCGTATTACGACAAGACCCCGCTGCTCGAGAACGCCGAAGAATTGGTGCGGAAGATGGGCCGGCAACTCGGCGAGGAAGCGATCCGCGTGGCGCGTGCGATTCGCCCGGAGGCGCCGCGCGTCGCTGAACTTGGCCTGCGCGTAAAAGAGGTTCCGGCGCCCTGGCGATACGATCGCGCGGAGTCCGAAGCACTTTTCGCCAAGCAACCGGGCCGCGGTCCGATTCCGCGTTATCCGCTGTGGGGCGATCCGCCGAAGCTGCCCGTCACGACCTTCGTGATCGCGCGGGAGTTCGCGTTCGCAGGCATGCCGGCGGAGCCGTTCGTCGAGTTTCAGATGAACTTGCGCGCGCGGTCTCCGCTGCCCTACACGTTCTTCCTCGGTTACTGTAACGGCAACATCAACTACATTCCGACCATCCAGGCGGCGGCGCGCGGAGGTTATGGCGCCGACAATAGCATCACGCGCGTTGAACCCGGCACCGGCGAAGAGATGATCCATCGCGCGATCGCTGCCATTTATCAATTGACCGGCAAGATGGCGGGGCGGGCGCAATGACGCGCGTTGCGTTGTTGTTTCTTGCTGCCGCGACGGCGCACGCCCAGTTCTTCGCAGGCGTGTCGCGAGTCGACGTCACTCCGCCCGCCGGACTCGTGATGGGCGGCTACGGCGAGCGCAAACTGCCTGCCAACTCGACGCACGACCCTTTGTACGTCACCGCGCTGGTGCTCGAGAGCAACGAAACATCGGTCGCCATCCTAACCGTTGACCATCGCTACGCGTTCTCCGCGCGCGTCGAGAGCGAAGTCCGCCGCCGCTTCGGAATCCGGCACGTTCTCATTGCAAGCTCGCACACGCATTCCGGACCCGTTGACGTGACCACGCGACTCGAAGACGGCCTCATCAAAGCCGCCGGAGACGCGCACGCGAATCGCTTCGAAGCGAAGCTTGCGGCAGGAATGGGCGGCGTCTATCTCGGCCACAACCGCCGCTTCGTCAAACCCGACGGAACGGTGGAGATGCGTTGGCGCAACGCGCAGCGCGTGCCGACGGACCCTGTCGATTCCGCCGTCACTGTTCTGCGCATCGACGACGCGAACGGCAAGACCCGCGCGGTGCTCGTCAACTACGCCTGCCATCCAACGATCCTCGGCCCGGACAACCTCGCCTACAGCGCGGATTACATTGGAGGTATGCGGGCGCAGTTGGAGAAGGAGTTTCCGCAGGCTCTGGCGCTGTTCGCGCTCGGCGCGGCCGGCGACATCAATCCGTATCGAGATAAGGAGCCGCTCTCCACTGCCTTCGACGCCGCGAACCAGGCGGGCCAGGCGTTGGCCACCGAAGCCGCCCGCGTCGCGCGGCGGCTGAAGCCGGAAGCGCCCGCCCGCCTTCAGTTCGCCGCGCAGCGCCACACCTTCGAGCATCGTTTTGAAGCGAACAAGACAGTCGACGTCGCACTCGGAGTGGGTCTTCTGAGTCTACCGGCGGCCAGGAACGCGATCGCGTTCGCGACGCTTTCGGGCGAGCCCTTCGTCGATCACCAGATCCGCTTTCGCGATCGCAGCGACTGCGCGACGAGCTTTTTCTTTGCGCAAACGTCCACGCTTGGCGCGGGACCGGCACGCTATCTACCGACCCTCGAAGCGGCGTCCCAAGGCGGCTACGGCGCGTCGACTGATACGACGGTCGAGGCTGGAGCGGGTGAGATACTCGTCGACCGCGCGATTGTGCAAACGTACAAATTCCTCGGGCAACTGAAGAAGGTCCCCAACCTGCGGTATTGAATCGGAGTCGAGGAATCGCGACTCCCACGCCCCCCCCGCAACGAAGAAATGCGCCAGTTCCGAGCCGCGCACGAAGCCCGACGAAGTCGGGCGCAGTAAGCGGGTCTCCCGCGTCGCCCCCAATCCCAGACACCAAGGTTCAATCCCTTACAACGTAGCTCCATAGAGTGTGAGCGGCCCTCACCATCGCCCCCTCTCTAACCCCAACCTGAAAGGCGGGGATGCTAACTCCCCCGAACTCTGCCGACAACCCCGCCGGAGCATCAATCTAAGCCCACCCCAAAACCCGTTCACAAGATTTGTAACTTTCTGTAACTACCTGTAGAACCATCGCGATACCCACCCCAAGCCGCCCCGCGCAAGGCCGACTTTCCGGCAACCCATGCTAATCATAATCCCGGGAGTGCAATTCCTCTCACTAAATACCGGAAAAGGACACAACTATGTCACACTTTAATTCGAAACGAGAAAAGCGTTCGCGAGCGGAAGTCAATCGCGCCAACGCCCAATACTCCACCGGACCGCGCACGCCCGAAGGCAAAGCCGCGTCCCGGTTCAACGCGCTCACGCACGGCCTGTGCGCCCAGACGCTCATCCTCCCCGAAGCGGACCAGGACACATTCACCAGCTTCTCGCGGAACCTCGCGAACGATCTCCACGTGCACGGAACGCTAGAAGAATCGCTAGCGATGAACATGGCCGCCGCGCAATATCAAATCGAGCGCGC
>JAYVTO010000079.1:0-10938 GCA_043788745.1 Acidobacteriaceae bacterium
AATCGTCCGCCGGATCTCTTCCGCGCTTCGCCGCTTGCCCATGCCGCCATCTTCGGCCAACTTCTTCGCCTGTTCAAGATGGGTTCGCTTGACGCTTACCGAGCAGCCACGATCCACGCATGCAAACCAAAGTAAGAACCCGAAGTGTGCCCATCGGGTAGGTCGGACCACCCTGCCACGACCACCAGGTCCGACTGAGCAACGGTGAAGCCATCGAACTCTGCGGAAGCCCCCTCACTCAGCAAAAAGTGCCTTTAGGCATCCGCCGGAAATTCGGGGGGGGAAGCCTCACGCTTCCAACTTCCACGGAGCGCGATACTCCCGATGGAACAGCTTCTGCGCCGCCGGTTCCGACGCCTTCCACGTTCCCGGATCGAAGCCCACCCGCATCTTCGTCTGCATCGCGATATTGCCCAGCAGGCAAGTCGTCGTCGACCGCTGACACGTCTCGATATCGCTAATCGGCTTCTGCCGCGAGCGGATGCACGAGAGAAAATTCTGCCAGTGCTCCGTATTCCCACCGCCCCGCGACTTCATGAACTCAATCGGCTCTAGCGCCGCCCCAGCGGCCGCCTTCTCCGGAATCACCCGATACTCGCTGCGATCCACAAACATCGTCGCCTTATCGCCGCAGAACAAGATGCCGCCGCCCTTGTTGAACATCGACTGCCCATTACCCTCGCGATTCTCATACGTCGCCAGGAATCCCGGATACTCGTAGCTCACATGAATCGTATCCGGCGTATCGCGATTGTCCTTGATGTAGAACTTGCCGCCCATGCCCGCGATACCCACCGGCATCTGTTCGCCCATCGCGAACTGCACGATGTCCAGCCAATGCACGCCCCAATCCGTCATCATTCCGCCCGCATAATCCCAGAACCAGCGGAACGTCGAAAAGTATCGGTCGTTCGGATCTACTCCAAACCGATTCGCATTGAACGGCCTCGCCTGTGCCGGACCCAGCCATAAATCCCAATCGAGCCCCTTCGGCGGCTCGCTATCCGGAGGATTGCCATACCCCGCGCGATCCGCGTTGCCGTAATTCCAGCAATGTACCATCGAAATCGTGCCCAGCGCCCCGCTCCGCACAATCTCCGCCGCACGCTGAAAGTGGATCGCCGACCGCTGCATCGTGCCAGCCTGCACCACGCGATTGTACTTCCGCGCCGCCGCGACCATCACTTGCCCTTCTTCAACCGCCACGCAAATCGGCTTTTCGACGTAGACGTCCTTGCCCGCCTTGCAAGCCTCGACCGTCATGTACGCATGCCAGTGATCCGGAGTCGAAATGCAAACCGCATCCACCGATTTGTCCGCAATAATCTCGCGGAAATCGCGAACCTTGCGAACGCTCGCGCCCACAGTAGTCCCAAACTTCGCCGCATTCGCGGCTCCGTCGCGAGCCGCCCAATCCAGGTTGCGCTCATAGATATCGCAAACCGCGCTAATCGCAAGATCATCGCGCTTCGAAGCCACCCCCTGCGCAACGCTGAGGTTGGAGCGCCCCATCTTTCCCATGCCAATGAAGGCAAAGTTCATTCGATCGTTCGCCCCACGGACCTGCCCCGTAAACAACGAGGTCGTGAGTCCAGCGGCAGCGGTCTTAAGGAAGTCTCTGCGGTCAGCAGTCATGGTTGAATCTCCTTTGCAAGAACAATCTCATCGAGCATGGCGCTGAAGTGAGGGCATTTGTCGTGCGCGATCTCCGGGTCAAGTTTCGCGAACCGCTTCACACCATCTTGTGCCTTACCGTATCGCCGGGCCAATTCGGTTTTGTAGAGCCTCGTACGCAGCGCGGCTGGTGGCTCGCGGTCGTTTCCTTCCTCGGGGTTCATGTCAGGCAGCTTGGCGCTGACCTTTTCCGGAAAGATCGCTTTGGAACTGAGCAGCCATGCTTCTACCTCGTGAGCCGCAAAGTACTGGCGAAAGCGTACTGGGTTAACTTTCAATTCGAGGGGCTCTTCGTCCACTGACATCGCGAAGCGAGCGGTACCCTTAGAATGCGCAACTCGTCGATCATGGCGCAACGATGTTACGCCTAAAGCGTAACCCAATGAAAATGCTGCACGGTCGCATACTTGCAATCAGGAAGCTCTTGGACTCCGACCGTAAGGCACGGAATCCGCGCGACCGTAAGGTCGCGCGTAAAGCGGCCCGAAGGGCCGCTTTGGTCGGCAGCGGATTCAACAGTTCAACCGCGCAGCGCCCGCGCCCGCGCAGCACCACGAATTGCAGCAGTCGAGATCAATCACCTACAAGGTGGTTCATGGAGACTGAGTGGATCGGTCAGACTCTCGACCTCTTCGCCCTCCCCCCGATACTTGCGATCCACCCGTCTGGTTGGTTGCGACACAGGACTACATTGTAGTCGTCAAAGCCCACTCAGCCCATCACAGCGCCCCGAATCCGCGATAACCTTGAATCAGGCACAGCCTAATACGAATCGAACAAGTAGCAACTATGGCCATCATGATCTTCGACGGCGATTGCGGATTCTGTACTCGCTCGGTCCGCATTGGCCAATCGCTCGATTGGTTGAAAACACTTCGGTGGCTGCCCCGCTTTAGCGACGAAGCGGCGAAGCTCGGCGTCCCCCTCGAAGCCTCCGAACGCGCGCTGCAGATGGTTCTTGGAACGCAAGTCTACTCTGGCTGGCGCGCGATCAAACGCATGGCAGTCCGCTTTCCGCTCTTTTGGATCGCTTGCGCGGCGCTCGTCTGGTTGACGCCATGGTCTGCGCTGGTAATCGCGCTCGGCCTTTCGCCTCTTGCGAATTTCATCGGCGACCCCGTCTACGCGTGGATTGCTCGCAATCGTATGCGCATCTCGGGCTCCGCCTGCGCGCTGCCGCAGCGCCCGCCAACCAGCACGCCCTAGGATGGGATACTAGGTTTATGCGCAGTCTGTTCGCGATCGTTTTTGCCGCTTGTCTCTTCGTGCTTCCCGCCGCTGCCGGCGACAAGACACGGATCCGCGTCGAGGTCCGCACGCTCACAGGCAAGCCCGTTGAACGCGCCAGCGTCCGCATCCAGTTCGTACAAGGCCGCGCTGTAACCAAACTCGGCAAGAAGATCATCAAGAGTTGGGAACTGCGAACGAATCAGGACGGCGTCGCCAAAATTCCGGAACTGCCGCAAGGCACCATGCTCGTCCAGGTATTCGCAAAAGGCTTCCAGACATACGGCGAAACGATCGAAATCAACGAAGACGAGAAGACGATCGAAGTGAAGCTGAAGCCGCCGCAACCGCAGTACTCAGCACATTAGGCCGAGTGGGCTGTTCCTGGAATCCCAAGAGTTCGCTGACGGACCGATTTAATCCCGCCCTTTCGGGCGGGGATCCTTTGCAGTCACTTCGTGCGACGGAGACAGCCCACGAGCGTCGCCCCATAAAGCACCCGCCACACGAGCGGGAATCCCCATCGCCCGCAACCGGTAACATAGAAGATTCGGTGCTCGTCGTATCATTTCGAGGTTGAATCGCACCAACGTCTGCGCGCGACTCTTCGTCATTCTACTTCAGGATCGTCTCAAAATGCTTTGGCTTCGCGGCCTAATTGCCGCACTCATCCTCACTCTGCCGGCTGCCGCGCAGACATTCACGCTGCGCGGTCAGATTACCGACGAATCCGGAGCCGCTGTGCCTGCCGCAACCGTCACGCTCCGCGGCCCCGGCCCCGCGCGCGTCGCGCAAACCACCCGCGAAGGCATGTACACCTTCGCCAACCTGCCCGCCGGAACCTACAAAGTCGATGTTGCCGCGCCCGACCTCGCCCTGCCCCGTCCCGTTACCGCGACCTTCAAGACCGGATCCGAAACGCTTAACCTCACGCTGAAAGTCGCCTCCACCTCGCAGCAACTCACCGTGCAGGATGCCGCTTCGAATAACGTCTCCACCGACCCTACCAACAACGCCGGCGCGCTTGTGATGCGCGGCGACGACCTGTTGGCCCTTTCCGATAGTCCCGAAGACTTGCAAGCGGACCTCCTAGCGCTCGCCGGACCCGCCGCCGGGCCGAACGGCGGCCAGATCCTCGTCGACGGCTTCTCGGGCGGCGAACTTCCTCCCAAGGAATCGATCCGCGAAATTCGCATCAATCAGAATCCGTTCTCGCCTGAATACGACTCGCTCGGCTACGGCCGTATTGAAATCTTCACCAAGCCAGGCGCCGATACACTGCGCGGCTCCGTCTACTACAACTACGCCGACGATTCGTGGAACACACGCAATCCTTACGCCGCGCAGAAAGCGCCGTTCTTGCTGAACGAAGTCGGCGGCAACATCAGTGGACCGCTGGGCAAGCGCGCGTCCTTCACGCTCGACGCTCGCGGCGATTTCATTGATGACGGCCAGATCGTCAACGGCATCACGCTCGACCCCGCTACGCTCGGTATCGTCAATCCGTTTACCAGTACCTTTCTGAAGCCGCAGCGCCGTTGGAGTGCGACGCCCCGCGTGGACTTCCAGTTGAATCCGAAGAACACGCTCACGGTCCGCTACACGTTCAATCACACGAATATCGAGGGCGCGGGCATCGGCAGCTTCAACCTTCCCTCGCGCGGATATTCAAATTTGAATGAGACGAACACGCTGCAACTCACCGAAACGGCCGTCCTCAGCCCGACCGTGATTAACGAGACGCGCTTCCAATATTTCCGCAACGCGAACGACTATGTCTCGGCCGATTCCGGCCCGGCCGTATTTGTACTCAGCGCCTTCAACGGCGGCGGCGCGCAGTTGGGCACGTGGATCAATCGGCAAACGAGTTACGAGATACAGAACTACACGTCCATCGCGCGGTCGGCGCATACCATCCGGTTTGGCCTTCGCCTGCGCGGTCAAACGACGGACGACAACTTTCCACAAAACTACGGCGGCGCCTTCATTTTCGGTGGTGGAACCGCGCCCGTCCTCGATGCAGGCAATCGTGCTGTGATCGGCGCGAACGGGCAGCCGCGGCTTACCGACATCACCTCCATCGAACGCTACCGCCGAACGCTTCTCTTGCAGAAAGCGGGACTAGCGCCGGCGCAAATCCGCGCGTTGGGCGGTGGCGCGACGCAGTTCGGCATCAACGCGGGTAATCCTTCGATCGCGGGAAATCAGTGGGACGCGGGGCTGTTCGCGGGTGACGATTGGCGCGCCCGCCCTACCCTCACGCTCAGCTACGGCATCCGGTACGAGATCCAAACCAACCTCTCCGACTACCGCGCCATCGCGCCGCGCGCGGGCTTTGGCTGGGGCGTCGGAGCGAAAGGCAAGAAGCCCGCGATCTTCGTTCTGCGCGGCGGCTTCGGCAT
Source organism: Acidobacteriaceae bacterium (assembly GCA_043788745.1). GTDB lineage: Bacteria > Acidobacteriota > Terriglobia > Bryobacterales > Bryobacteraceae > JBBQWZ01. Next base: position 5,304 of record JAYVTO010000079.1, read on the forward strand.
CTTCTACGATCGTTTCGGCCTCGGCAATACGCTGCGCGCACAGCGGTCAAACGGGATTGTGCAGCAGCAGTTCGTCGTCACGAATCCCGATTTCTTCCCCGTCGTGCCCTCCATCGCTTCGCTCGGTGGAATACGAACCACGCAGACAGTCCAACGCATTTCGCCGGATCTGCGGTCGCCGGCAATTCTGCAAACGGCCATCGGCATCGAGCGCCAACTACCCTTCAAGACGACGCTCGCTGTCACCTATGCGCGATCGCAGGGTATCGACATCTATCGATCGCGCGTCGCGAATCCTCCGCTGCTTGGCTCGAACACCGTACCCGTGAGCAAGGAAGGTCCGGTGTTTCAAGCCGAATCATCGGGTCGATACAACCAGAATCAGTTGATCTTCAACGTCAACACCAAGGTCAACAAGCAGGTCTCCCTGTTTGGCGGCTATACGTTGAATCGCGCTCGCGCGGATACCGACGGCCTCGGCACCTTCCCCGCAAACCCCTACAGCGACGCAGGCGAGTACGGGCCGGCGTCCACCGACATTCGGCATCGCTCGCAGGTCGGCGGCACGCTCAACGCGCGCGGGGACATCCGCTTTAGTCCGCTGTTCATCATCGAATCCGGTCCACCGTTCGACATCACGGCGGGCCGCGACGTTTATGGAACGACGCTATACAACGGCCGCCCTGGCGTCGCCACGGATCCCTCGCGACCCGGCCTCATCCGCACTTCCTATGGCTTGCTCGATCCGAACCCGATTCCCGGCGAGCAAATCCTCGGCCGCAATTTCGGCCGCGGTCCCGGGCAGGTGATGCTGAATCTCCGCATCGGCAAGGTGTTCGGCTTCGGTCCGCCGCGCGAAGGCGCGACCGCGGCGGGCGCGGGTCCGGCATTGGCGGGCGGTCCGGATCGCACGCGCGGCGGCGGCAATCCGTTCTCAAGTGGCGGCGTCGCAGGCGTCCCTGCAGCGAGCAGAAGATACAATCTCACCATCTCGCTCTCGGTTCGCAATGCGCTCAACCGCAACAACCCAGGTCCGATTCAAGGCAATATTACCTCGCCGTTCTTCGGACGCGCCAACCAGCCGGCAGGTTCGGGAGGCGGTCTTACGGAAGCCGCAAACAACCGCCGCCTCGAACTCCAAACACGCTTCACCTTCTAGCGCGCCCCAATGGAGAACCGCGAGCGCAAGAGCCCGTGAAAAATCCGCCCGGCCGCCCGGTAGCAAAGAGCCGCGAACAGCCTGCCCGTTACGGGAAGCCAGGGACGTGCCCGCGCGTCATCACCGCCATGAACCAGGTATGCGGGATTACGGAAAGAAGGCGAAGAAACGCGACACATCCGAGCCGCGCACGAAGCCCGACGAAGTCGGGCGTAGTAAGCGGGTCTCCCGCGTCGGCCCCGAGCCCAGACACCAAAATTCAATCAATTACAACGTGGTTCATGGAGAGTGAGCGGATTTCGCCGGCATCGCCACTGAGGACACAACCGCCAGCGTAAGCGAGCGCCTACGCAACAATCGCGATGCACTCGATTTCGACCCTTACATCGCGCGGCAGCCGCGCTGCTTCTACCGTCGCCCGCGCCGGCGGATTCACGCTGAAGTACCGCCCGTAGACCTCGTTCATCTTCGCGAACTCGCCCATGTCCTTCATGAACACGGTGGTCTTTACGACGTTCTCGAGCGACGAGCCGCAGGCCGCGAGCAGGCCTTTCAGGTTCTCCATCACACGCTCCGTCTGCACGGCGATATCGCCCTCGACCATCGTGTTGGTCGCCGGGTCCAGCGGAATCTGCCCGCTTAAATAGGCCAGTCCGTTATGGACGACGGCTTGCGAATACGGGCCGATGGCCTTCGGAGCATTGTCGGTCGCAATAATCTGTTTCATGATTTGGTGATCTGTCCCTCAAGAATTGTAGCGGATGTTTTGGATGGCTTCAGGTTCAGCGTGCCCGTCAGTTGCGCGCTGTTCACGTTCTCTTCACGGCAGAACTGTGCAAGCTCGCGCGCGATCCGCAGCGGCGCCTGCGGATCCCAGAATGTCGCCGTGCCGACTTCGACCGCGGTCGCGCCCGCGATCAGAAACTCCGCCGCGTCGACGCCCGACGCAATGCCGCCGAGGCCTATGACGGGGATGCGCACAGCTTGCGCCGCTTCGTAGACCAGCCGCAGCGCGATCGGCTTGATCGCCGGCCCGGACAGCCCGCCAAAACCTGCGCCGATGCGCGCCGTGCGCGTCTTCGCGTCGATGGCGAGTGAGATAAAGGTATTCACAAGCGAGATCGCATCGGCGCCCGCGTCTTCCGCGGCTTTGGCGAGCGGCTCGATCTTCGCCACGTTGGGCGAGAGTTTGACAATGAGCGGCCGGCGCGTCGCGCGGCGAATATCGCGGAGTAGTTCGCCCAGCAACTGCGGGTCGTTCGAGAAGAAGATGCCGCCGTGCTTTGTGTTCGGGCACGATACGTTCAGTTCGTACGCGGCAACGCCTTCCGCGTCGTCGAGCACGCGAACCACTTCGAGGTAATCGTCATGCGTATAGCCGAAGACGTTCGCAATCACCGGTACATCGAACGTTCGCAGTGTAGGCAGCTTCTCGGCGACGAACGCCTGTACACCGATGTTTTGGAGGCCAATCGAATTGATCATGCCCGCCTCTGCTTCCCAAACTCGCGGCGGAGGGTTGCCGTCCATGGGTTCGCGCGAGAGCCCCTTCACCACGATGCCGCCGAGCGCGTTCAGGTCGACCAAGTCAACGAACTCCACGCCATAGGCGAACGTGCCCGCAGCCGCCAAAACAGGCGTTTTCAGGGCAATTCCGCAGAGTGTGGTGGCCAGGCGGGAGGACACTGAGTCCAGGATACCGCTATGCCTGGCACGCCCGCGCGATGCCGGCGTCTTACTCGTAGCGCAACGCCACCATCGGATCGACGCGCGTCGCACGCCGTGCCGGAATGTAGCAGGCCACAAGCGCGACGCCGGTCAGCAATAGCGCCATCGCGGCAAAGGTCCGAAGATCGAACGAACTGAGGCCAAACAACAAGCTTTGGAGCGCCCGGGCCAGGCTCAACGCGCCAACCAACCCGGCGGCAATTCCAGCGGCGGCAATCATCATGCCGTGCCGCACCACCAGTTTCATTACGTCGCCGGAGCCTGCGCCGAGCGCCATGCGGATGCCGAACTCGCTGGTCCGTTGCGCGACCGAATACGAGATGACGCCGTAGATGCCGACAGCCGCCAGCGAGAGCGCGACGCCGGCAAACAGCGTCAGCAGCACGGCAAGAAAGCGCGGACGCGATCGCGTACTTGCGATCACATCGTCCATCGATCGGACGCGGGCAATCGGAAGACTGGGATCAATCTCTTGAACCACTCTTCTCGCGAGCGAGGTCAGCGCGTAGGGATCGCCGTTCGTACGCAGGATCACGAACGCGGAATCGGGAGTGAATCGCGGCGGGAGCTGCGCGTTCGCGAGGAAGATCTCCGTCCCCGCCGGCTTGTCCAGACCCGCGTTCCGGACGTCGCCCACAACGCCGACGATGGTGGCCCACTCCGGTCCGCCGCCGGGCTTCATGCGATGGCCGATGGCGCTTTCGCCCGGCCAGTAGGTCTGTGCCAGCGTCTGATTCACAATCAGCACTATCGGCGCGTTCGCTCCGTCGCGGTCGTCGAAGAACCGCCCCTCGATCAGCCGAATTCCGAGCGTCTCAAAGAAGCGTTTGCCCGCGAGCTGGTAGTAGTCGATGTTCTGCACCGGACCGCCCGTCCGCGGAACGAAGCCTTCGATTGTGGTGTCGTTCGCATCCAGGCGGCGGTCGGGGGGCAATCCCTTCGCGATCGTTACGCCTTGGATTCCCGGGGTTGCTTGCAGACGTTCATCGAGACGATTCCAGAATGCGGTGATGCTCTCGGGCGTCTTGTAGACGGCAGGCGGCAGGGCGACGCGCAGAGTAAGCAAGCCTTCCGAACGAATGCCCGCATGGACTTCCTGCAGCTTCCAAAACGCGCGCACCATGAGGCCCGTGCCAATCAGCAGTACCAGGGCAAGCGCAAGTTCGCTCGCAACCAGTACGCCGCGAAAACGGTTGGCTGCCGCCGACGCCGTGGTGCGTCCGGCCGCTGCCTTCAACGCATCGTGGAGGTTCCCGGCAACGATCTGCGCGATGGGTGCAATCCCGAACGCGATTCCTGTCACGATCGAGACCAGCAGCGTGACCAGCAGAACGCGGCCGTTGATCGCGATCTCGGAGGCGCGTGGAATGCTTGTCGAACCCGCCGCAACCAGCAGTCGCAGTCCGCCATAGGCGAGCGCCAGGCCGAGTGCGGCTCCGCCGAGCGAGAGTATCAGGCCTTCTGTTACGAACTGCGCGGAAAGACGCCCGTAGCCGGCGCCGAGCGCCTTGCGAATCGCGATCTCGCGCTGCCGCGCTTCGGCGCGCGCAAGCAACAGGTTCGCGACGTTGACGCAGGCGATCAACAAAACGAAGCCAACCGCGCCCATCAGCAGCAAAACCGCCCGGCGGACGTCGCCGACCACTTCTTCCTGCAGGTCGTAAGCGACCAGCGTATGGAAGTCGAGCGAGAAGCTGTGCGTACGCGGAGTCGCTTTTGCGCCCTCCGTGATCATGTAGCGTGTGAGTTCTTCGCGCGCGCGGGCGATCGTGATGCCGGGTTTCAAGCGGCCAATCAGGCTCAGAAAATGGTTGCCGCGACGCTGCGGATTCGGCGGACCCAACTGCATCGCAAGCCACGCTTCCGGAGGATCGCTCTCTCCCGGAGGAAATTGGAAGCCGTGCGCCATCACGCCGATCACCGTGCAGGCCTGTCCGTTAGAGCGGATCTCGCGACCGATGATCCGCGGATCGCCGCCGAACACGCGCTGCCAAAGGCCATGTGAGATGACGGCGTTCAGCCGCGCGCCCTGGACATCGTCCGCGGGTTCGATCAGCCGTCCCATCGCTGGCTGGACGCCGAGCATGGGCATCAGACCGCCCGTGAGTTGCGCGACGGTGACACGAACCGGTTCGTTGCCGCCGGCCAGATTCGCGCCGCCCGAGGAAAAGCCTTCGATCGATTCCCAGGATTCGAGGTCGCGTTTGATGTCGGCCATTTCGGGGGGAGACATCCAGAACTTAAGTAGTGGATGCGTGCCGAATTTGGGGAACTCCGTGTAGATGCGGGCCAGGCTTTCGGGGTTCTGGAAAGGCAGCGGCCGGAGGACGACCGCGTTGACGACGCTGAAGATCGCGGTGGTGGCTCCAATGCCGAGCGCAAGGCACAGCAGGGCGGCGATCGTGAATCCAGGGCTCGCCATCAGATTGCGGATGCCGTAGCGGAGGTCTTGAAAGAAGATTTGCATGATTGCGTCTCCTGCATAGACGAGTACTCATGCGGATTAGTTCGGTTACCGAATCCGGTCCGGCGTTGCTGAAATTGGCAGCACCGGTTTGGTTCCTGTGAATCATTCCTCGGCCGAGGCGCGGCCGTAAGGCAGCGCGTGCGCGGGTAAATATCTCATGGATCGGTAGAACACAGGCCCGGAGGCCTGTGCTACCAAGAAGTGTCGTTGGCGCCAACGAAGCGGGATGGATTTGTTATCGCAGGATCCCCGGTAGCTGCGCGGGTTCTTTCTCACGGACC
>JAYVTO010000080.1:0-27919 GCA_043788745.1 Acidobacteriaceae bacterium
TGTCGTCGAGCAGCGGGTACAGATAGACGCGGAGATCTTTCGTAAATAAGCGGCCGAATGCCTCGAGCACACCTCCCTCGAGGCCGATGTAATATTGCTCCTGGAACAGCTCGAGCAAACTCGGAATGCCCATCGTCAACGCAATCGGCTCCGCCGTGTAGCGCGTTAGGTAGGCAGCCAGCCGGTAGTATTCGAAGTAATCCGAAATCAGCACCGTCTTACCCGCGGCGGCGAGAACATCGGCGCGCGCCAGAAAATCCGCGAGATCGATCTGGCCCGTTACCATCAGACTGCGCATCGTAATTTCCATCAGCTCGACGATACGCTCACCATCCACTTCCGGCTCGGCCGCGAAGTTCACCCGCGCGCAATCGATCATGTTGATGTTGACCTTCGTCACCGGCCGGAAGCTGCCGCGCTCGACCAGAATCGGCCGCTTATGCAGAACCTCCGAGGGCTGCAACACATCGCCATTGGGACCAAACATCGCCGCGCCACTGAGGCCCAACTGCACAAGCTTCAGGCTCATCACGCGGTTATCGACATTGCGGAATTCAATACCCGAGAACTCCACCATGTCGATCTCAATGCGATGCGTGCTCAGGTTGTCCAGCAGCGATTCGAGTAACAGCTCCGGCTTGTGGTGCAGGAAAAACGCGCCGTACAGCAGATTCACGCCAACAATTCCCAGCGCCTGTTGCTGCGAACTGTTGTCGAGATCAAGCATGCGCACGTGGATCGTAATCTGGCTATCCGCGTCGCGCGCCTGCGCCTGAAACTTGACGCCCATCCAGCCGTGGCATTCATTGGTGCCGTGGAAATTGCGCGCCGAAACCGTATCGGCGAACGCAAAGAATGCCGTCGTGTTGCCGCGCGATGGACGCAACCGCTCTAAGTTCAGCGTGTGCTCATGATCCAGCATCTGCTGCAACCGTTCGCGCGAGACGTAGCGTTTACAGCGGCCATAGATCGCATCGCTGACCGCCATATCGTAGGCCGACATCGACTTCGCAATCGACCCGGCGGCTCCGCCGACGCGAAAGAACCACCGGGCAACTTCCTGCCCGGCTCCGATTTCGGCAAACGTGCCGTAGCGCAGAGGGTCAAGGTTCACCTTAAGGGCTTTTTGATGGGTTGTGAGTACCTGGCGCTCTTCGTCGATCATGGATGCTCCGATGGGACGACCAACGCAAGCTTGGCTGCTCGACTGGCCACCCTTTCACTTTCGCATTTTTTGGAGTGAGCTTCGTTACAGATAGTCCGATAGTGATGGCTGGTGGCCCGGATTCGAACCGAAAACCGCCTTGTCCCTTGCGGACTGCCGCGCCGGACCCTGGCGATGCGGTTGCTCTCCCTGGTTCAACTGCCTACCCTCCGCTGAGAATGGTCGTCCAATAGTTGGTGGCCTTGAAACAGTAAGGCGCAGGCAGTTGCCGAAATCGGCGTAAAACGAATAGAGTCAAGAAGAGAGTCTTTTGCGAACGCGGCGTCAGGCCGCGAGGGTTGCGAACCCCGGGACAACACGCAAATCCGGCTAGAGACCTCTCAGGACAAGGTTCTCAGGACAACACGACATTGATACGAACGTTCTTTTTTTTGATGTTAGTTGCTCCCCTCGGAGCGTTTCAGCCAATGAACTACCCGCCCACTGCGAAGCGCACCGTAACCGACGACTATTCCGGCGCGAAGATTCTCGACGACTATCGCTGGCTCGACGACGGCGCAAGCGCCGAAACGAAGAAGTGGTCCGGTGACCAAAACCAACTCGCCCGCAAGTACCTCGATGCGCTTCCGCTGCGTCCCGCGGCCGAAAGTTGGCTGAAAGCCTTGTACGCGAAAGTGCCTCCGTCATACGGAGAGTTGTTGAATCGCGGAGGCCGCCTCTTCGCCATGAAGTTTGAGCCTCCCAAGGCGCAACGCTTCCTCGTCACACTGCGCTCCGCGGACGAACCCGCAATCGGCCAGACGGTCGTCGTCGATCCGAACGCGCTCGACGCCTCCGGCAGCACCTCGATCGATTGGTATGTGCCCTCGCACGACGGCAAGCTGGTGGCGGTCTCGCTGTCGAAGGGCGGCAGCGAAGATGGCTCCGTGCACATCTTCGAGACCGCGACCGGCAAGCAAGTCGACATCGTCATTCCGCGTGTGCAGTATCCGACCGGCGGCGGATCGGTAGCCTGGAACGCCGACGCCACCGGCTTCTGGTACACCCGCTATCCGGCCCCCGGCGAGAAGCCGCCCGCCGATGAACACTTCTTCCAGCAAGTCTGGTTTCACAAGCTCGGCACGCCACTGAAGCAGGACACCTACGCCGTCGGCAAGGAATTCCCGCGCATCGCAGAGACCGCTTTGCAATCGAGCGCCGACGGCAAGTACGTGCTCGCGACCGTCGCCAACGGCGACGGCGGTGACTTCTTCCATTTTCTACTCGGACCCAGCGAACGCTGGAAGCAGATTACCCGCTTGTCGGACCGCGCGTCGCTCGCGCAGTTCGATCTGACAGACGATTTGTACTTGTTGACGAAATCCGGCACGCCGCTAGGAAAGATCGTCAAGCTGGCGGCCCCGGACTTCCAGTTGGCCTCGGCGAAAACCATCGTGACCGCGGCGACGGCAAGCATCGACGGCATGCTCGTCACGAACACCATTCTCTATGTCAGCTATATGGCCGGCGGCCCGTCGAAACTGCGCGCACTGCGCGTGGACGGCACGGATGGAAAGATGCTCGACATCCGCATGATCTCCTCCGTCGGCCAAATGGTCCGCGGAGCGGGCGACGACCTCCTCTTCGAATCGGCGACCTACACCGAGCCCCGGGCCTACTATCGCTATCAGCCCGCCACCGGCCAGATCACGAAAACAGCGTTAGCCAACGATCCGCCAGTCTCGTTCTCCGACATCGAGACTCTGCGCGTGATGGTCACCTCAAAGGACGGTGCCAAAGTTCCGCTGAACATCCTGCGCAAGAGGGGCACGAAGCTCGACGGCTCGAACGCCACTTTGCTGTACGGCTACGGCGGCTACGGGATCAGCCTGCCGCCTTCGTTCAGCGCAACCAGACGGTGGTGGTTCGACCACGGCGGCGTCTACGCGATCGCAAACCTGCGTGGAGGAGGCGAGTTCGGCGAGCCCTGGCACGAAGCAGGCAAGCTAACCAAAAAGCAGACCGTCTTCGACGACTTCATCGCCTGCGCCGAATACCTGATCAAATCGAAGTACACGACGCCGGAGAAGCTAGCCATCGAAGGCGGCTCCAACGGCGGCCTGTCGATGGGCGCGGCATTGACACAGCGCCCCGATCTTTTCCGCGCCGTCGTCGCCCATGTCGGCATCTTCGACATGCTCCGCGTCGAACTGTTTCCCAATGGAGCATTCAACGTAACCGAATTTGGCACTGTAAAAGAGAAAGACCAATTCAAAGCTCTCTTCGCCTACTCGCCATACCATCACGTGACCGACGGCAAAGAGTATCCGGCGGTGTTATTTATGACCGGAGACAACGACGGCCGCGTCGATCCCGCCAATTCGCGAAAGATGACCGCCCGTCTACAAGCCGCACAGAAGGGATCGAATCCGATTCTGCTAAGAACCAGCTCCGGCAGCGGCCACGGAATGGGAACGGCGCTCAGCGAACAGGTGGCTCAGGAGGCGGATGTGTATGCATTCCTGGCGGCGCAGTTGGGGATGAAGTAGGGCCGCTCAGCGATTACGCTCGTCGCATCATTCCAGGAAGAACAGCCGTGATGCGCACCTCCTCGGAACTCACGCTTTAATAAAACAAGTGATACTCCGCGGCAAATTCGGTGCGCATACGGTCCAAGGCGCACGTTCTTCGTCGATGGCCTCACTCTCGTCAGCCAGCCCCGGGTGTCAGCCCGGGGATCCCACACAGCCCCTGAAAACTGTGCGCCCACGCCGACCGCAGCGCCTCAAAATGCGACCATAGCCGTATGCTAACCCGCTGGCTCTTCCTTCTCGCCCTTCCCCTCCTCGCCCAATCTCCTAAAACCATCGTCAAGGACGAAGCCACCCGCAAACTGCTCGCCGGTGAGCACAAGCTGACCCTGCAGTGGCTCGACAAAGCTCCCGGCAAAGCAACGGTAACGAACAGCAACGGCACCCTCGCCATCAAAGGCGAAGCCAAAGAACAAACCGGCACGGGCTTCGTCAAAGTCGACGGCGTCATCACAGAAATTGGCCCGAAAGCGTTCAAGATCAAAGGCACGATCGTCACTCGCGTCAGCTACATCAACAAAGGCCAAGCCTGCGAGCGCAAGGGCGACTTCCACTTCCTGATCAAAGGTCCGCGCGCCTTCTTCCGCATGCGGGAAATCAACAACCCCTGCGACGAAGCCGCCGACTACGTGGACATCTACTGGAAATGAGCACCAACCTCGACAACCACGCCCTCGCGCGCATGCTCTCCGAAACCGCCGACCTCATGGAGATCGCCGGCGAAGACGGCTTCCGCATTCGCAGCTACCGCAATGCTGCCTCCGCCATCGAGGGCTATCCGGAACGCGTGATGGACATCGTCCGCAATCCCGAACGCAAAGTCACCGACATACCCGGCGTCGGCAAAGGCATCGCGTCCGCGCTCACCGAGATCGCCGAACGCGGCTCCTTCGGACGCCGCGACGAGATGATCTCGAAGTATCCCCCCACGGCGCTCGAGTTGCTGAAGATCCAAGGCCTCGGTCCGAAGAGCATTGCACTGATCTGGGAGCATTTCCGCGTCTCCACCATCGACGGCCTGGAGAAACTAGCCCAGGAACAAAAGCTCCGCGAACTCCCCCGTATGGGTGCAAAGCTCGAAGACAAAGTCCTCCGTTCGATTTCGTCCTATCGCAAGAGCGCCGGGCGCTTCCTGCTGAACTTTGCCCAGTCCGTCGCCGACGAGCTGATCGAATATCTCTCCGGCGACGGCATCGACAAAGTGATCGCCGCCGGCAGCGCGCGCCGCGGCAAGGAAACCTGCGGCGACCTTGACCTGCTCGCCATCGGACCCGGAGCCGCGGACGCCCTCGAGAAATTCGTTACGCACCCCAAAGTTCACGAAGTCCTCGCGAAAGGCGAAAACAAAGCGAGCGTCCGTTTCGGTCTAGAAGGCCTGCAAGTCGACCTCCGCGCGCTGCCTGAAGAGAACTTCGGCGCCGCCCTCCAATACTTCACCGGCAGCAAGGAACACAGCGTCACGCTACGCACGCGCGCCGTGAAGATGGGCCTCACCCTCAATGAATACGGCCTCTCCGAGATCGAGTCCGGTACAGTCGTCGCCAGCCGCACCGAAGAAGAAATCTACGAAACGCTAGGCCTCGCCTGGATCCCGCCGGAGATGCGTGAGAACTCGGGCGAACTCGAAGCCGCCGCCGAACACCGCATTCCGAACCTCGTCGAGCTCGCCGACATGCGCGGCGACCTGCACATGCACACCACCGAAAGCGACGGCCGCGCGTCTCTCGAAGAGATGGCCGAAGCCGCCCGAGCGTTGGGCTACGAGTACATCGTCATCACCGATCACTCAAAAGCCCTCGCCATGGCCAACGGCCTCGACGAAGCCCGCGCCGTCGCCTTCGCACAGCAAGTCCGCGACCTCGACGCGAAAGCGTTAGGCATCCGCGTCTTCTCCGGACTCGAATGCGACATCCTGCGCGACGGCACGATGGACCTCACCAATGACGCTCTCGCCGAACTCGATTTCGTAATCGGCAGCGTCCACAGCTTCATGAATCTCGAATCCGCCGAGATGACCGACCGTCTGCTGCGCGCGCTCGAATGCCCGAGCCTGAAAGCGATTGGTCACCCCACGGGCCGCCTGCTGCTGCATCGCGATCCATTCCCCTTCGACTTCGAAGCCATCGCGACCGAAGCCGCCAAGCGCCAAGTATTTCTCGAGATCAACGCCAGTCCCGAACGCCTCGATCTCAGCGGCCCTCTGATCCGCGCCGCCAAGGCCAAAGGCGTCCGCTTCACTATCTCAACCGACGCCCACCACCCGAAGCATCTGGCCAACATGCGCTACGGAGTCACCACCGCCCGCCGGGGATGGCTCGAAGCAAGCGACATTGTAAACACACTCCCACTCAAAGCGTTCGAAAAAGTAATAAGCCCCTAAACGAGGCGCGACCGTAAGGGCGCGCGTACTCAATCAAACTGGCGTCTCTGCCGTCGGCGGAAGCAGTCTGCCGGGAGCGCACCCCGGTAAAGAACCACGAACGCAGTGAGTGGATCACTCCGCCCCACAGCCGATCCCCACAATCAAAATCCCTGCGAGAAATACGCCCGCGCCGACACTATCTATCGAGGATTTCATTCGGAGTGGAGTAGCGAAGGGACTGCTGAGGTCCCGGACCTATCGCCACCGTGATCGCCATCACGGTTACGGTTACCATCCGTGTAAAGCGGAAGTAAACACCAACAGAGCCGCGTAACCGACTCTGTCCCTCATCTCCAACGATAAACTTATTCCGCGCACAGGAGTGTCAGAAGATCCTACCCGGCTCACGAACGAGAGACCACCCGGAATTGGTTTAATAAGGCAAGCACCCATGAAACTTCTCTCCTCCACCGAAATCTGCCGAACCCCCATCTTCTGGGTCACCGAAGACATTGCCGTCGAGCCCGGCGGCTTCGAAATCAAACGCGCCGTCATCCAGCACGGCGGATCCGCCGTCATCATGCCCATCGACGACCGCGGCCGCATCCTGCTCGCTCGCCAGTACCGCCTGCCCGCCCGAGCTTTCCTCTGGGAACTCCCCGCTGGCCGCCTCGACCCCGGTGAAACGGCGCTCCAGGCCGCCAAGCGTGAACTTAAGGAGGAAACCGGCTACCGCGCAAAAACCTGGAAGAAGCTCGTCTCCTTCTACGCCAGCCCCGGGTTCCTCGCCGAAAAGATGACTATCTACACCGCCTCCGGTCTAATCGCCGGAGAGCAAACGCCCATGGAAGACGAACGCATCGAGATGGCCTGGTTCAAGAAAAAGGAAATCGGCGAGATGATCCAGGCCGGTAAGATCATCGACGGCAAAACGATGATCGGCTACGGCTTGGTCCGGTAGGTCCGCGCCTTCTTTGAGTCCTCCACCGTCCTGAGGAGTTCCGCCGCCGCGCGCAGCCCGATCACTTCCGCCCCGTCGCGGATCCGGTAGCGATCCGAACCCGAATTCACAATAAAGCGGCGCGCGGGCTTCAGATCCTCGCACGCGATAAAGAAGCCCTTTTCGGCGCGTGCGGTGTGCCCTAGCTTGATCTCAAACACCCAAAGCCCGCGCTTGGGGATCTCGAGCAGCAAGTCGATCTCCGCCCCCGCACCAGTCCGGTAATACATCGGAATCGTTCCAGGCGGAGCGGCCGCGATCAGATTCTCGATCACAAATCCTTCCCAACTCGCACCCACCACCGGATGCCCCAGCAAATCGTCCATGCTTCCGATATTGAGCAGTGCGTGCAGCACCCCGCTATCCCGGACGTAAACCTTCGGCGACTTAACGAGCCGCTTGCCAATGTTCTTCTGAAAAGGCAGCAGCCTCCGCACGAGCATCAGATCCACCAGCAGATCGAGGTATCGCGCGACCGACTTCCCCTCCACCGCAAGATTTCGCGCCAGCGGCGCGGCGTTGAATAAGCCGCCTTGCACGTGCGCAAGCATAGTCCAGAATCGCTGCAGCGTCGTGGCCGGAATGCGCGGACCCAATTGCGGAATATCGCGCTCGAGGTACGTGCGGATGAAATCCTGCCGCCAGAGCAAGCTTTCGCGATCCCCGGAGGCCAGAAAGCTATCCGGAAACCCGCCGCGCAGCCATTGCTGTCGATCCGTATCGGCAGGCAACTCCAGCACACCGAACGGCGGCATTTCGATGTATGCGATCCGGCCGGCGAGCGTCTCCGATTGGCGCAGCAGATCGATCGACGCGGAACCAAGCAGCAGGAATCGGCCCGTTCGCTTCCCCCTGCGCCGGCCCTGATCGATCAACCCTCGGAGTACCGCAAAGAGTTCGGGCATGCGCTGCACTTCATCGAGAATGACCAACTCAGACTCGTGTCCAGCGAGAAACAGGACCGGATCCGCCAGTTTCTCGCGATCCGGAGGAGACTCCAGATCGAGGTAAATGCTCTTGCGGCTGTCCCCGATATCTTGAGCCAACGTCGTTTTGCCCACCTGCCGCGGCCCAAGCAAAGCCACCGCCGGAATATGGTCCAGGCGATCCCGGACCAACAACTCGGCTTGGCGCGCCACACTCATACCTGTAATGATGCCATGCGATAGCAGATTTGCAAGGAAGATTCTTCTAAGATGAAGATTTTAAAGTACAATAGATCTATCATCATTGCAATACTGCCATAGCATAGCAGATATACAATGTGACATCATCTAAAACGTTACAAACAAAACATCTAATCAAAGGGTTTCCCTTCCCGTTGTCGCTACTATTCATGGATAGGCTCTACGGTGCCTTGCCGCTGCTCGAACTCGATATACTCTGTGAAGCCATGAAACCCACGCGCCGCGACCTCTTCCGCTCTGCCGTTGCCGTCTCCGCCGCCTCCTACCAACGCATCCTCGGCGCGAACGACAAAGTCAACCTGGGCCTCGTCGGAGCCGGCGAGCGCGGTTACTTCGTCATGCAGACCTTCCAGAAGAACGCGCAAGTTAGCGTCAAGGCCGTCTGCGACATCTACGCCGAACGCGTCGATCGCGCCGTCACCAAAGCCCCGGAAGCCAAAACGTATTCCGACCACCGCAAGTTGCTCGAGATGAAGGATCTCGACGCCGTCCTCGTCGCGACCCCCGACCACTGGCATGCGCGCACCACCGTCGACGCCCTCAACGCCGGCAAAGACGTCTACGTCGAGAAGCCCCTCACGCTCAAGCTCGAAGAAGGCCCCGTCATCGTCAAAGCCGCGCGCGTCAACAACCGCGTCTGCCAGGTCGGCATGCAGCAGCGCTCCGGCGACCACTACTTGCAAGCCAAGCGCGAGTACTTCGACACCGGACGGCTGGGCAAGATCACGCTCGCCCGCACCTGGTGGCACGGCAACGGCTACCATCTCCGGAAAGCTCCTGCGTCCCTCCAAACCCAGCCCTCGAATCTCGATTGGGCCCGCTTCCTCGGCCCCCTCAAGTGGCGCGACTACGACCCGCAGCAGTATTACAACTTCCGCGCTTATCTCGATTTCGGCGGAGGCCAAGTCACCGACCTCTTCACCCACTGGATCGACGTCGTCCATATGTTCATGGGTCAGGACAACCCCGTCTCCGCCTCCGCCGCCGGCGGAGTCTACAACTACAAGGACGGCCGCACCGCCCCCGACACTATCAACGTCCTCCTGCAATACCCCAGCGACTGGACCGCCACCTTCGAAGCAACCCTAGCCCCCGGAGCCCGCGGAGCCGCCGTGGAAATGTGCGGCACCGAAGGCCGCCTCCTCATTGATCGCAGTCAATACACCTTCCAGTCGAAAGACGCGAAGCAGCCGCCTGTCATCGTGAAATCACAAGTCGAACAAACCGTCGACCACGTAAAGAACTTCCTCGACTGCGTAGCCTCCCGAAAGCGCCCCAACGGAGACGTCTACATCGGTCACCGCTCCGCCCAAGCCTCGCACCTGGGCAACATCGCCTACGTCCAAAAGCGTCAACTGAAATTCGACCCAGACCGCGAAGAAATACTGCCGCTGTAAAGTGAAGGCCGCGAGAGCAGCGCAGTTTCGTGGCGAACTGTTGATCTCAATAGCTTACGCGAGCCCAACGCAAGGGTGCTATGGTGCAACCAGTGGAGCTTTAGCAAAAAGCCCGCCACCGACTCCTGCTATCCTGCGAGCAGTGTCTGTAGAAGCGCAAGTGGCGGCCCTGGCCGCACTAGCAGTCGTCCTGATCGCGGCCGGAGCGTGGATCGTTCTGCGGGTGAAGAACAACCCCGAGAGCCGCGAGCGCCGCAGGCGCCTTCTCTTGAATCGAACCGGCCGCCGCGGAGACGCCACCATCACCGAAGCGTCGGACGTCTCCATCTTCTATTCCTATTCAATTGGCGGAGTCGCCTACAACGCCTCGCAAGACATCGCCACGCTGCTGTCCTACCTGCCCGCTGAGCACAGCCGCCTCATCGGCCACGCCTTCATCAAGTACGCCCCACGCAACGCCGCAAATTCGATCGTTCTTTGCGAAGAATGGTCCGGAATTCGCGAGCCGGTTGTCCGCCCGCACGCCGAACCCGAGCCCGACCAAACCACGCCGTAACCCGCGCGGGTTAGACTGACTCGCTGGCCCGCTATGATGAAGATTCCCACTGATGTCCGAACCAAAATCCACCTCTGCCCGAACGCTGTCTCCTGAAATCCTGCTGTACGTCGCGCAATCGGCAGGCGTGTCCATGAAGAGCCTGGTAGCAACCGCCGAGTTGCTCGACGACGGATCCACCGTTCCCTTCATTGCGCGTTACCGCAAAGAAGTAACCGGTAATTTAGACGAAGTTCAGATTCGCGTGATCGAGGAAAAACTACTTTACTTCCGGGAACTCGAAAGCCGCAAGGAAACCATCCTCGCGTCGATTCAGGAGCAAGGCAAACTCACCGACGCCTTGCAGGCTCGCATCCAGGCGAGCCTGGAGAAGAGCGAGATCGAAGACCTCTACCTGCCTTACAAGCCCAAGCGCCGCACCAAAGCGACCATGGCCAAAGAAAAAGGCCTGGAGCCGCTGGCACTCTATCTGTGGGAGCAGCAAGCGACGGATACCCCGCTCGCCGCGTTCGCCGCAACCTTCATCAACGCCGAGCTTGGAGTCGCCTCCGCCGACGAGGCCCTTGAAGGCGCGCGCCACATTCTCTCCGAAATGACGAGCGAAGACGCGGCCATTCGCAAGAGCCTGCGCCAGCTCATGTTCGACGACGGCGTGATCGTCAGCCGCAAGATCGAAGAGGCGAAGGACGAGCAAGAGAAGTTCAAGATGTACTACGACTATCGTGAGCCGGTGAAGACGATTCCGTCGCACCGGATGCTCGCGATCCGCCGCGGCGAAAGCGAAAGCGTTCTCTACTTTCTGATTGAGCTCGACGCCGCGGCTCCAGTCGCGTCGATCAAAAGCGCGATCCACAAGCAGTCCGGCGACTGGACCCCGCACCTTAGCCTCGCGGCCGAAGACGCCTGGAAACGCCTGCTCAGTTCGTCGATTCAAGGGGAGATCCGGCTCGAACTCAAGCAGAGCGCGGATCTGGAAGCGATTAAAGTTTTCCGTGAGAATTTGCAGAACCTGCTGCTGGCAGCGCCCGCCGGCCAACTCGCCGTGCTCGGCATAGATCCCGGCATCCGCACCGGATGTAAAGTCGCTGTCGTCGATGAAACCGGCAAGTTCCTTGCGCACGACGTCATCTATCCTCATGCGCCGAAATTCGATACCGCCGGTGCTGGGCGCACCTTGAAGGCCCTCATCGAAAAGCACGGCGTGAAAGCCATCGCCATTGGCAACGGCACCGCCTCCCGGGAAACGGAGGCGCTGGTCCGCGAGTTCCTGAAGCAGGAGAATCTCTTCGGCCTGTTCAGCGTCTCCGTCAACGAATCGGGAGCCTCCATCTACTCGGCCTCCGACATCGCCCGCCAGGAGTTTCCCGATCTCGACCTCACCGTCCGCGGCGCAATCTCCATCGCGCGCCGCTTGCAGGATCCGCTCGCCGAACTCGTCAAGATCGATCCGAAGTCTATCGGCGTGGGCCAATATCAACACGATGTCGATCAACGTCAACTGCAGCAATCTCTGGAAGCAACCATCGAAAGCTGCGTCAATCGCGTCGGCGTCGATCTCAATACGGCCTCCTGGGCGCTG
Organism: Acidobacteriaceae bacterium; assembly: GCA_043788745.1. Lineage (GTDB taxonomy): Bacteria > Acidobacteriota > Terriglobia > Bryobacterales > Bryobacteraceae > JBBQWZ01. The sequence goes on from JAYVTO010000080.1 coordinate 11,817, forward strand.
CTGCGCTACGTCGCCGGCATCAGCGAACGCACCGCTCTGAAGATCGTCGAATTCCGCAATGAAAGCGGCCGCTTCCGCTCGCGCGTGCAGTTAAACGCCGTGCCCGGCGTCGGCCCGAAAACCTTCGAACAAGCCGCCGGGTTCCTGCGGATTCGCGACGGCGACAACCCACTCGACATGACCGCCGTGCATCCCGAGTCGTATCCGATCGTCGAGCAGATCGCCGCCAAACTTGGCGTCGCCGTCTCCCAACTCGTGCAGGAGCCGGAGCGGATCGCGAAAGTCAATAAGGCCGATCTCTCCGCAGGCGTCTACACCTTGAACGACATCCTCGAAGAACTAAAGCGGCCCGGCCGCGATCCGCGAGACACCTTCGTCGCGCCCAGTTTCAAGGAAGGCGTCAACGAACTCTCTGATCTGCAGCCGGAGATGGTTCTCGAGGGCGTCGTTACCAACGTCACGAAGTTCGGTGCCTTCGTCGACGTCGGCGTTCACCAGGACGGCCTGGTCCACATCAGCGAGTTGTCGAACAAATACGTGCAGGATGCGAGCGAAGTTGTGAAGGTCGGCCAGATCGTGAAGGTGAAGGTGCTGAGCATCGATCTGAAATCGAAGCGCATCGCCCTGTCGATCAAAGCGCTCCAGGAGCCCGCGCGGCGCCGGCCGGCGCCAGCCGCACAACCAGCTCCACCTTCCGGCCCGAAGCCCAATCCCCAGAGCCAGCGCGCGCAAAAGCCAGAGCCGCCTAAGCCTTCCATGGACGACAAACTGGCAGCGCTCGCCAATCGCTGGAAGTCGCGGTAAGATTCGGGCATATGCCGCGTCGTTAAATGCGATAAGCTTTTGCGGAGGCCCTTTGTCGATGACTTTTTGGATCGGACGTGAAGGAAAGAAGCTCGGACCCTACGAGTTGGCAGACGTGCAGCGCATGCTCGCGGCTGGAGAAATTCAAAGAACGGACCTCGCGTGGAAGGAGGGCATGACGACGTGGTTGCCGGCGCTTGACGTGATCCCGGCACCATCCGGGGCGGCTGCGACACCAGCGTTCCAGCCTCCGCCGCAAGCTCCCGCGCCGCAGCAGCAAGCCCCGCAAGCGGCACCGCAACAGGCTCCTCAGCCCGGTTATCAAGCCCCTCATCAGGGAATGAATCCCGCCGCGCCACAGCCGCAACAAGCGATGCCGCAGCAGTACGGCATGCCACCACAAGGCGGCCAGCCCCAGCCCGGCATGCAGCAGCCACAGGGTATGGCACCCGCGCCGATGCAGCCGAGGCCAATGACTCCGGCACCAGGTCAGCAAGGCTTCGGAGCGCCACCTCCAGGTCAGCAAGGCTTCGGAGGCCCACCTCCCGGCCAACAAGGCTTCGGACCTCCGCGACCGCAAGGCCAGCCGGGCTTCGGCGGACCGCCCGCCCAGCAGCAAGGCTTCGGAGTACCCGCCGCAGGTTTCGGAGGCGGCATGCCCGCACCGGGCCAAGCGCCTATGGGAATGCCGATGCGTCCCCACGGCGGCGGACCCATCCCACCTGAGGGCAGTTGGATCGCCGTCTGGTTGATTGGCGCGATCACCTTCGGAATCTACGTCATCATCGTGCTGTTGAAGCACCTCAACTTCGTCAAGCAGATCGATCCCCAGAACAACTCAAAAAAGCTTTGGCTTACTGGCATCGGTCTGGTTGTCGGCGTCGTCGTGCTGAGCATTCTGCTCGGAATCGTAGCCGGCGTCAGTGGCTCCGGTGCCATCGCTGGCCTTGCCGGAATCATTGCCATCTTGTTCCCCATCGTGTACATCGGCGCAATCGTCTGCATGTACATGGCGATCTTCAAGATGCGCACCTCGATCCTGAACTACTACAACACCGTAGAGCCGATCGGCCTCAGGCTTAGCCCGATCATGACGTTCTTCTTCAATATTTACTACTTCCAGTACCACTTTGATCGCATTGCGACCTGGAAGAAGACTGGCGTCTTGACGCCGCAGCAGTAGAACGCTCGGAGTCACCGCTCTCGAGAAAAGCCCGGCGCTGATCAAGCGCCGGGCTTTTTTATTCCGTCCGTCCCGGCGCTGTGCCATGCTGAAGGCACCACCATGAGAGACCCAGAGCTCATCGAAGCCGAACTCGTCGAGATTAGTGCGATCCAGGACGACTCTCTCAAGCTGGAGCGCATTATCGCCTGGTGCGCCACGTATCCGGATGAGATCCCGTTCGCGATCAAGCACCTCATGCATCGCAAACACGCGGCGTAGGGTGCCGCGTGCCGGAAATCCCGAACCCGCCAAATCCGAGCCACGCACGGAGCCCGACGAAGTCGGGCGTAGTAAGTGGTCTTCATTAAAGCGCCCAATCGCCACAGAAACAGCCTGCAGGCCATTTACGACGGAGCGGACTCCAAAACAATCGCCGAGCTACTTCCCCACAACCTCGCGAATCAGCCGCAGCGTATTCCCGCCCATGATCTTCTTCACGTCCTCGTCCTGGTAGCCCTTCTTCAACAGCGCCGCCGCGAGGTGCGTCATTTTCGAAATATCTTCGAGGCCCTTCGGCGGACCCGCGATTCCGTCGAAGTCGCTGCCAATGGCTACGTGATCGATGCCCGCGATCTTCACCGCATGATCGATATGTGCCACAACATCATCGATCGTCGCGAAGATCCCCTTCGCCGGCGTCATATCTTTTTTGAGCTCCTCCGCCGCGTGATCGTCTAGAGCCTTGCCCGTCAGGTTCGGCTCCTGATACCCGATATTCGCGATCGCCTTGCGCAGCGCCTCGGCGTCCTTCGGATTGACAAAGCCTTCGCCAAAGTTGATGCCAATGACGCCCCCGTTCTTCTTCAGCGCCCGCAGCATGTCATCCGTAACGTTGCGCGGAATATCCGAAATCGCCCGACACGACGAATGCGTGAACAACACCGGCTTCGTCGCGACCGCGACTGTATCGAAAAACGCCTTGTCCGAGATATGCGAAACATCGACGATCATGCCGATGCGATTCATCTCGCGGACAACCTGTTTGCCGAACTCCGTCAGGCCATTGTGCTTGGGCTTATCCGTCGACGCGTCCGCCCAGTCGTTATTTCGAAAGTGCGTCAGCGTCATCGCCATAATCCCCATGCGCCTGTACTCGCGCAGCACGGCGAGATCGTTCGCGATCTGATGCCCGCCTTCCGCCGTCAGCACGCCGGCGATCTTGCCGCTCTTCACAATGCGTTCGATATCGGAAGCACTCGCGGCTAGTTCAATCTGGTCGGCATGCGCATCCACGAAGGTCTTCATTGCATCGCGCAGATCGAGCGTGCGACGCACCGCCTCCGAACCCTTGTAATAGGTCGGAACCCACAACGCAAAGAACGGCGCGCGCACGCCGCCCTCGCGCAAACGCGGGATATCGACGTGACCGCGATTCGTCCGCTGCGTCAAATCTTCTTTCGCAATCAGCACGCGTTGCGGCGTGTCGATATGGGAATCGACGCCGATGTACTCGGCCGCAAGCTTTCGCGCCCGCACCAAGTACTGGTCCTGCGCGAAAACAGGCGCAGCGAGCAGCAGTAGAGCAATCAACGATCGCATCCAGTCTCCTTTACGCAAGAGCGGCCACCGCTTCTTGCACGCCCTGCCGCGCCTCGCGGTATTCGCGAATCAATGTGCGGCACAAATCCGCCGTCGCCGGAACATCGTGAATGCTGCCGACGCCTTGCCCCGCCGACCAGATATTCTTCCAAGCCTTCGCTTCGCTGGCCATATCCAACTGATGTTTCAGCGTCGGCAGATTGTCCGGATCGAGCCCCGCCGCCGCGATACTCGGCCGCAGGAAGTTGGCATTGACGCCGCTGATCGCCGACGTATAGACAATGTCCTTCGCTGTTGCATCCACGATCATCTGGCGCTGCTCGTCCGGCGCCATGCTTTCCTTCGTGCAAATGAAACGCGTGCCGAGATACGCGAAATCCGCGCCGAGCATCTCCGCCGCCGCGATCTGCCGTCCATTCGAAATCGCGCCCGACAGCACCAGCGTCTTGCTGAAGAAGCTCCGTATCTCCTCAATAAACGCAAACGGACTCAGCAACCCCGCATGCCCGCCCGCACCCGCGCACACCGCGATCAAACCGTCGACACCCGCATCCGCCGCCTTGCGCGCGTGATGCAGGTTGATCACGTCGTGAAACACGAGACCGCCGTACGAGTGGACCCGATCGACCAAATCTTTCACGGCGCCCAGCGACGTAATCACCAATGGAACGCGATGCTTGATCGTCAATTCCAAATCCGCCTCCACACGCGGATTCGATCGATGCACAATCAGGTTGATTCCGTAAGGTGCAGGCTTCTCTGCCGTGCTCAGCCGCGACTCGATCTCCGTCAGCCACTCGTCGTAGCCTTCGCTCGTGCGCGCATTCAGCGCCGGAAACGTGCCTATCAATCCAGATTTGCAAGTCTCCACAACCAGATCCGGACCGGACACGAGAAACATCGGTGCGGCGATCGCAGGAATCGCCAGTTGATCTTTCCAGGAAGCGGGAATCGGCAAAGTAGTTCTCCTCTGATCGCAAGGTAATGATGACGTGAATGGCGCGGCGAAACGTAATGATAGCCAATTCAGCGATTAAACGGCCTCGGCGTCGCGCAGCGTCGCAATCTCCGCGTCAGAATAACCAACCTCGCGCAGAACCTCGTCGGTGTGTTCACCCAACAGCGGAGCGCGATGCCGAATACTCCCCGGGCTCGCCGACAGCCGGACCGCCGTATCCGCCAGCGGCACCGCCTTTGGCGCGCCGGGATACTCTGTGTACTTCAGCAGCTCGCGCGCCTTCACTTGCGGATGATCCAGCACCTCGTCCAGTTCGAGCACCGGCCCCGCGGGAACGCGCGCGGCTTCCAGGTCGGCCAGAGCCATCGCTGTCGTACGCGGCGCAAGCCACGCATCCATCGCCGCCGTCACGATCTCGAAGTGGTCCGCGCGCGAACGCTCCGTCGCAAATCGGGGATCGTCGATCAGATCCTCGCGCCCCACCAGCTTTGCCCAGCGCGCGAACATGTCCGCGCCCACGGTCTGCACAAGAATCCAGCCATCACTCGTGCGATAGGTGTCCACGGGTGCGGAGAAGAATCCAGTATTACCGCGCTGCGTCCGCTTCGTTCCGAGAACGCTGCGCTCCGCCAGCATTCCCTGCATGTACGTGATGCCCGTAGCGAGCAGCGATCCATCGACAATCTGCCCACGCCCCGTCTGCAGGCGGTTCCACAGCGCAACCATGACGCCGAACGCGCAGTGCAGCGCCGTTCCGTAATCTTCAAACGAAACCACCGAACGCGTCGGCCGGTCGAACCCGCTCAACGTCATCGCGCCCGTCATCGCCTGCGCGACGGCGTCAAAACCAAGCCGGTTGGCAAACGGCCCATCCGGCCCAAACGTCGAAATGCGAACAAGGATGATCCCGGGATTGATCGCCGCAAGCGCGTCGTAGTCCAGCCCCATCTTCCGCATCACCGCAATCGGTAAATTCGCGATCACGACGTCCGCCGACTTGGCCAGCCGCTGAATCACGCCGCTCGCTTGCGGCTTCGACGTGTCCAGCGTGATGCTCCGCTTGTTGCGGTTGAGCGAGAGAAAGCCGCCGCCCTCGCCGCCATCCGTGACGGGCGCAATGTAGCGATCCTCACTGCCCTGCCGCCGGTCGACGCGAATCACATCCGCGCCCATGTCCGCCAGCAGCATTCCGCAATACGGCCCCGCGATGAAGCGGCCAAAATCGATCACTCGAATCCCCGCAAGCGGGCCAGTGGAGGACATTGTCTGATTCTACAAGTGGCACGGGCCTCCTGGCACGCAACCCATAAAAACCACCCAAAGAACCGCGAACGAAGTGAGCGGAGAACCCTCGCGCGCGCCGCGCGAGAGTCAGCCGAACAGCCCGAAGAACTTCTTTGCCGGCTTCTCCTCCGCCTTCGGCTGCGGCAGAGGAACACCTTCCACGCAAGCGCGCGGATTCTCGACAAACAACCGCTCCGCCCGCGCCCTGCCGTACCTCTTTTCGATATGCGCGTATGCCTCGTCCAGTCGCGGAGGCCGATGCTCCGTATCATGCGCATCCGACGCAATGAAGTGCACGATGTCCTTCGCGAGCAGCGTCTCTGAGAACTCCCGCGCGCGCTTTCCGAAAACTCCAAGGAGGCTTTGCCCCGTCACTTGCAGCAGCACTCCGGAGGCCACCCATTCCTCAATCGCCGGTAGTTTCATCTGCAGTAACTGATTGCGCTCGGGATGGGTAATGATCGGGATCATCCCGGCAACTTGCAGCCGCTCAAAAATCTCGCTCTGGTTTTTGAAAATCAGAAAATCGGAAAACTCGACAAGCAAATAACACTTCTGGGCCACCGCATACTTCGCAGGATGCGCCACGGCGTCCTCAATGTTGTCGTAGGTCAGATGAAAATCGCAGCCTGTCAATACCTGCAATGCGCCGCCGCACGCCGCTTCGATCTCGGCCCGTTGGGCGGCAATTACAGTTGGCTCGAACTTATATTGCAAGTTCGCATGCGGAGTGCCAACGATCACCGTCGTCCCATGCCCGACGGCGATGCGCGCCATTGCGACGCTATCCTCGAGTGTCCGCGCGCCGTCGTCCATGCCATACAAAATGTGCGAGTGAATATCGATCAAGAGCCAGCTACGTCCCTGAATCTATTTTCGTCGAATCCCAGCGCGAAGTCCTCTTCGCGAACCAGGATCGGACGCTTGATGAGATTCGGATGCTTCGCCATCAACGAAATAGCATCCGCGCGCGAGGGCGGCTGATTCTTCATGTCGCGCTCGCGATACAACTCGTTCCGCGAATTCAGAAACGGCAAATGATCACGGTCCCCGATCAGCACATCTAATTCCTGCGCCGAGAGGCCTTTGTTCAAATCAACATCAACGGTCTCAATCTGATTGTCGCGAAGCCAACTCTTCGCTTTGCGGCAGGTTGTTCAAGTGGGCTTGGTGTAAAAGCGAATGGCCATCTCACTATCGTGTCACGTCTCAGAAGTGCATAAGATACCGGAGTCTGAGGCCACGCCGCCAAAGAACCGCGAACGAAGTGAGCGGATAAACGTGCAAGCCCGGACGGGCAACGGGCCAGTTTGTTTCAAGCTCAGAGAGTCATCCGCTCACTCTCCATGAACCACCTTTTAAGTGATTAATTTTACGTGCCGCAATTCTTGGTGCTGCGCGCGCACTTACTTCGCTCGGCCTTCGGACTCGCTTCTTGCGCGCCTCGAAGCTTCGCAGTTGATCGGTGAACAGCGTGAATCCGCTCCCGACGCGGCCCTTCGGGCCGCTTTGGTCGCGGCTCGGATTTGGCGCTTTTTGTCTTGCCCAGTGGCCTGCCGTGCTGGTTCATGGCGGTCATGACGCGCGGGCGCGTCCCTGACTTCCCGTAACGGGCAGGCTGTTCGCGGTTCTTTGCTGGCATCGGCGGATCTGTTCAGGGCTTCTCAATACCTTGGCACCGCCGGATCCACTGTCGCGCTCCACAGATCGATCCCGCCCGCCATGCTCTGGCAGCTTTCGATGCCGTTCTGCCGCAGCCATTGCGTCACCTGCATGCTGCGCATCCCGTGATGGCACAGCACCACCAGTGTCGCGTTGTCGGCCAGCGCTTCCAGTTTCTGCAACTGGGCCGGAATGGTCCGCATCGGAATCAACTCGGCATCCGCGATGCGCGCGGATGCGAATTCGTCCGGCTCGCGGACATCGATCAACACAACGGAGTCGCCAGCATCGAGCCGACCCTTCACTTCAATCGGCATCACTTCGAGAGGGAGTGTCATGGAAGGGGAGAGTATAACGCGACTGGCACCCCTACTCGGCATGCTCGAGGAAACTGCGGTCCGGCAGGAAGTACACCGCCGGAATCAGCACAAAGATAAAGAATGCAGCGTTCACGTGCAGATACGCGAGCGGAGCCGCCCCCGCATACGTCAGACCCGAGATCAAGTTCTTCACCTGATTCCGCCGGTGGCTCTTGCGGAACGCCGGATCGTGCCGATGATCCCGCGCCACCGCCTGCCGGAGCCAGATAAACGACAGCGAGGCCAGCGTCATCACGACAGCATACGTTGCCACCGGCAACGGAGACGTGTAGCCCGACGCCAGGTGCGCCGTCGCAAACGGAGTCAGCGACATCCAGAACAAAAGATTATTGTTGCTCCACAGCAGCACGGCGTCCGCGCGCTTTGCCATGTGAATCAGATGGTGATGATTCACCCACATGATGGCCGCAACCAGAAAACTCAACGCATAGCTGACGAACGAGGGAATCATCTTCATCAACTTCGCGGGCGTCGGATCCGCGGGAACTTTAAGGTCGAGGACCATGATGGTGACAATGATGGCGATCACGCCGTCGCTGAAGGCTTCGATGCGAGCCGTTGTCATAAGCAGAAGCCTGAGTATACGCAAAAAGGTTTCGCAAAGCAGCACAACCAACCTCCGCCTCTACCGCCCCGCCCGTTCTGATATCTTCAGTGGGCTGGGCGAAATCGCGAAGAGCCGCTTGCTCTCGAACGCGCATGCCCCGCCATAAGGATTGCCCATGAAGATCAACGTCACGATCAACGGAAAACCTCACTCGCACGACGTCGAACCGCGGCTGCTGCTGATTCACTACTTGCGCGAAGTAGTCAGCCTCACTGGACCCCACATCGGCTGCGAAACTTCTCTCTGCGGAGCCTGCACGGTCGAGGTTGACGGCAACGCGATCAAGGCGTGCACCATGTTTGCCGTCCAGGCCGATGGACGCAACGTGCTCACGATCGAAGGCTTGGCCTCTGACGGCAAGCTCCACAAGGTGCAGGAAGCATTCTGGAACGAGCACGGAGCGCAATGCGGCTTCTGCACGCCGGGCATGATCATGGCCTCAAAGCAACTGCTCGACCGCAATCCGAACCCCACCGACGAAGAGATCCGGCACGGCATCGAAGGCAACATCTGCCGCTGTACCGGCTATCAGCACATCGTGAACGCCGTGCGGACGGCTGCAAAAGCATAGGAGAAAACCATGGCGACGACAATCACCAAGCACGAAACCCTCGTTGGCAAATCCATCCGCCGGCGTGAAGACCCGCGCCTTATCACCGGTACCGCCACCTACGTCGACGACCTCCAGATGCCGAATATGCATCACGCCTCGATCCTCCGCAGCCCGCATGCCGCCGCGAAGATCAAGAGCATCGACACGGCCGCGGCAGCCGCGCTGCCCGGTGTTGTCGCGGTGTTCACCGGCAAGGACACCAAGGACGTCGGCCCCGTCCCCTGCGGCGCATCGCTCCCCGGACTCCGCGTTCCGCATCACTACATCCTCGCTATTGATCGCGTTTACTTCGTCGGCCACCCGATTGCCGTGGTCGTCGCCACCGACAAGTACGTTGCTCGTGACGCGGTCGACCTCATTGAAGTCGAATGGGAACCCACTACCGCCATCGCCGACCCGGAGAAAGCCCTGGAGCCCGGCGCACCCGCTGTGCACGCCGAGTGGCCCGACAACACCGCCTTCACCTATCACCAGGAGGGCGGCGACACCGACAAGGCCTTCGCCGAAGCCGATGTCGTCATCAAACAGCGCATCACCAGCCAGCGCCTTGTGCCGAACGCAATGGAAACGCGCGGCGTTGTCGCGCAGTGGAACGCCGCCGATCGCGCGCTGATCCTCTGGTCTTCGACACAGATCCCGCACTTGATGCGGACGCTGGTCGCTTTGATGCTCGGACTTGAAGAAAACCGCATGCGCGTCATCACGCCCGAAGTCGGCGGAGGCTTCGGCAGCAAGCTAAACGTCTACGCCGAAGAGGCGCTGATGGGCTTTATCGCGATGAAAATCGGCAAGCCCGTCAAGTGGATCGAGTCGCGCCGCGAGAACTTCCTCTGCACGATCCACGGCCGCGGCCACGTCGATTTCTACGAAATCGCGGCGAAGAAAGACGGGACCATCACCGGCCTACGCGTGAAAATCCTGCAGGATCTCGGCGCGTATCACCAACTGCTGACGCCTGCGATTCCGACGCTTAGCGTCCTTATGCTGCCCGGCCTCTATCGCTTCAAAAACGTCTGCGCCGACATCGTCGGAGTCTTCACCAACTGCGTCCCCACAGACGCTTACCGCGGCGCCGGACGCCCCGAAGCCACCCACGGCATCGAACGCATGGTCGACATGCTAGCCGCTGAACTGAAGATGGACCCGGCCGAGATTCGCTTAAAGAACTTCGTCCACAACGACGAATTCCCGTTCCCCACCGCGACCGGCCTCACCTACGATTCCGGTAACTACGCCGCGCCGCTCCACAAAGCGCTGGGTATCGTTGACTACACAACCCTCCGTGTCAAGCAGGCCGAAGCGCGCAAGGCCGGCAAGTTGATGGGCATCGGTATCTCAACCTACGGCGAAATCTGCGCCCTCGGACCATCTCCCGCAACACCCGCTGGAGGCTGGGAAAGTGCAACGGTCAAAGTGGACCCGACGGGCAAAGTGACGTTGATGACCGGATCCTGCCATCACGGCCAAGGTGAGGAAACCACTTTTGCGCAGATCGCCGCCGACGAACTCGGCATCGACATCGACGACATCCTCGTGATTCGAGGCGACACGGCGATTGTCCAGTACGGCATTGGAACCTTCGGTAGCCGAGGTACCGCGGTCGGCGGAACCGCGATGTACTTCGCGCTCCAAACTCTGAAAGACAAGATCAAGCGTTACGGAGCGATGCTCCTCGAATCCGACGACGTCATCTTCGCCGACGGCTCCGTCATCTGCAACAAGACAGGAAAGTCCGTGCCCCTCGCCCAAATCGCCGGAGCCTCGTACCGGGCGATGAAGCTGCCGCCCAACACCGAACCCGGCCTTCTCGCCACCTATTTCTGGGAGCCGCCAAACTTCACCTTCCCTTTTGGCGCGCACATCGTCGTCACCGAAATCGATAAGGAAACCGGCAAGATCGATATCCAACGCTACGTCGCTGTCGACGACTGCGGCCGCATTCTCAATCCGCTGATCGTCGCTGGACAGGTGCATGGCGGAGTCGCCCAAGGCCTCGGTCAGGCGCTTTGGGAAAGCGCAGTCTACGACGAGAGCGGCCAGCTCGTTAGCGGCGAATTCATGGATTACGCGATGCCCAAAGCATCGATGATGCCCTGGATCGAAGCCGAGCACACCATTACGCCGTCGCCGGTCAATCCGCTCGGCGTCAAAGGAGTCGGTGAAGCAGGCACCATTGGCTGTTCACCGGCGATGGTCAATTCCGTCGTCGACGCGTTGAGCGTGCTCGGCGTCAAACACATTGATATGCCGATGTCGTCCGAAAAGATTTGGAAGCTGGCGAACGCAACCGAGGCGCGACCGTAAGGTCGCGCGTACTAAATTGACGCGACCGTAAGGTCGCGCGTACTAAATTGACGCGACCGTAAGGTCGCGAGTACTAAATTCACGCGACCGCATCCGCGCTTATACAGGAGACGCATAAACATGATTCCTCAAACCTTTGAATACGCGAAAGCCGCCAGCCTCGCCGACGCCCTCCAGCAAATCGACGCGGGAGCCAAGCCCATCGCCGGCGGCATGAGCCTCATCCCCGTCATGAAACTCCGCCTCGCCACGCCGGACCGCATTGTCGACATCGGCCGCCTCGCCGAACTCAACTACATAAAGGAAGCAGGCGGCAGCATCCACATCGGAGCAGCCACCACGCACCACCAGATCGAATCCTCGGCTCTGCTCCGCGCCAAGTGCCCCCTCATCGCGGAAACCGCATCCTGGATCGGCGACGTGCAAGTTCGCAATATGGGCACCATCGGCGGAGCCGCCGCGCACGCCGACCCTGCCGCCGACTACCCCGCTGCCCTCATCGCCCTCGAAGCCAGATTCGTGCTCGCGAACTCAAAAGGCGAACGCACCGTCACCGCCGCGGACTTCTTCCTCGACACCTTCACCACAGCCGTCGAGCACGGAGAACTCGTCCGCGAGATCATCCTGCCCGTCGAAGCCAGCGGAACCGGCACCAGCTATCACAAGATGGTGCAGCTTGCCTCCGGCTACGCCATCGTCGGAGTCGCCGCGCGAGTGGCCGTCTCGGCAGGCAAAATCTCCTGGGCCCGCATCGGCGTCACCGGAGTCGCCGGCAAGGCCTATCGCGCCGAAAACGTCGAAGCCGCCCTCGCCAACGGCGACGTAGCCGCGGCCGCGGCCCTCATTTCGGACGGCATCGAAGCCAACTCCGACATCCACGCCTCCGCCAACTACCGGCTGCAAATGGCCAAGGTCTACTGCGCCCGAGCCATCCAAGCCGCAATGTCGAGAGCCTAGCCGGGGTGCGACGGTCCGGTCGCACGTACAAACCTGCCACTAAAGGTGGGGTTTCCATTCCAAATGCGGCAACCGCGCCAAACCAGCAAAGAACCGCGAACGAAGTGAGCGGATCTCCGCCGCCAGCGCTCCTCCACTCCAACCAACCTCCATGAAGATTACCGGCAACTACACTCTCCCCCTCCCACAGGACCGCGTCTACCACGCCATGCAGGATCCAGAAGTCCTTGCCAAATGCATGCCCGGCATCGACGAGATGGTTAAGACCGGCGAAGATGAATACACCATGAAGATGAAGATGGCCATGGCCAGCATCAACAGCCTCTTCTCCGGTAAAGTCACAATCATCGAACAGAAGCCCACCGAAAGCTTCCGCTTGGTCGTCGAAGGCTCCGGCAAAGTCGGCTTCATGAAGGGCAGCGGACTCCTCAAACTTTCGACCGTCGACGACGCAACTCTCGTCGATTACGACGGCGATGTCCAGGTCGGAGGCACCATCGCCAGCGTCGGCCAACGCCTGATCGACACCACCGCCAAAATGCTCATCAAGCGCTTTTTTCAGAAAATGACCGAAGAAGCCTCAAAATGACATTATTCATCAATATCTATAAGTAGCTTGTTTACAATAGATTACATCGTATTGCTCTTCACAAAGGTGCGATTCGCGTGCGATACTCGTTTGTTAGAAGCACATGACGCAACTGGGCGAGGCGACAGCCCGCTACAACAAAATTCTGGAATCTGAGCCGTTTCGCGACCTTGGCTGGGCTGAGGCGTTGCAGGAGTCTGTTCGTGGGTCCAGGCTTTCCGCCGGATCGCGGGCTATTTCTCCCGTGCTCCGCCCGCATTTCCTGAGCAGCCGCCAATACGCGAGTCTCACAAAGGCCGCCGATTCACTCACCGCTTCGATCCAGCGCATTGAATCCATGGCGCTCGCGAGCCCCGCGTTGCTCAGCCGCATCCAGTTACTGCCCGCGGAAAAAATGCTCGCCGCCGTCGACCCCGGCTACACCTTCCCTGTAGCCTCGCTGCTCGACACCTACGTCAACAACGGAACCATGCGGTTCACCGAATACGCCGAAGAGACCCCCGTCGGGGTCATGGCCGGCGAAGCTCTCGCCGACCTCTATTGGGACGCCGGTCCGATGAAGGAATTCCGCAAGAAGTACAAGCTCACCAAACTCGGCGGCGCAAAGCAATTGCTTGCCGGAATTGTTAAGTCTTACAAAACCTATGGCGGCAAGCAGAAGAAGCCGCACATCGCCATCGTCGAATTCCGCCAGCCGTTACAGTCCGCAGACGCGAGCGAGTTCGCCCTGCTCGCCGAGTTCTTCGCCCGCGAAGGCTTCCCGACGCAGATCCTTTCGCCCGAACAACTCGAATATCGCAACAACCAACTTCGCGCCGGCAACTTCACCATCGACCTCGTCTTTCGGCAGATTCGCGTTCACGAATTCCTCGTCCGCTATAGCCTGTCTCATCCGCTGATGCGCGCCTATCAGGAACGCGCCGTCTGCGTCGTCAACAGTTTCCGCTCCGAAATCGGCCAGAAGAAAGCCATCTTTGATCTCCTCACCGACGAAGAGATCACCGCGAAGTTCCCCGCCGCGGAACGCCATGCGATCGAGGAGTTCATCCCCTGGACCCGCATCATGGCTCCGGCGAAAGTGAAATACCGCAAGCGCAAAGTCGACCTCATCCAGACCGTCACCTCGCATCGCGAGCGCTTTGTTTTGAAGCCTAACGACGAATCCGGCGACCAGCCGGTCTTCGTCGGCACGGATCACGATGACGCCGGCTGGGAACGCGCCCTGCGCCTCGCCATGCGGACCCCCTACGTCGTCCAGGAGGTAACTCCCGTTGACGGCGAAGAGTTCCCGCTGCTTCACTACGGCTCGCTCGAACGCCGTCAGATGAAGATCGACGTCCACCCGCATTCCGTGCTCGGGAAAGTCCACGGAGCCTCCACTTGGCTCACCCTCAAAGGCGCCACCGGATTCTCCACGCTCAACGGCCTTGCACCGACGTTCCTCCTCGACTCCAAGTAAATCGACCCGTGGATCGCCAGACGAAATCGCTCCGCGTTCTCAATCGCGAGATCGTCGAGTGTGCGCTGTGCCGACGTCTCCGCGATCACAGTCGCGAAGTCGCCCGCGTCAAACGCCGCGCCTACCTCGACTGGGATTATTGGGGCCGGCCCGTGCCGGCCTTCGGCGATCCGCTGGCCCGCATCTTGATCATCGGTCTCGCCCCCGGCGCACATGGAGCCAATCGCACCGGCCGCATGTTCACCGGCGACCGCTCCGGCGACTTCCTCTATCGGGCGCTTTACGAAACCGGCTTCGCCTCGCAACCCGAAAGTACATCGCAAGAAGACGGCCTCATACTCAAAGACATCTGGATCACGGCCGCCGCCCACTGCGCGCCGCCGGACAACAAGCCCCTCCCTGAAGAATTTGGAGCCTGCAAGCCCTATCTCGAACGAGAGCTAGCCATCTTCGCGCCACGCCTCAAAATTGTAGTCGCTCTGGGAAAACTAGCCGCCGACGCCTATCTAACTGTGTTGAAGGAACAAGGCAAAATCCAATCCCGATCCGCCTATCCCTTCGGCCACGGCGCACTGCACAATCTCAGCCCTGCCCTGCTCTGCAGCTACCACCCCAGCCAGCAAAACACCTCCACCGGTCGCCTCACCGCAAGCATGCTCAAGGAAATCTTCACCACCGCCCGCCACCGCCTCGAGGATGCAACACGGTAGGTCGGACGCAAGGTTCGGCGGAAGAGGTAATCGAACCGAATCGCTCCGCCCTTCAGGGCCTGGACGTCTAGGCGAAGGCTACCCGGTGCGCGAACGGCAATTGCTCTAACCCCGAGCGTTAACGGGCAGGCTGTTCAGGGCTTCTCAGGAGAGAAGGAGGAGCGTGCCCTCTTACGGTCGGGGTTCTTCGGTGGGGTGGGGGCGCTCGGTTACGCTCGCGGTTCCATCGGGGGGAGCATTGGCGAGCTGTTGCAGCAGGGCGTCGAGCCGGCCTGTCGGGCGTCCTCCTCGGTCGGGATGCGTGGGCACACTTCGAGTATGGGTGCTGATTGAGGGCTGCTGTCAGTGGGTCTAGGCGGCCTGTTTTTCGTTGTTTTTCGCGGTCTCCCTGGTGGATTTGTTCTGCGTCATGACGCTGTTTGCGTCGCTTGTTGCGTGCTCATTCCGGGTCTGCCGAACGAAGCCAGGGGTGGCTGTAGGTGGTTCATTTGGTGCTTCTTGTTGGCCGCTCACCCGCTTACTGCGCGGCTCGATGCTGTGGGTTTCGCTGCTGTTGGCCGCTCACCCGCTTATTACGCCCGACTTCGTCGGGCTTCGTGCGCGGCTCGATGTTGTGGGTTTCGCTGCTGTTGGCCGCTCACCCGCTTACTGCGCCCGACTTCGTCGGGCTTCGTGCGCGGCTCGATGCGGTGGGTTTCGCTGCTGTTGGCTTTACGCTCGCGATTCTTCGTTGTGGTGGGGCGGGGATATCGCGAATGGTGTTTGGCGACTTCCCGACGCCTGGTCTCTCCGACGCTACACAGTTTCTTGTATCGCTCCGCTGCCTATGCTCTAATGCAAGACGCCTCAAACGGACCGCACCATGAAGAAACTCACTCTAGTCCTCCTCCTCGCTGCCATCGCCGTGGCGCAGACAAAGAAACTAAAGACCGGCCTCACGCAAGACGACTGGAAGTATAAGCTCGCGCAAGGGGTCACGACAAAAGACGTCGCCTACTACAGCGACGGCGTT
>JAYVTO010000081.1:0-10402 GCA_043788745.1 Acidobacteriaceae bacterium
TCAACCTGCTCGTGCAAATCTGTGACGGGGACAAGACGCTGGCCGTCATCGCCGACCCGTCGCACTGCTGGGAGGGCGAGACCTGGGAGCAGCGCTTCCAGAAAGTCGGCAGCCGGATCTACGCCGCGCATGTGAAGAACTTCACCGTGCGCTCCGGCTTTCCGCTCCGGGCCATGCAGCCGAACTGGACCCGACGCGGCATGCAGTTCACCGACCTCGGCTCCGGCGACCTCAACCTCCAGCGCTATGTCGAACTGCTGCTGGCCGTGGGTTACAAGGATCGCTACTGCAAACTCACCGGTGCCGCGACCGCACCCCTCGTCGTCGAGGCCGAGTCCGCTCACAAGGAGCTCGACTATTGCTCGGCGGACGGCATCGCCTACGTCGCCAAAAACCTTTGTTTTCCTCAGGCGACGGGCAGTTTTGAAGACGGCATGGGGGCCTAGCCCGCGCCCCAACTTTTCCCGGGTGTCGGCGATGCCGGCGCCCGTTTGCTTTTCCCTCCATGCCCGTCCCCGCCCCGTTCCAGACGATGCTCGTGGCGGGAATGAGGCTCGATGCGCGTCGCGCCGTCTTCTTTCCAGACTCGGCCACGCTGGCGGTCGCGGATCTGCACCTCGGCTATGCCTGGGCCAGGCGCGCCCGAGGTGCGCTGCTGCCCGTGGCTGCGCCGGAAGACACGGTGGACCGACTCGCGGAACTGGTCCGCGACCACGCGGCGAAACGGCTGGTGGTGCTCGGCGACATCGTTCACGAGGCGCTGGCGCTGCCCGCACTCGAACAGTTGCTGCGTGATCTGTGCGTCCGGTTCCGAGGCGTTTGCCCGCTCAGCTTCTGCCTCGGCAATCATGACCGACGGCTCGGCGAGCGGTTGCGGGACTGGCAGCTGCCAATCACCTGCGAACCGCAGATCCGGTTGGACGCCCACCTCCTGCTGCACGGCGACCACCGACCCATGGCGGAGGTAAATCCAGCGTCATTCCGCCTTGAAGCGCCGATCGAAAACCACTGCGTCATCGGTCATGAACATCCCGCCGTGGTCCTCGACGACGGGGTGGCTTCGCGCGTCAAATGCCCGGCTTTCCTGGTCGCGGACAACCTGCTGGTGCTGCCGGCCTTCTCCTGCTGGGCGGCCGGTTGTGAAGTCGGCCGGCAGCCGTTCATGGGCCCGCTGGCGCGGGCCGCAAGGTTCCACACCGCCTACGCCTGTGTCGGGCCACGCCTGCTGCGCTGGCCCCGGCACTGAGCCGCAGACAAGGTTTGCGTTGGACGACGGCTTCCGGTTTCGCTTCGGGTTCATGAAAGCGGTCATACTAGCTGCGGGCAAAGGCACCCGGATGCGCGAACTCACGAACGAGCTGCCCAAACCCATGTTGCGGGTCGAGGGCCGCCCCATCCTGGAACACATTCTCGACGGTTTGCTCGGTGCCGGCATCCGCGAGGTCGGCATCATCACCGGCTGGAAGGCCGAGCTGGTGGAAGCCCATTTCGGCGACGGTAGCCGGTTCGGGGCGCGGATCGTTTACGCGCGTCAACTGGTCCAGGACGGCACGGGCAAGGCCCCGGAATACGCGCGGGACTTTGTGGGTGAAGACGACTTTCTGCTCACTTACGGGGACATCCTGGTGCGGCCGGAAACCTATCTGGACATGGTCACGCGGTGGCGGGGCGGACGCTACGCCGGCCTCCTCACCGTGACGGAGGGCCAGGACGTCACGCAGGGGGGGCTGAATTTTTTCGACGCTCAGTTCAATCTGACCCGGCTCGTCGAAAAACCCAGTCCGGCGCAACTGGAAGAACTGCGCGCCACCGGATGGCTGAAGGCGGGACAGCCGGTCTGGTATAATGCGGGTATTTACATATTCCGTCCGTCGCTGTTCGAGTTCACCGCCCGGCTGCAGAAGTCGCCGCGCGGCGAATACGAGCTGACGGACGCCATCTCGGCGCTCGTGTCGGCGGGGCAGACCATTGCCGGCCAGAAAATCGCGGGTCGCTGGGTGGACGTGCGGGATCCGGAGGTGCTGGCCGGGCTGCAGACCTGAGGCGTCGGATCGGAAATCCCGCTTGCCCATCCGGCACGGCGCGGTTGGAGTGGCTCCGATGAGCCGGCCAGATAAACCGTGGGGCCGTGCGGTCGGCGGGCTGCTGGTGCTCCTGCTGGCCGGCTGCGCGCACCGGCAGCCGGAACCTTCCGAACAACCTTGGAACCGCCCAACCAAGGCGGAGATTTCGCGGGGTTGGTGGTTCAATACCTGGAATGACCAAACCGAGGGCTGGCGCAAGGATCCCTATCCGTAGCGGCCACCTCTCCCGATCGTTGTCCGACGGGCGCCCTAACATCCGATCATATGGCAGAACCAAAGCCGGCGGCCCACCGCGGCGCGCTCCAGCAGCCGCCGAACCGCTTTGCCGCGACTCATCGGGAACGGGACCGGGAGGCCGAGGACCTGGACCCCGCCGAGGAGCCATACAGTTCACGCACGACCTTACGGTCGCGTTTCGGAGTTCCAGTTGATACGCGCGACCTTGCGGTCGCGTTTCGGAGTTACAGTTCACGCACGACTTTACGGTCGCGTTTCGGAGTTTACGTTTACGCGGATGTGCCTAGTGGCTATACGCCATGCAGCCCGGCTCGACCTTACCGAGCATTCCAGGCTCGTACTTCGCGCGCAGCCAGTATTCGCGTTTGGCCTGGCAGTTGATCACAGTCGATACGCGATCTTTCACTGCGATCTGATAGCTGCGTTCGACGGCGGCACGGAAGTCGCCGGGCTTGGTCACGTACTCGCCGCGCGCGCCGAGCGCTTCCGCGATCTTGTCGTAGCGCAGGTTCTCCTGGAACAAATACATATGCGCACCCTTGCCCGGCATGTTGATGCCCCAGGCGTTGTTGTTGTAGACGATCATGACGACCGGCATACGATACTTCGCCATGGTTTCGATTTCCATGCCGGAGTAGGCGAAACCGGCGTCGCCGGTGACTCCGATGATCGGCGAACCCTTATAGGGAGCCTGCGGTCCGACGCCTTGCTGCACGGCAGCCGCGGCGCCGAAGGCATACCCGAGATCCGGCCCGATGGCGCCGTACTGATAGGCTCCGTTCAGAATCTGGCCCGGACGATAGGCGCGCATGTAGCGGCGCATGTAGCGGGCGATGCCGAAGCCGCCGGAGACGAACGTCGTCTGCTCTTTCGGCAGATTGCCGCGATAGGTGAACTGCGCGAGTTCATGCGCCATGACGGCCGGATGTACGGCGTCGGTGTAGCTGAGCCCAATCTTGTAATAGCTCGCGTTCTCGTCTTCAAACTTCTTGCGCTCAGCGGCGAGCTCGGCAACCCAGGCTTCGCGCCTGGCTTTCGGGAGAGAATTCGCAATCGCCTCGAGAGCGGCCTTCTCGCAACTGACGATGCCGAGGTCGACGGCCGTGTTGCGGCCAATGTCCGATTGATCGGGATCGATGCGCACGATTTTCGCGTCGGCGCTGAAGTTGAATTCACCGACGTTCGGCATGCAGTATTGGCCGACGAAGATGACGAGATCGGCGCTGAGCAGCGCTCCGGGCGCAGTGCTGGCGGAGAGCGCATGGCCGTCGGAGAAGTGGCCGCGCGAGGAGCCCGACTCGACCACGGCGATGTCGGCTGTTTCCGCCACCTGCTTCAACGCGTCCCAAGCTTTCGCGTAGAACACGCCGGTGCTCGCCACGAGGATGGGCCGCTGCGACTTCTGAATCATCTCGACCAGCGTCTTGATGCGCTTGGGGTCGGGGTGCGGCTTGGCGTCGGTACGGTACTTCGCTTTGTCGTAGTAGAAGCGGAGTTCGCTCGCGTCCTTGAAGCGCGCGCCGGCGATCTCGCCCGGGAAGTCGAGATGGACGGGGCGGGGGATTCCGGATTTCAGTTGACGAAACGCGTAGGCGGCATACTCGTAGACGCGATTGGGATCGATCAGGCGCTTGCCGTACTTCTTCATGCCTTCGGTGGTCGGCTGCTGATACGCGGTTTGGATGCCCATTTCGCTGTCGTCTTCGGACATGCGCTTGTTGCTGGCGAGCACCAGCACCGGCGAACGCGCGGCGTTGGCGGCCGCGATGTTCATAATCATGTTGGTGAAACCCGGGCCTTCGGTGCCCGAGCACGCGGTAACCTCGCCGGTGACACGCGCGAAGCCGTCCGCCGCGGAGCACATCGAGCCCTCGGTGCGTCCGCCGTACGTCGCGATGCCTTCTTCCGCGATGGCGTTAATCACTTCGTAGTTGCCGGGGCAGCAGAAGAGCGCCTGCAGGCCCTCTTCCTTGCAAACCTTCGCAAAGACTTGCGCGCCGCGCATCGGGAACGACGCCGGTTTCGGCGCAGCCTTTTGCGAGTCTTTGATGCCGTCGGGAATCGTGATGGGTCCGCCGGTGGTGGTGGCGGCAGCGGCACCGCGCGCGCCGAATCCGGCGGCTCCGGCGAGGCCGGTGAGCACGGTTTTGTTGAGGAACGAGCGACGCGAGCCTTGCTGCTCGGTCTTCTCTCGATTGGTCTGGTCTTGATCGCGTTTGGTCTGGTCGTTCATGGACCCTCCGGCAAATGAAAGCGCTTGCGCTGCTGAACAGTTAAGGATAATGCAAATCCGTGCCGGACGAGGGTGGCTGGCTAGTTCGAGTCGCCGTCGCGCTTGGGACGGACGGCCTCCGGCCACAGGTTGCGGCAGAAATTCACCAGATGCCAGACGTCGTCTTCCTTCAGATTTTTGTAGGGAGGCATTTCGTCCTTGGTGCCTTCACGAATGCTCTTGAAGACTTCGGTGGCGGACTTGCCGTGGATGTAGGCGTCGGGGTCGGTGAGGTCGGCCGGCGCGGTGGTGGTGAAGTCGCGACCGCTGAGCGAGCGTCCATCGCGATCGTGGCATTGCGTGCAGTTCCGGAGGTAGACCTGCTTGCCAAGCTCAATCGACTTGCGGGTGTTCGGTAGGGGGCCTTTGGGTTTGTCCTGGGCAGTTGTTTGTTGAACGAGCAGAATCGCAAGGAGGATCGTTAGGAGTGTGGCAAATCTCGACATCTGCCCCGAACTTAGCAAGCGGCCGGAGGTAAGTCAATACGGCGCGGAGCAGTTGCTATCTCGTAGACGGCACCGCACCTTCCGGCCATTGAATGGTGGGCCGCCGGTTCTGCGCCGCACAATCCCGCAGGAAAAGGTTGATCAGGTTCTGGTAGGGCATTCCCAGTTCTGCCGCAAGCTCCTTGAAATAATCCACTGACGCTGTGTCGAGGCGGATAGTCACTTGGCGCTTCAATTGTCCGGCGTAGGGGTTCTTTCTCGATTTCGTGAAGTCGTACTCTTTTCTCATCGATAACTCCAATACACTGCTTCTTCCTGTGTGGTTGCTGGTCTGGCCGAGATCAAGCGAATTACCGAATCGGATTCCCTGTAACAATGACGCACGAGCAGGCACTTCGCCCGCGAACTATAGCCTATGAAGTAGAAAGCGATCCTCTTCTTCCGAATGATCCGGATCGACGATCAATCGCGCCCGATCGTCCAGGAAGACCGTTTGGGCCTCCTCGAAAGATACGCGATGTTTGACCAGATTCGATCGGGCCTTCCGTGGGTCCCAACCGAATTCGATATGGCGCACAGCAATATATTAGCAATACGGCTGGGAGTCTGCCGGCTCTTGTTCCCAGGGCCCAGGCGAGGGTACGAAGATTGCGACATATCCTGCGGTCACCTGACCACTCCGCTACCCCGCAAACGAGGCCGACGTACCGGGGAGTACAATCCCGATATGCGTTCCCAAACGTTTGGCGCTCTCGCTGTAGCCTCGCTAGCTCTGCTCGGTGCAGTGGTCTGGAGCCAGGATGTACCCGCGCCGCTCGCGCACTTTCACCACGTCCACCTAAACGCTACCGACCCGGCCGCGGCGATCGACTTCTATACGACGAAGTTCCTCAGCGAGAAGGCCAAGTTCGCGGGCGTCGCCGACGCCGTGCTGGCGCAGCGTTCGTGGTTGTTCTTCGCGAAGGTGAATGCAGCCCCGAAGGCCGAGGTCACTTCCGCGATCTGGCATATCGGCTGGGGCGCGGAGGACATGCGGGCGACCTATCAGAAGCAACTCGACAGCGGGACGAAGTTCGCGACTCCGATTACGGACATTAGCGATCAGGGCGATGGCAAAGGCGGCAACGGGCGGTTCTGGTTCGCGTATGTCGATGGGCCGGATCGCGCGCTGATCGAGCTGAACACGTCGGCGAATCACAACTTCGGCCACGTGCATTTGCTGAGCAACGATCCGATTGCGGCTTCGGAGTGGTACAGCAAGGAGTTTGGTCTCGTGCGTCGCGGCGGACCGCCTTCACGCGAAGTGCGCTATCGCAAGGGCCGGCAGACGGCACCTGCCGTTTCGATGACAATGGACGACGTCAACGTCATCATCTATCCGGTGGGCAACGCGAAAGCGGCGTTCCCGGAAGCGTGGGAGGGGCGCGACGATCTGGAGTCAAGCAAGGGGCATGTGCTTGACCATGTCGGGTTTCGCGTAGACAATCTCGATGCCACGCTCGCACGGCTGAAGGCCGACGGAGTGAAGATCACCGAGGAGCCAAAGACGATTCTCGGCGGCAAGCTGAAGTACGCGTTTATCGAGGGTCCGGATCACATTCGGATCGAAGTGCTCGAGGACCACAACGCGAAGCATTAGTTCTCTGACCGCGTGATTCGGACCGAAACGAATCCCCGCCGTAACCGTCGGCGCTGTAACCCCGGGCTTCAGCCCGGGGATGATTCGTGCCGGTCATAGCACTAGCTGGTTGGCGAACTCGTTCGCGAGTTAGTTCGCGCCCGAGCCTGCGGAGCTGTGATTGATCTGTTCGCGGGTCATTCCCGCAAGGCGCATTTGTTCGATCGCGAAGCGCCGATACGAAGGCGCTTCCGTGGTGGCGATGATGAACGGCGCCGTCTTTGCGGTCTTGTACGCCCAGCGCCTGATCTCTTCGCCGTGCTCTGGCGGAACGGATTCAGCGTCCCGCGGAGATGAGAAGGAAGAGGCTCCAGCGGGCGGGCGTGAAATAGTCCTGAGCAGCGTGCTGCAAGCTTTGCGCGTACGCCAAACGCGGCTCCTGCGGGAGTACCTTCCAGAATCCTCCCGGTGAAGATCGCCAGGCTCCTCACGAACTCGACAACGCGACTGCCATTTCTGGCGTCACGCTCCGGACGGCGGCGCCCCGAAATCCCTTCGGATCTCTTGTGATGATGTAATCGCACTTAGCGTGCCGGGCGGCAGTGGCCGTCACGGCATCTTCGAAATCAGAAAGGGGAAGATCCAGGGCTTCCCGTGTGACTGCGCTATCGACGGCGGCGACTGCAAAGACGCGCAGGATCGCCATCAGAATGCGCCTCGTTTCGGCTGCGCCCTTTTCCTTGCGTATCAGGTAGTGGAGGGTGGTCGCGGCATGTACCGCCAGAAACCCTTCGGCGCAACCCGACTCGACTAAGACCCATGCCGCCGTGCTCGCTTCCACGTGAGGCTTGCGATCGAGTAAAACGTCCAGAACTACGTTCGTGTCGAACAGAAATCGCTTCACTTGTACTTGGCAGCCAGATGCGCTTTGTAGTCACCGCTGTCTGCATTCTTCAAGATTCCTCCCAGGGACTGCAACACGGGCGCTCGTTGCGCGCTCACTCGGTGAGATTCGGCAACGGTGGTGAGGTAGACCTCTACCATCTCCGATATGGAAATACCTCGGCGCTTCGCATACAGTTGGCGCGAGAAACGACGTGTTCGTCTACGCTCAAGGTCAGCTTTGCCATACACGTACGATATCAACTTATGTGCACGTACAGCGAGGATCCTGAGCGGATGTCTGTCGGATGTCGATTCCTCGCAAAATCCATCTGATAGCATACTGGGATGGCCGATTCTACTTGGGCTTCTGATGCTGCGGCCGCGGTCGCCGTCGCGGACGCGCCTCGGCATCCGGCAGTCGTTCGCGCAACGCACTGGATCACCGCGCTCGCCTTCTTCGCGCTGCTCGTCAGCGGAGTCGAGATCCTCATATCGCATCCGCGATTCTATTGGGGCGAAACCGGTAACGTGTCGACGCCGGCGCTGTTCCAGTTGCCGATCCCGGCGTCGCGTGGCATCGTCAAGACGAACTACGGCTATGTGCTTCCGGATCAGAACGGCTGGAGCCGCTCTCTGCATTTTCAGTCGGCGTGGCTGGCCGTTCTCGCCGGATTACTCTACGGGATCTACGGTTTCTTGCGCGGACACTTCAAGGCGAACCTGCTGCCCTCCGCCGCCGATCGCGCCACTTTTGTGAGCGTGCTCAAGAATCACATGCGCTTCAAAGTCGTCGACGTGAGCGACCCCTGGCGCTACAACGTTCTGCAGCGGCTGGCGTACCTCTCGGTCGTTTTCGGATTGTTTCCCTTAATGATTTGGACCGGCCTTGCGATGTCGCCCGGCGTAACGTCGGCGTTCCCCGGCATCGTCACAGTGCTCGGCGGCCATCAGTCGGCGCGGACCATCCACTTCTTCTCGACGCTCGCTCTCGTACTCTTCGTCGTAGGCCACGTCGCGATGGTTTGCCTTGCCGGATTCATCCCACGCATGCGAGCCATGATCACGGGCCAAACGCCCGAGCCCAAGGAGCAGCCATGAGCAAGCTTTCGCGCCGTCAGGTGATCGCAGCCGCAATTGGTGCCACGGGAGTAACCGGTTTTGCGGCCACGAAGCTCGCCGAACAAGCCGGTCTCACTACTCCTGCGACGAACCCGTTCTACGGTCCCGGCGAGAATATGACCTACGCCGCGCAACGCCTGCTCACGAATCACACGATGGCGCGCGAGCTGCCGCGCAGCGAGATCTCGAATCCGCCCTACGCGAAGCGCCCCAACGCCGGCCAGGACGCGGCCTACAAGCAACTACAGGCCGACGGATTCGTGGGCTGGAGACTGAAGGTGGAAGGCATGGTCGCGCGGCCCACCGAATTCTCGCTCGCGGAATTGAAGAGCTATCCGAGGAACAACCACATCACGCAACTGATCTGCGAAGAGGGCTGGTCGTATTGCGCGGAGTGGGCCGGCGTGCCCGTATCGCACATCCTGCAACTGGCTGGCGTTCTTCCCCAGGCCAAATATGTCTTCTGCTTTTCCACGCAGGAAAAGTGGTGGGACAGCATCGACATGGCGGACGCGCTGCATCCGCAGACCCTGATTGCGTATGGCATGAACGGAGGCGATCTGCCTCCAGGGAACGGCGGTCCGCTGCGCATGCGGCTCCCGCGCCAACTCGGCTATAAGAACGTCAAACACCTCAAGCGCCTGTTGGTCACCGATAGCCTGATCGGCGTCGGCCAGGGCCTGGGCTCGTTTCAAGCGGAGAAGGGCGGCTATTCCTGGTACGCCGGCATCTAGACCCGTCATCTAAATAGGGAGCAACGATGAGCAATCTCTCACGACGCAAACTAATCGCCGCCGGACTCGGTACCGCCGCCGGCGCAGCCGGACTCACCAAACTTGCGGAAGCAAACGGCCTCCTCGCGCCCGACTCCTCTGGCGTCTACGGCCCGGGCGAAGCGCTAACTTATGCGTCGCAACGTCTCTTAACCCGCCACTCCAGGGCGCGAGAGTTCTCTCGCGACCAGATTTCGAAACCGTCTTTCGCCAACGAGACCGCACCAATGACCGCGGAATACAAGCGCCTCCAAGCGGGCGGCTTTGCCGGCTGGCGTCTCAGCATCGAAGGCATGGTGGCGCGCCCCGCGAAGTTCTCGGTCGCCGATCTCAAGAGTCAGCCGTCGCACACCCACATCACGCAGTTGGCCTGTGAAGAAGGCTGGACCTACATCGCGGAATGGACCGGCGTGCCGCTCTCGCACGTCCTCGATCTCGCCGGCGTCTCGCCGCAAGCCAAGTACATCGCCTACTTCTCGGAACAAAGCGACTGGTGGGACAGCATCGACATGGCGGACGCCCTGCATCCGCAAACGCTCGTCGCCCACACGCTGAATGGAGTGGACCTGCCGATGGGCCACGGCGGTCCGCTGCGCATGCGCGTGCCGCGGCAACTCGGGTATAAGAGCGTGAAGTTCATCAATCGGGTGGTGGTCACCGACAGCCTGAAGAGCTTCGGCAAAGGCTTGGGGTCGGCGTCACCGGAAGGCGGTTATTCCTGGTACGCGGGTATTTGAACGCGATCAGCACAAACTGCATGACCGATTCCTGATCCTCCGGAGCCAGCGTCCTAATCACTTCAGCCAGATTGTCCGCGGTCATCTTTCCCTCTATCCGAAGCATAGCGAGCGAACATACGGATCGCTCCGCTTTCCAACTCGTGCGACAACCGGCAAGAACGTCCCCGGGCTAAAGCCCGGGGACAACCCCGCCCTGAAGGGCGGGGTTGCCAACGCCCCAGACAACCC
>JAYVTO010000082.1:0-12483 GCA_043788745.1 Acidobacteriaceae bacterium
GCGCGTAGTAACTTTAGCCGAGACGGATGGGCTCGTACGCGCGACCTTACGGTCGCGCCTCGGTGTTCGGCAGGAGCTAGGAGAGAGATATGTACATCACGAAAAAGCATTTGTCGCGGCGCACGGTTTTGCGCGGCGCAGGCATCGCACTGGGGCTGCCGTTGCTTGAGTCGATGGTGCCGGCGCAGACTCCGCTGGCAAAGACAGCAGCGAATCCGGTATCGCGACTGGCTTGTATCGAGATGGTGCATGGCTCCGCGGGCAGCACCGGCGAAGGGTCAAACAAGCACTACTGGTCTCCGGAAAAAGAAGGCTCGGATTTCGAGTTGAGCCAGTCGCTCGCCCCGCTCGAGAAGTATCGCGACTACATCACGATCGTTAGCGACACGGATCTGCATCCCGCGACGGCCTGGGCGGCCAACGAAGAAGGCGCGGACCATTTCCGCTCCAGCGCCGTCTACCTGACCGCGGCGCATCCGAAAATGACCGAAGGTTCAGACTACTACGTCGGCACGTCGATCGATCAGATGTACGCGCAGAAGTTTGGGCAGGACACGCCGCTGCCGTCGATTCAATTGTGCATCGAGATGGTCGATGCGTCGGGCGCTTGCGACTACGGCTATGCCTGTGTCTATGCGGATACCATTAGCTGGGCGTCTCCAACAAGCCCGCTGCCGATGACGCTTGATCCGCGCATGGCGTTTGAGAATCTGTTTGGCGAAGGCGGTACTCCGGAAGATCGATCGGCCCGGCAGAAAGTAAATCGCAGCATTCTCGATTGGATTTCGCGCGATGTGGCGCGATTGAAGACTGGCCTGGGCGCAAGCGATCGCAGCCGGCTCGACTCGTATCTCGAAGATGTTCGTGAGATCGAACGCCGCATTCAGCGCATCGAAAAGTACAACGCAAGCGGCGAGGCTCGGCAACTGCCGGCGGCTCCGCTGGGCGTGCCGGATTCCTATGAAGAGCACGTGCGCCTGATGTTCGACCTGCAGGCGCTTGCGTTCATGACCGATACGACGCGTGTCTCCGCGTTCAAGATGAGCCGCGATGTCAGCGGCCGCGTCTGGCCGGAAAGCGGCGTGAAGACGCCGTTCCACCCGTGTTCGCATCACGGCGAGACTCCGGACAAGATTGCGGAATTCGCCAAGTTGAACAAGTATCACGTGAGCTTGATTCCATACTTCCTGGAGAAGTTGAAGAACACCCCGGATGGCGACGGCAGCCTGCTCGATCACTCGCTGGTGATGTACGGCAGCCCGATGGGTGATTCGAACGTGCACAACCACAAACGCGTGCCGCTGTTCCTCGCGGGACACGCCAGTGGCAAGATCAAGGGCAATCTCCACGTCCGCACGAAAGACGGCACGCCGATGGCGAACGTGCTGCTGACGATGATGCAGAAGCTTGGCATGAACATGGACAAGCTGGGCGATAGCAACGGCACGATCGCGATCTAGGGGGACGGCGACCATGGCGCGGATCTTTATCCTTGTTGTAGCGAACGCGATGGCGTTGTGCGCGGCGCGCGATTCGCGTGTCGCGGACGCGGCCATGAATGGCGATCGGGAAGCCGTACGAACGCTGGTCGCTGCGAAGGCCGACGTCCAAGCGCCGCAGGGCGACGGCATGACGGCGCTGCATTGGGCGGTGTATCGCGACGATCTGAAGTTGACGCAACTGTTGCTCGATGCCGGCGCGGACGTCAAGGCCGCGACGCGCAACGGCGCTGTGACGCCGCTATTTCTCGCCTGCGAAAACGGCAGCGCGAACGTGATCTCGGCGTTGCTTGCGGCGGGCGCGGACGCGAATTCGACCAACGCAAACGGCACGACGGCGTTGATGATCGCGGCCGCATCCGGCAGTGTGGACGCCGCGAAGGTGCTGCTCGACAAAGGTGCGAAGATCGACGCGAAGGAATCGGCAAGCGGTCAAACGGCGCTGATATTTGCAGCAGCGCTGAATCGCGATGCCGCCATCCGATTGCTGGCCGCGCGGGGCGCGAATCTGAATGCTTCGACCAACGTGCGAAAGCTGGAGCGCGTGCGATTCGATCAGGACGGCAATGTCGTCGACGACAAACCAGGCGCGGCACCCGCGGCACCCGCGGCGCCCAAGGGTTCGACCCTCGAAGAGACAAAGGCAGACCTGAATGTGTTCGCGAAGTCGATGGGGTTCACGACCGCCGACTACCGCCCGGCGAAAGCGCGAGTGCGCGCGGGCGACGCGGCGGCGCGGGCGCCGCGCAAGATCGGCGCGGATTTCATGGGCGGCATGTCGCCCCTTCTGTTCGCGGCGCGCGAAGGCCACATAAGCGCCGTGCGCGCATTGGTAGAGGCGGGCGCGAACGTGAATCAGATCAGCGCCGGCGACAAGATGAGCCCCATGGTGATGGCAATCATCAACGGGCATCTCGAAATTGGCAAGTATTTGCTGGATCGTGGCGCGAATCCGAATCTCGTGAGCATCACGGGCATCACTGCTTTATATGCGACGATCGATGTGCAGTGGGCGCCGAAAGCCTGGTATCCGCAGCCGAGCACCGAGCAGCAGAAAGTCACCTACTTGGTGTTGATGAAGGCGCTACTCGACAAGGGCGCAAACGTCGATGCTCCCGTCGCCGAGAAGCCGTGGTTCCGCGCGTTCACCAACGACTACACGTGGGTGGATCCGGCAGGCGCGACGCCGCTTTGGCGCGCCGCGCAGTCGAGCGACATCGTGGGTATGCGGCTGCTGATCGCGCATGGCGCGAATCCAAAGATCGCGACGAAGGCCGGCGATCTGCCGTTGCATGCCGCGGCGGGAATCGGCTGGGCAGGCAACTGGAGCGTGAACGCGCCGTATCCATGGGTCGAAGCCGTGAAGTACTGCGTTGAGTTGGGCAACGATGTCAACGCCGCCGACCTGCGAGGCTACACGGCACTGCACGGTGCGGCGTACTTGGGCGACAACGTGATGGTTCAGTATCTGGTCGACAAAGGCGCGCGGACCGACGTGAAGAGCAAGGGCGGCGATTCCGTAGCCGACATGGCGAATGGACCGACGCGGTTCGGCCAGCCGCATCCGGAGACGGCTGCGCTGCTCGAGAAGTTGGGCTCGCCGAATTCGCACAACTGCCGGTCCGACCAGTGCGTGGTGGCGGCAAAGGCGCAAGTCTACGACCGGCGCACGCCGGCCGATTACGCGGCAGGCGCTGACCTCGACAGCTTCGCGAAGTCGCTGGGCTTCCGTACGGCCGAGTATCGCGTGGATCTGTTTGCCGGAAAGATCACGCCGGAAGTGCAAGCGATTCCGCTGCCCGTTCCGCTGCCTTCGGCGGAAAAGAAGACCGGCGGAGGCAACTAAGCAAGCGCCAATGACAACGACGACTTTGCGATGGACCGGCGCGATGCGCATTACCGTGATTTGCTTGCTGGGATTGGCGTCCGGCGTGGCGCAAGAGAAAGTGGCTCAGGAAAAAGAACGCCCGCGGATTCCAGATCCCACGAACCTTAAGCTCCTGAAGGCGACCACCGGCCCTGAAGTGGCGCAGATCATGAAGGCGTTCACCATCGGTCTTGGAGTCCAGTGCAACTTCTGCCACATCCAAGGGAAGTTCGCGAGCGAAGAAAATCCGAAGAAACCGGTCGCGCGGAAGATGATCGAGATGACCCGCGATCTCAATAGCAAGTTTTCCGACGGAAAGATGCACGTGACGTGCTTCACCTGCCATCGCGGCGAGGCGGAACCGAAGACTACTCCTGAGGCGAAGCCTGCGCAATAAGCGCGTCACTTGGCTTTCGCCACGCTGCGGAACGCTTCCCGTTCGAGGAACCAGTTCACCGGAACCGCAGCCTGCTGTCCACGCGCGCTCTGCGCACTGAATTGCGGGTGCCGACAAGCCGGCGTGCTACTTTGTTCACCGAGTTTCGGTTCCCCAATTGCCGGGCTCATACCATTCGCTTGGCGTACTCGTGTTGGATGTAGTCGCAGGCCCGCACCGTGATTGCCATCATCGTCAGCGTCGGGTTCTGGTTCGAACTCGACACCCAACATGCGCCATCGGTGACAAAGATGTTCTCGACGTCGTGCGCCTGGCAGTATGGGTTCACGACGCTCGTCTTGGGGTCGCGGCCCATGCGCGCCGTGCCCGTTTCGTGAATGCAGAAGCCGGGCGTTGAGACTTCGCCGTACATCGTCACGTCCTTCGCGCCGGCGGCTTCCAGCATTTCGGCGCCTTGCTGCTGCGCGTCGAGATGGATGCGCCGCTCATTGTCGCCATACTCCATCTGCATCTTCAGCACCGGAACGCCCCAGGCGTCGACGCGATTGACGTCGATCTCAACCTTGTTCTCTTTGCGCGCAAGGCATTCGCCGAAGCCGAGCAGCGTGACGTCCCAATAGCCGTTGCGAACCGCTTGCTTGTAGCTTTTGCCAAAGCCCGCGGCATCATATTCGGGGTTCGCATTGCTCCAGCCTTGATACCCGTAGCCCCGCAGGAAGCCGTTCGTATGCGAGTCCCTGACGTTGCGAAAGCGCGGGATGTAGATGTCGTTCGGGCGATGCGGACGGCCCAGCCACGGCTTTGCTTCGAGCATCGGCAGACGCCCTGTTGAAAACGCGTTAAAGACGTGGTCCATCAAGTACGAGCCAAGCACGCCGCTCGAATTGCAGATGCCGGAGTTCAATAAAAGCCGCGTGGATTCCAGCGTTGACGCGCAAAGCAGCACGATCTTGGCGCGCACTTCGCGCGGTTCGCGCGTGAGGCGATCGATGTAGGAGACACCGGCCGCTTTGCCCTCCTTCAGGATCACTTGCGCGGCTACGGCATCGGTCAGCAGCGTCATGCGCCCGGTTCTCATGGCGTCCGCGATCGTCGTGAACGGACTCGAGAAATACGAGAATGTCGAACATCCGCGCTCGCACGGACCGCAAGAGTGACAGGCCGCGCGCC
Source organism: Acidobacteriaceae bacterium (assembly GCA_043788745.1). Classification (GTDB taxonomy): domain Bacteria; phylum Acidobacteriota; class Terriglobia; order Bryobacterales; family Bryobacteraceae; genus JBBQWZ01. The sequence continues at coordinate 4,934 of JAYVTO010000082.1, forward strand.
CGTTGTGCGCCTTCGTCAAAACCGCCGCGCGCCCGATCGTGACCGTGCGGCCAAACTTCTCCTTCGCGGCGCGCTTGACGAGCTTCTCGCCGCACGTCATCTCCATAGGCGGAAGAAACTGGCCATCGGGCAACTGCGGAAGGCCTTCGGCTTGGCCGCTGATGCCGACGTAGCGTTCGACCTGATCGTAATAGGGCGCGAGGTCCGCGTACGAGATGGGCCAATCGTCGCCGTAGCCATCGTGCGAGGCCGCTTTGAAATCGAGGTCCGACATGCGATAGCTTTGGCGGCCCCAACTGAGCGTGCGGCCGCCGAGTGCTCGCAGGCGGATCCAGTGGAAGGGCTTGTCCTGCGTGTACGGGTTCTCGTGGTCGTTCACGAAGAACTTGTAGTTGTGCTCGGTGCACGCATAGCACAGGCTCTGTATCGGCCGGTCCTCGCGGATCTTCGGCGAGAGATTCAGATAAGGCGTCTGCCAATCCTGTTGATGCTCGGTGAAGTCCTGCGGCGTGATCTTTGGCCCGGCTTCAAGCAGCACCACGCGCATTCCGGCGGCGGTCAGTTGCTTTGCCGCCCAGCCTCCGGTTGCGCCGGAGCCAACGATGACAGCGTCAAAGACTTCGGGCGTACTCGCGATCTGTGCCATCGCGCCCAGTATAGGCGTTAGAGCAGTGCGAATTCAGCCTGCTTGACGCCGTCTTCGATGAGGATGCTGCGGCCCGCATCGCCGTTCGCCCAATACCAATCTTCGGTGACGCGCAGTTTGCCGCCGGAAAGCAGCTCCGGCGTCGACACACACCGGCCTTCGCGCGAGACGCCTTCGTCGTTCGCGTGCTGATAACGCATGTCGAGCTTGCCCGCGGCATCCGCCGACGCGACCAGGCTCCCGAAGTGGACCCCGGGGCCTTCGTACGTTGCCCACACCTTGCGGCCCTGCTGCCTGTACGCAAAAATCGTCGCGGCGCGGACGTCGCCATTTGGAGTATTGGCCGCGGAGTGGAGGATGCGTCCATCCCACGAAATGGCGCTCTCGCCGGCCTCGGGCACCGGCGGTTCCGCGAAGGCCGGAAAGCGTTCCTTGAAGGAGAATGCGAATGGCCCTGGTCCACGGGCGCGCAGCCATGCGAGGCGCGCATAGGCTTCTGCGGCGGTCGGCTGGTGTCCCGCCGGAATCCACCACATCGCGAATGACGCGGCGGTCGGCGGCTCGAACCACTTCGCGCGACTCCGAAAGACTTCGACGTGATTCGATTTGTAGGTGTACGTAAACAGCGCGTCGGCGTTCTCCCAAACTGAGAGATTAAGGAGTTCCGTCATGTCGACACTATTGCCGGCCCAGCGCCAAACAAACCCGGGAGCGCCATCCGCGATGGCGTTGATGGGTGCCAGTTGCTCGACGAAGTCCGCGAGCAGGGGCGAGTCGAGCGGCGCCCGCAGCCGGGCCACGTTCATTTGAGCGAGGTGATAGCGCATCCTTCTATTTCGACGCCGCGCACCGCGTTCGTCAAGTGGGATGGGGTGAGTGGATGGGGTGAGTGAGTGGTTGGCTCTGGTACGCTGAGATTTCATGGCGACACTTGAGGTCCGGCCGGGCGGTCCGGCTAGCTGGTCTCCGCAATCCTGGCGAACCAAGCCCGCGCTGCAACAGCCGACCTACGCGGATTCGGCTGCCCTGGCGCGTGTTCTCGATGAACTGGCAACGCTGCCGCCGCTTGTCACGTCTTGGGAAGTCCTCGCCTTGAAGCAGCAACTCGCCGAAGCGCAGCAGGGCCGGCGGTTCGTGTTGCAAGGCGGCGACTGCGCGGAATCCTTCGCGGACTGCAATTCGGCCTCGATCACGGCGAAGCTCAAAATCCTCCTCCAGATGAGCCTTGTGTTGGTCCAAGGCAGCCGCAAGCCCGTGACGCGCATTGGGCGCTTTGCTGGCCAGTACGCGAAGCCGCGCTCCGCCGACATGGAAACGCGCGACGGTGTTTCGCTCGCGGCCTACCGCGGGGATATCGTCAATCGGGCACCCTTTACCGCCGCCGACCGCGAGCCGGATCCGCAACTGCTGCTGCGGGGCTACGAGCGTTCGGCGTTGACGTTGAATTTCATTCGCGCGCTCGTGAAGGGTGGCTTCGCCGATCTCCATCACCCCGAATATTGGGATCTCGCGTTTGCGCAGCATTCGCCCCTGGCGCACGAATACCACCGCATCACCTCGAGCATCGCGGAATCGTTGCAGTTCATGGAGAGCATTCTCGGCGTGAGAGCGGGCGAACTGGATCGCGTCGACTTCTTTTCGGGCCACGAGGGTTTGCACCTCGGATACGAAGAGGCGTTGACGCGCGAGGTTCCGCGCCGTCACGGCTGGTTCAACCTCTCCGCGCATTTCCCCTGGGTCGGCCTGCGCACCTCTTCGCTCGACGGCGCTCACGTCGAGTACTTCCGCGGCATTGTGAATCCGATTGGATTGAAGATCGGCGCAAGCACAAGTCCGGAGCAACTGGCCGCGCTCGTCGAAGCATTGAATCCGGCCGATGAGCCCGGACGCCTGACGCTGATCCACCGGTTCGGAGTGCGTGACATTGCGCAGAAACTTCCCTGTCTGATTCGAGCCGTGCGCCGCGCGCGCCGCGGCGCGCTCTGGATCTGCGATCCGATGCACGGCAACACACGCGTCACCGCCGGCGGAATCAAGACGCGCAGTTTTGAAGACATCCGGCGCGAGCTCGAAATCGCGTTCGACGTGCACGCCGCCGAGGGTTCGTATCTCGGGGGCGTCCACATTGAGCTCACCGGCGGCGACGTCACCGAGTGCACCGGCGGTGCGCGGGGTCTGACGGATGACGATCTCACGGTGGCCTACTTGAGCGAAGTGGATCCGCGGCTCAACTGGGAACAAGCCCTCGAACTTGCCATGCTCGTTGCCCGAAAAATGGCAAGCGGCCGCGCCTAGCCCGGTGCGGCGCAAGCCCCTTCCCATCGTGCGCAAGTGGGCGTATACTCAAATCGAAATCATATCCGTGAGTCGCGCTCGAAACGGGATTGCACAGGCAATTTGCGGCGGGCCACTCGTTCGCTCGGCCTACTAACGGCAGATTCCGGCGCCTCCGCGCCGGAGGGGGTTCGCTCTATGTTCGACAGCCTCGACGAGCAAATGAAGAAAGACGAAGCACGCGAAGTATCTCCCCGCGAGCGGTACATGCGGTGGGGCCTAACGGCTCTCATCACACTGATGCTGGTTGGCGGAGTGTATTTCGGTATGCGGATGATGGAAGGCGGCTAAGCTCTGGCTTGGCATCGTCACGAAGCAACGGGGTCCCTGGCCTCGAGAGGGAAGAACTGTCTTCGCTGTCAAACCAGCGTATTCCAATCCAGACTCCCAACTCATTGAGACAGGAGTCATAGCCGTTCAAGCCGTAAGGTAGGCCGCGCGGCGGACCGGGCGATTCAATGCCCTCAAGCAGAAAGGCCGCCCATGTAAGCTTGCGTATGTAAATTTCTATTGACAATCTGTAGGACCTCAAATAGAGTTGATGCAGTTCTAACTCAGGGAGGCTCCGTGCGCCTGTTCTTTCGTAACTGGGATGTTTTCGTTCGCGCTCTGGCAGTGATATCTTTGAGCGCTTTTTCTCTTTTTGGGCAAGCCGACGTCAGTACGTCGGCGCTGAAGGGAGTGATCACCGACCAAAGCGGCGGCGTCGTAGCGGGAGCCACGGTCAAGGCCGTGAACACCGGCCAAGGCACCGAACGCACGGTGACTACCGATGCGAATGGCACCTATCAGCTTCCGTTCCTTCCTCCCGGGACCTATGACGTCATCGTCTCCGCCGCTGGCTTTGAAACGTCTATCGCGAAAGGCGTTTCTCTCACAGTCGGCCAGATCGCGGTTCTCGACCTGCCGGTGAAGGTCGGCGTGGTGGGCGTGCAGGTATTCGTCACCGCCGAACCCGCACTCGTCGAGACGGAGCGGACGCAGCAGGCGAATACGATTCAAACGCGCCAAATCGAATCGCTGCCGAACATCGGTCGCAACTTCTTCGCATACGTCTACACGCTGCCCGGTGTTGCCAGTTCGAACGCACCGCGCGCGCAGGGCAACGGCAACTTCAACTTCGGAAGTACGGGCTTCTCGATCGGCGGCTCGAATGGCCGCTCGAATCTCATCACCGTCGACGGCGGCGAGAACGAGTTCGGCGACGGCGAACCGCGATTCTTCGTGAGCCCGGAGTCGGTCCAGGAGTTCCAGGTGAACCGCAACGGCTTTGCCGCCGAGTTCGGATTCACGTCGGGCACCGCGTTGAACGTCATCACGAAAAGCGGCACCAACGCCTTCCACGGCAGTGTGTACACGTTCTTCCGCGACCAGAAAACGTCGGCGCGAAACTACTTCGATCGCAATACGAAGAAGGCGTTCGACCAGCAGGTGTATCCCGGCTTCACGACGAACGGGCCCATCGTCAAGAACAAGCTCTTCTTCTTCACGTCGTACGAATTCCCGCGTTCGAGCAACGCGCGCTTCCGCCGCTTCACCGACAACGCCGCGCTCCTCAATCCGGACGCCGGGCAGAACGCGTTCCTCAATCGCATCGCCGCCAGTCCCGATGCAAACATCCAGCGCATAGGCGGCGTGTTGCGTTCGCAACTCACGACGACCAGCTATGCGAACACGATGGCACTGCTGCGGCGCGACGAGGGCACCTTTTCGCAAGGCTTCCGCGATCACCAGTTCACGACCAAGATCGATTACCAGATCTCGAGCAACGATACGTTGAGTGGCCGCTTCAACTACTTCCGGCACAGCGAAACCGGCAACCTCTGCGCCAGCGCGCCGACTTGCATTTCGAACAGCACTTTGTTGCGCTCGCACGACTACACGGCGTTAGTAAATTGGACGCGCAATGTGCGTCCCAACCTGATTAACCAGGCACGGTTCCAGTTTTCGCCCGGTACCGCGGCGCAGACGAGTTCCGTGAATCCGGAGGGCGCGGAGCTGAGTATCGGCGGCGTCGGAAGTTTTGGCCGTTCCTTCACTGCGCCGTTCAACACGTTCGAGAAGCGCTTCCAGTTTGAGGATTCGATGTCGTGGATCAAAGGCAAGCACTTCGTGAAATTTGGCGGATCCTATCGTCCCGTTCGCTACAACGTCGTGAACGCCCTGTGGTTCAGCGGCAGCTGGGGATTCTCGCCGGGTGTCTTCCCCGCCATCTCCGGACTGGCGCCGGCCGATCAGGCAGCAGTGGTCGGGTTCAACGGCGGTGCCGCGGGCATTCCGACGTTGAATGGATTGCAGTCGTTCAACCTTGGATTGCCGCTCACCTATCGGCAGGGCTTTAATAATCCGGAGTGGACGGATTGGGCGAAGTTTCTCGGCCTGTTCGTGCAGGATTCGTGGAAGGTGACTCCGCACTTCACGGTTGACTACGGGGTGCGCCTCGATGTCGATTCCGAACCGAAGCCGCTCAAAACTTACACCAACGCTTCGCCGCGCTTGGGTTTCGCATGGGATCCGTTCGGCGATCAGAAGACGGTCATCCGCGGAGGTGGCGGACTCTTTCGCGCGCCAGTCGGCTATCAGATCGACTACCTCACCAACCTGCTGAACGACAGCGGGACCTATATCAACCAGATCTTCAAGATCTTCAGTGATTCACAATCGTCCGTTGGGGCATGGGCCGCCGGCGTCAAGGCGAACAAACTGCCGTTCATTGGGATCTCTGAAGCCGACGTAAAGGCGCTCGGTATCTCCACCGGGTCGAAGAGCAACGGGCGGGTGGTGTTCGACGCGGCGAGTCAGTATCGCAACACCTACTCCGCGCAGTTCAACTTCGGGATTACGCGGCAACTGGTGAAGGACTTCGCGCTCGACGTGGCGTACAACTACTACCGCGGCATCCACATCCAGCTCGACCAGGAAATCAACTACAAGCCGACCGGAAACATCCGCGCGGGCGTCGGTCCGACGTTTACTCGCATCGATCCGACAATCGCGCAGTTTAACAACTACAGCAGCATCGGAAACTCGGCGTACAACGGGATGACGGTGTCGCTCACCAAGCGTTACTCGCGGTACACGGCGTTCCAGGCGAACTACACGTTCAGCCACTCGATCGACGATGTGACGGATTACAACTCGGCGTTCGCGGCGCACGATCCGACGAACCTGAAGCTCGAGCGCGCCTCGTCGACTTTCAACGTGAAGCACAACTTTGTGTTCAACGGCGTCTTCAACAGCCCCTGGAAAGCGGGCGGTGACGGCGGCATGATGGGCCACATCTTCGGGGACATTACGCTGTCCCCGATCGTATACATGCGGTCCGGAATTCCGTTCACGCTGCTGCTCGGTGGCGACCTCAATGGCGATGCGCATGGCGGAGACCGCGCGATCTTCGCCAGCCGCAACACCGGCCTCGGCAACAGCTTCTACAGCTGGGACATGCGCTTGAACAAGCAGATCTTCGTGAATCGCGAGCGCGGCATTCGCGTCGAGGCGATCATCGAAGGCGTGAATCTTCTGAATCACACCAACTTCGCGGTCGTGAACAACCTGAGCGTCGGCAACAATCCTAAGTATCTGGTTGGTCCGTTCCCGGAGAACGTCTTCAACGTTCGCGGCGACAAGAGCCTACCGGCCAGCGCGCCGCTTGGCTTCTCTTCGACGTTCGATCCGCGGCGCCTGCAGTTCGGCGTGAAGATCGCGTTCTAAGCAACGAGTGAAAATGGCAACGCGGCGGCCGCGTCGGCGTCGGGAGAGCGAGGCGCCCGTAAGCGTCGCGGTTCGGCGCTATCAGTGCGTCCGCCATTAGCGAGCGCCCCCACCCCGCAACAAAGAACCGCAAACGAAGTCGGCGCCGCGCGGGCGCGGCATGACCACCATGAACCAATTCATGCGGGGTTGCTGCGAGCAGGCGAAGAAATGCGACAAATCCGAGCCGCGACCAAAGCGGCCCGAAGGGCCGCGTCGGGAGCGGACTCAACAGTGCACCGATCAACCGCGAAGCGCTCGCGCCGCACCAAGAATTGAGGCATTCGAAATCAATCACTTACAAGGTGGTTTATGGAGAGTGAGCGGATCTCACCCATGTGGTGCCTGTTAGTGCCTGATGTAACCCCGCGCGCGGTCAGGGCGCGGCTGCTTCTAGATGCCGCCCAGCCCCATCAAGGAGGGGACCTAAGCGGCTTCGCCTTGCACCCCGACCGTCCGGCGAGCCGGAGCACTGAGTATCAGGGGCGGGGATCATAGAGGACTCACGCGCGACCCGCGCGACCTTACGGTCGCGCCTCGGCGGGGGGGATTAGTACGCGCGACCTTACGGTCGCGCCTCGGGATGCTGGCGTGTGCGCCTCCGGGCACAGTTCGGGCTTTTGCCTGGTGAATTGACGTTGGGTTGTGGGCTATTAGGCGGCGTTTTCCTCGTTCGTTTTGACTAATTCCAGCGTGTGTGCACCGGTTATTGGCGAATCATTGAGTGGCGCCTGGGTACCGTCCGGGGCCGGTGACGGGGGCGGCGGAACGAAGCCAGAGGCCTCTGCATGTTCCTGATTTGATGAAGCTTGCGTGCCTG
>JAYVTO010000083.1:0-23015 GCA_043788745.1 Acidobacteriaceae bacterium
CAGGAGGCACCCGGCGCGACGCTGGTTCCGAAGTTGATCGAGTTCGCGGGGTCGGTACTCACGAGGGCGACCTGCGGAAGCGAAGACGGATCCTGGCCGGCGGGCACGGTGATCGAGAGGAACGCCGGGCTGACGCTGAGCAGCGCGGTGGTGCTGATGTTCATCGTCACCGGAATCGTCAAAGGCGAAGCGCCCTGACCCGAAGGCGTGACCGTTACCGCTCCCTGGCAAGGAGTGCCGGGCGTGAAGCCGCCTTGCTGCGTGCTGACGCTCACTAGGATGCTGCCGGGCGTCTGGAAGTTCTGCGCGATCGCCGACAGCCAGTTGCCGCAGTTCGAGGTCGCGGCGGTGACGGTAAACTGCTGGGCCGCGCCGTTGCTGGTCAGCGAGACGACCTGCGACACCGGATTGCCCTGATTCGTTTGGTAATTGAAGATCAACGAGGGCGGGCTTACAGTCAGCAGCAGCGTGTTGTTGAGCGTGAGCGTCACTTGAATCGTCGGGCTGTTGGCGGCTCCGCTTGAATTCAGCACGATGGTTCCGTTGTACGTTCCCGCGGGGAGGTTCGTCGGATCGGCGCGGATCGTGAGGGTTCCGGTCTGTGTGCCGGTGGTTCCGCCTGTGGGTTGCACGCTGAGCCAAGTCGCGGGTGCGATTCCGGAGTTCGCCAGTGCCGAGAAGATTAAGGGAGTTCCGGAACTGGTGACGATAACCTGTTGCGTCAATGCCGTTGTGCTGTTCGCCGCTCCATTCATCGTGAAGGAGGACTGCGAAACCTGCAGCAGCGGATTCACGCTGACCTGCAGGTTCACCGGTACGGTGAACGATCCCGCGCCCTGCGAGGTGATGCTAATGGATCCCGTGTAGTTGCCGGGTTGCAGGTTCGCTGTACTGATGCTTACCGTAATCGTACTGGTGCCGCCCGCGCTGGTGGCGTTGCTGCCGAACGGAAACACAACGAGCCAGTTTCCGGGTGCGGACGCGGTGGAGTTAACGTTGTAGGGGATCGATCCGGCACTGGCGGTGAGCGTGATGGATTGTGTCGGCGGGCTGGTTCCGCCGAATTGGAAGAAGAAGTTGAGTGGACCCGTTGGTGAAATGGTCAGCGTCGGCGCGCCCGATAGCACCAGGCGCACCGGAATCGAGAAGCTTCCGACGGACGACGTGATGTCAATACGGCCGTCGAGGTTACCCGCCTGCAGGCCTCCGACGTTTTGGTTCACGCTGACCGTGAGCGTGCCGCTCGCGCTTCCGGTGGTGCCTTGCGTCGCATTGACCGATAGCCAATTGCCGGTGGAGACGGCTGCGGCGGCAAAGGTGGCCGCACCTTGCGCGCTGTTGCTAATCGTTACCGTCTGCGAATTCGGGAACGCGCCGCCGAGCGCGGCATTAAACGCCAGGTTGGCCGGATTCGAGGAAAGCGTTCCTCCGGCGCTGCCTCCCACGTTCATCGTAATACTGACGCTAAGTGGAGTGGGGCTGGCTCCGGCAACGAGGAAAGCTCCGGTCAGCGTCTGGCCGTTGGCGAAGCCGACAGCGCTCGCGGTGAGCGTGAAGGTGACGGGCGAGTTAGGGCCGATATTCTGCGAGAACGCCGGTTGCACACCAAGCCACGGAACGGTGGTTCCCGGCGTGATGGTCGTGGCGTTGGTGCTCTGAATCTGAATTTGCGTCGTTTGCGTCGACCCGCTCGACACGTTGAAGGTGAACGACCCTGGAGTCGCGGTCAATTGCGCCGCCGCTGTGTCGGAAAAACCCAACACCAACGCGACCACTGAAATCACGCTGCAGCAAATACCCTTACGAAACATGGAATTCTCCTCTTGTGGACGCGAGGAAAGGAACTTCAAGCTTTCCCAGGTGCACGCCGGTTGCCATTCCCCTAGAGTATAGTCCAAACATTTGCCGTTGAAAATGTTTTTTACGGTTCGCTACACCCATTCCACCGAAGTGGGGTCACTCGTTGGATCGCGCATCGCACCCGGATGTTTCGCATCGTGCACTGAATTTCACAAAAAGTTGGCGGACCGCCGAAGCGCGGATGCTACCCTTGAGGTATGTCAGGGTCTTCCGCGATCCGGGTGGAGCAGCTTACGAAGAAGTATCGTTCCGGCGGCGCGGATCTCGTGATCTTCGAAGGCATCGACCTCGAAGTCGCGCCCGGCGAGCATCTGGCGTTGGTTGGTGAATCCGGCGCTGGGAAGAGTACCCTGCTGCACTTGCTGGGTGGTCTAGACAGTCCTTCCGGGGGTGCGATATACTTCGGGCAGAAAGACATTTGTCGTCTTTCTGGAACGGAACTGAGTGCGTTCCGTAACCGGGAATTGGGCTTTGTCTGGCAGATCCCGTCCTTGTTGCCGGAGTTTTCGGCCCAGGAGAACGTGATGATGCCGTTGCTGATACGGGGCGAGAATCCAGAGAAGGCCGCCGCCGTGTCTTTGGCGAGGTTAGATGAAGTTGGACTACGAAACCGCGCCTCGCATCGAGCCGGAGAGTTGTCAGGCGGAGAACAACAGCGCGTCGTTCTCGCCCGGGCTCTGGTTGCGAATCCAATGGTTCTGCTCGCCGACGAGCCGACCGGCAACTTGGACGCCAGGACGGGCGAAATGATCATGTCCTTACTCGAGGATCTGCATCGCTCGCACGGACTTACCTTCATCCACGTCACCCACAATCTTTCGTTCGCGCAGCGCGCGGACCGCATCTTACAGTTAGAGCGCGGCCAGCTTAGACGGCTGGACCCCGCCGCTTTGTCCGCAATCGCTTCATCCGACTCATCGGAGCATGGCAGGAATCATGTTTGAACGTTATACAGAAAAAGCCCGCAGAGTAATCTTCTTCGCCCGGTATGAGGCCAGCCAGTTCGGCAGTCCTTATATAGAGACGGAGCACCTGTTGCTCGGTTTGCTGCGCGAAGACAAGGCCCTGGCCAATCGCTTTCTGCGATCGAGCGCCGCACTCGAATCGATCCGGAAGCAAATCGAAGCGCACACGACGATCCGCGAGAAGGTGTCGACTTCGGTCGATCTTCCGCTGAGCCATGAATGCAAACGCGTTCTGGCCTACGGTGCCGAAGAAGCCGAACGCCTCAGTCATAAGCACATCGGCACCGAGCATCTGCTGCTGGGCCTGCTGCGCGAAGAAAAGTGTTTCGCCGCCGAGATTCTGCATGAGCGCGGTCTGCGGCTTTCGCAGGTGCGGGAAGAGATCGCGCGTACGAGCTCTGAGAAGATGGCGTCGAACCGCCCGAAGGAAAGCTCGCTGCTCAGCGAATTCAGTCGCGATCTGACGCAGGCCGCCGTCGACGGGATTCTCGATCCGCTGATTGGACGCGACTACGAACTCGATCGCGTCATTCAGATTCTATGCCGCCGCACCAAGAACAATCCGGTGCTGATCGGCGAGCCTGGAGTCGGCAAGACGGCGATCGTCGAAGGCTTGGCGCAGCGCATAGCCGACGGCGACGTGCCGTCGTTCCTGTCGGACAAACGGATTCTCTCGCTCGATCTTTCGCTGATCGTCGCCGGCACCAAGTATCGCGGCCAGTTTGAAGAGCGCCTGAAGACGATCATGAAAGAGTTGATGGAGAATCAGAACGCCATCATCTTTATCGACGAGTTGCACACGTTGGTCGGTGCGGGATCGGCAGAGGGTTCGCTCGACGCGGCGAACATCCTGAAGCCGGCGCTCTCTCGCGGCGAGATTCAATGTATCGGCGCAACGACTCCGGCCGAATATCGCAAATCGATTGAGAAGGACCGGTCGCTGGAGCGTCGCTTCCAGGCCGTGAAGGTTCCGCCGCCGAACGAGGCGGACGCGATCCGTATTCTATTCGGCATCAAAGAACGCTACGAGAAATTCCACGCCGTCGCGTACACCGACGAGTGCATCGAGACCTCTGTGTATGCGTCGTCGCGCTTTATTCCGGATCGTTTTCTGCCGGACAAGGCCATCGACTTGATCGATGAAGCGGGCGCGCGCGTCAAGCTGCGCCAGACTACGCTGCCGTCCGATGTCGCCGACATCCAGAAGCGCATCAAGTTCATCGTGCACCGGATGGAGAACGCGATCGCGAACCACGAGTTCGAGAAGGCGCGTTTCTATTCGGACGAAGAACGCAAAGAGCGCGAGAATCTGCGCCAGTTGCGCGAGAAGTACAACCTCGACGACACGTCGACCGGCATCGTGACCAAGGACGACATCGAAGACGTTGTCGCGCGGTGGACCGGCGTTCCGATGACCGCGATCCGCGAAGAAGAAGTCGCCAAGCTCATTCGTATCGAAGAAGAACTGCATCACCGCGTCATCAGCCAGCAGAAAGCCATCTCCGCCTTGGCGCGTGCGATTCGCCGCTCGCGCGCCGGGCTGAAGTCGCCGAAGCGCCCCGCCGGCTCGTTCCTGTTCCTCGGCCCAACGGGCGTCGGCAAAACCGAAGTCGCCCGAGCGCTCGCCGAATTCCTGTTCGGCAGTGAAAAATCCCTGATCCGCTTCGACATGTCCGAGTTCATGGAGAAGCATTCGGTTTCGAAGCTGATCGGTTCGCCTCCTGGATACGTGGGTTACGAGGAAGGCGGCCAGCTCACCGAACGCGTGAAGCGCGCACCGTACTCGATCATCCTGCTCGACGAAATCGAGAAGGCGCACCCGGATGTCTACAATATCCTGTTGCAAGTCTTTGAAGACGGCCAGTTGACCGACGGACTCGGCAACACGGTGGACTTCAAGAACACCATCATCATCATGACGTCGAACCTCGGCGCGCGCTTCCTCGACAGGCGCAATCCGATGGGCTTCAGCGCTCCGACGGGCCAGAACCAGAAAATCGAGGATCAGGTGATGGCGGAAGTGAAGAAAGCCTTCAATCCCGAATTCCTGAATCGCCTCGACGAAGTGATTCTGTTTACGTCGCTGACCGACGACGACCTGCTGCACATAGTCACGCTGCTGGTCGATTCGATCAACCTCAATCTCGTCACGAAGCAGATCAAGATCAAGCTCGCGCCGGACGCGGCGAAGTACATCCTTGAGAAAACCTGCACCGATCGCAGTTACGGCGCACGGCCGTTGCGGCGGGCACTGCAAAAGTACATCGAAGATCCGTTGTCGGAGGCTCTGATTCAGGGCCAACTGCAACGGCCGTCGGAGCTCGAGATTTTCCTCGGCGACAACGGACTCTATCTGCGTTCGCTGCTGCCGCAGGAACAGCCGGTGGCGGTGGCGTCTGGAGACGTAGCGGTGGAAGAGGTCGCCGTCGCGGCGGCTCCGACGCTGCTGTATCCGTTCTAGAGCACGAGTCTGTTTCGAACAAGCAGCCCGGCCGTTGTGCCGGCCTGCTTGCGTTTTCGGGTTACTCCTGAAGGACCTTTACGATGCGCCCATTGACACTGGTCCGCGTACTTCGATAGCCTCGGGAACAAGCCCGCTTGTTCCTTCGCGGGCACCCCCACCACGTCCGTGAATTTTCGGGAGGCCCGGTATGAGCGAAGAAATCAAGATGCCCGTCGCGACGGAGAACCCAATCGCGCCGGAGAGCAAACCGGAGAGCAAAGAAGAAAAGCGCGCCGCCTCGCGCCGCCGCTTCCTCTGGGGTGCCGGAGCCGCTGCCGCCACGCTCGGCAGCCTCGCGCAGGTGAATGCCGCTCCGCCGATTCCGTCGATTGCGATCCCCAAAGAGATTCCCGGCACGCTCGCCGAAGCCGTGAAGGTCGGCTCTTTCGAAGGTCGCGGCATGACCGGCGCCGAAGTCTTCGCCAAACTCTGCAAGGACGAAAATCTCGAAGCTCTCTTCTGCTGCCCCGGCAACTACACCGTCATTAACGCGATCGCCGCTGCCGGAATCCCAACCTATGGCGGCCGCTCCGAGGGTTCGATGTGCGCGGCCGCCGATGGCTTCGCGCGCGTCACCGGCGAAGTCGCTGCGTGCTCCGGCACCGAAGGCCCGGGCTTCACGCACATGATCATGAACATCGCGGGCGCAAGCGCCGCCCGCACGCCGTTGCTGGTGCTCGCGAGCAACATGCAACTCGCCGGCGACGATCGCGAATCGTTCGTACAGACCTCGTATCAGCAGCCGCTCACCGACGGCATCAAAAAGTACGGTAAGCGGCTGATCGCGCCGAACCGCGTGTGGGAGTATGGCGCCTATGCGTTCCGCAATCTGAAGTCGGGCGTGCCCGGCCCGGTGCACCTTGACTTCCCGGGTGAAGTCGCGCGCGCGCGATTCACCGATCCTGCCTCGCTCGCCGACTTCTACGACAAGTCGAAGTATCGTTCCGAATCCCGCGCGAATCCTTCCCCGAAGGATATGGATAAAATTGCCGACATGATCTCGAAGGCGCAGCGCCCGATGATCGTGGCCGGCCAAGGCGTGTTCCAGCGCAAAGCCTGGGACGCTTTGAAGCAGGTCGCCGAACGCCAGGACATCGGCGTGGTCTCTTCCGGCCCCATGCGCGGCCACTTCGCCGACGACCATCGCCTCTCGATGAGCGTCGCGCCCGACGCCATGATGAGCGCCGATCTCGTCATCTTCATCGGCCAATACTCGATGCCCAGCCCCGGTGAGTATCGCTTCGGCGCGGATGTAAAGGCGATCCGCGTGCATCCGGTGCAGGAAGATCTCGGCCGCAACTGGCCTCTTGAACTCGGTATCGTCAGCGACGAATTGTTCTTCCTCGAAGCGCTCGCCAACAAGCTCTCGGCGAAAAAGCGTGACGCATGGACCGGCGAAATCGCCACCGCGCGAGCGAAGTTCGACAAGCAGAATCTCGACGTCTACGAACTTGGACTGAAGCACAGCCGCGCGACGAATCACCTGCATCCTGCCGTCATTGCGAAAGAAATGGCCGACTTCCTTTATAAGGGCGACATCGATCCGAAGCAGACGGTGACCGGTTGGGGTGGCTGGACGACGGCGCTCTATGCCGGACGCTATATTCGCGCGATGCGGCCCGGCCAGCAGGTCGTTTGCGGCTATCAGTACGGCGCCATCGGTCCGGACCTCGCAATGCTGATCGGCTGCGGTGTCGCCGTCCAACGCGGCATCGGACCGCAAAAGCCCTATCAGGGCGCCCCTGTTTTCGTTCTCACCAGCGACGCGGGCATGGGTTACAGCCTGATGGAACTCGACACCGCGGCGAAATACAAGATCCCCGTCGTCTGCGTAGTCAATAACAACAATTGCTGGGGCACCTTCACGCAGGCGCTGGGTTCGCCGCGCTCACTACACATGTATCTCACGCAGGAGAACATTCGCTACGACAAGATGGCGGAGGCGGTCGGCGCGCGTGGCGAATATGTCCAGACGCCGGAAGACTATCGCGAAGCGCTAAAGCGTGCGTATCAGGCTGCGAGCAAGGATCGCGTTTCGACCCTGATCAATTGCCAGAGCAGGAAGGAATTCACGCTGAACAACGTCTATCCGCCCGGGATTGTGCTGATGCCCGAGCCCGGCGTCGGAGCCTTCGCCCACTAGCCGGATTGCAGCAAGCGGTCGCAGCGGCGGGCCTTCTATACTAAGAAGGCCCGCATGCTGCTTTCCATACTAATTCCCGTCTATAACGAGCGCACGGTGGTGGAGCGTAGCCTTGCAATGGTTCTGGCCGCTCCGTTGCCGCCGGATCTCGACCGCGAGCTGATCATCGTCGACGATTGCTCAACGGACGGAACCTCCAAGATCCTTGAGCGGCTCGCTGCCGGCGACCCTCGCATTAAGCTCTTTCGCCACGAAGTCAACAAAGGAAAAGGCGCAGCCGTCCGCACATCCATCGAGAAAGCGACCGGCGATTTTTGCCTCATCCAGGACGCCGATCTCGAATACGACCCCAGCGAATATCCGGTGCTGATGAAGCCATTGCTCGATGGCCGCGCCGATGCTGTGTTCGGATCGCGCTATCTGGCCGGCGATGGAACCCGCATTCTGCCCTTCTGGCATTCGATGATCAACAAGTTCCTCACCTTGACTTCGAACATGTTCTCGAATCTCAATCTGACGGACATGGAGACCTGCTACAAGGTCTTCCGTACGGACCTTCTGAAGAGCATTCCGATTCGCAGCAATCGCTTCGGCTTCGAACCTGAGATCACGATGAAGTGCTCGAAGCGCAAGTTGCGCATTTACGAGGTCCCCATCAGTTACCACGGGCGGACCTACGAAGAAGGCAAGAAGATTGGCTGGAAGGACGGCGTGAAGGCCTTGGGCGTCATCCTGCACTTCTGGCTGGTCGACGATCTTTACGTCCATTCCTACGGTCGCGGGATGCTCAACAACCTCACGGGAACGCCGGCATATCTCGCGTGGCTCACCCGCGTACTTCGTCCGGAATTGGGCGATCGCGTTCTCGAAATCGGTGCTGGCATCGGAAACCTCGCAGGCCGGCTGATGTCGCGCCGCTTGCGCTACATCGCGACTGAGTTGGATCCGCTCTACCTGCATGCCTTGCGAAATCGCTTTCTGAAAACGCCCAGCGTAGAGGTGTTCCAGTTGGATCCAGCCAACCCCGCCGACTACATTCCGTTTGCCGATTCCGTCGAGACCGCGCTATGCATCAACGTTCTCGAATACCAGGAAGATCCCGAGCAAGTGCTCCGCGGTCTCGCCGCCTGTATTGTGAGCGGCGGCAACATCGTCGTTTTGGCCCCGCAGGGCAAGGGTCTGCTCGGTTCGATTGACCGCGCGATGGGGCACAAGCGCAGGTACACCCGGGAGGAACTGGAACAACTCGTGACGAAAGCCGGGTTCCAGGTGGAGCGGATTCAGCAACTCAACAAAGTCGGCGCGCTTGCCTGGTGGTTCTCAGGCAAAGTATTGCGGCGCAGTCGCATCAGCAAGCCGACGCTCAAAATCTTCGACAAAACCGTTTGGATCTGGCGGCGCCTTGATCCGGTGCTGCCGTGGCGCGGCCTGTCGCTCGTCGTAACCGCAAAGAAAAAGTGATTGACATGCGTGCGCTGGCGCTCGATTTTCAGGAACGGAAGCTCGGCATTCGCGAACTCGCGGAGCCCAGGATCGAACGCGAAACCGATGTCCTCGTGCGCGTCCACGAAGTCGGAGTCTGCGGCACGGACCGCGATCTCGCCGCATTTCGGATCGGGCGTCCCCCTGCCGATTCAAAGTTTCTGATTCCTGGCCACGAATGCGTGGGCCAAGTCGTTCGTACAGGGCGCGATGCCACTCGCCTCAATATCGGCGATTGGGTTGCGCCCGTTGTCCGCCACGGCTGCCAACCGGCGTGCGCGATGTGCGCCCAAGGGCGCGCCGACTTGTGCCAGAGCGCGCGATACACGGAGAGCGGTATTGCCGGCCGCCATGGCTTCTGGCGATCGCTGATCGTCGAAGATGAAGAAGATCTGATTCGTGTTCCGGTTCATCTCGCCGAGTTCGGCGTACTCGTCGAACCGCTGAGCGTGGTCGAGAAGGCCATCGAGCGGGCCTTTGAACTTCACCAGGCGGGAATCGCCGAGGCCTTGGTTCTAGGCGCCGGACCGCTGGCGATGCTTGCAGCGCAGGCGCTGCTGCTGCGCGGCGTCGACACGAAGGTGTTTTCAACCGAACCCGCCGATCACCCGCGCGCACAATGGATGCGGAACTGCGGCGTCACGTACCTGACGTGCATGCCTGCGTCCTCGCGGTTCGACTTGATCGTTGAAGCCTGCGGATCGGCGACGGCGGCACTCGCGGCATTGCCGAGCCTGGCGCCGCTGGGGATCATGGCCGTGCTTGGCGCGCCGGATGGATTAGGCACCATGCCCTTCGGGCATATGATCCTCAACAATCAAGCACTTTTTGGCAGCGTCAACGCGGCGCCAATCCACTATCGCGCGGCGGTGGAGGATCTTGGGCGCATGGATGTCGCTGCCCTGCGCTCCATGATTGAACGGCGGCGCTTTCTCGACTACGCGGCTAGCTTTTCGAGCAACCCGGACGCTTCGCCCAAAATCGTACACCCGATGGCCGACCCTCGCTAGTGCGTGCGTCGCATGTCCTGAGCGGAGCCAATCGCATGTCGGCGCGGTCTAACGCACGGATAGCACTGAACCCCGACCGTAAGGAGGGACATGATACTGGCTGTAGAGATCCGCCCGCACTTTACTGACAGTAAGGACTCGGTTGACCATACGGTCATCCTGCGTCTTCACGTTCGGCGCCGCAACTTGCCTAGTTGCTCTCAACCGGCAGCACGATCCGCGACGGATACCGGTTCGTTCGATAGAGCCGTTGCGTGGCCTTCTTGTACGCCGACTCCGGCGCATCGTAGATGTTAGCCACGAACGTCTGCGGATTACGATCAATCACCGGGAACCACGTGCTCTGGATCTGCACCATGATGCGATGGCCCTTCAAGAAGCGATGATTGTGCGTGAGTAGATCGAGCTTGTACTCGACGACTTCGCCGGCCTTCACCGCTTTGGGAGTCTCCAGGCTATGGCGGAATCTGGCTCGCAGAACATCCGCGGCAATCATCAATTGATAGCCACCCATCGGCGCGTCCTTCAGATACGCATCGGGGTAGACGTCGATCAGCTTTACGATCCAATCCGAATCCGTGCCTGACGTCGATGCGAAGAAGTTCGCGATCACCTGACCCGCGATGGAAACGTCCTCCGCAAGTGGCTCGGTCGTGTAGGTCAGTACGTCTTGGCGGCCGTCGACAAAGCGCTGGTCGTCGACATGCCACGTTGTCCAGCCCGGGCCTTGATACGTCGGCGGAATCGGCCTCTGGCGATACGGCACAGGCTTTGCCGGGTCGGACACGTACTCGTCGAACGCGGGTCCGTTCTCCGGCGAAGCTGCAAACGCGAGCTTTCCGGTGTCGCGGAGATACAGCCCGCGTTTCGTGATGCCTTTGGTGGGTGGCCACGCGTCGTAGGACTTCCATTCGTTCGAGCCGGTCTGGAACATCTGCGCTTCCGGGAAACTGCCTTTGCCTTCATCCTTCAGCCAATACGCAAACCACGGAGCCTGAATCTCTTCACGGAAGTGCTTCGCCGTGTCACTGCCGAAGTCGATCTTGCCCAGAGTTTTGCCGTCGCCGCGTGACCACCCACCGTGATTCCAGGGGCCTGAAACCAGAAAGTTCTTGTGGTTCGCGTCAGTCTTCTCGGCTTCCTCATACAATCGAATTGGCCCAAAGAAATCCTCCTGATCGAACCATCCGGCGACGTGCAGATTGGGCACTGTGATGTTCTTTAAATGCTGCGGCAGGTTGTACTTCTTCCAGAATGCATCGTAGTTGGGATGCGAGACGAAGTTGTTCCATGTCGGCCGCTGCCCGTCGAAATACAGCTTGTTCACGTTCTTCAACGAACCAAGCCGCAGATACCAGTCGTAGGTGTCGTAGGCCCCGAATTGGAAGTTGTGGTTCTCTTTGCCGGTCTCCATCATCGATGAATACTCGAAGCCATAACTGAGCCGAAACGCGCCATTGTGGTGGAAGTCGTCGTTCCAAAAGATGTCGGCGGGCGAGGCCTGCTCGGATGCGGCCTTCAACGCGGGATGCGGATCGATCGTCGCCATCACGGTCAGGAATCCGCCGTAGGAGATGCCGAAGATGCCCGCGCGGCCATTATTTCCGGGCACGTTCTTCACGAGCCAGTCGATCGTGTCGAATGTATCCGTCGACTCGTCGATGAGTTTCTTATCGCGATGGTCCACAAGCGGCCGGTTCATCGCGAACTCGCCTTCGGACTTGTAACGTCCGCGGATGTCCTGGAAGACGAAGAGGTAGCCGCCCTTCACCAACTCAAGGTATGGGCCTTTGAGGGAGTTCTCGGGCTTGATGCCGTAAGGAGTCCGCTGGATCAGCAGCGGAAGCGTGCCAGTGCGCGAAGTGTCGCGCCAGACCTCCGTGTGCAGGGCAACGCCGTCCCGCATCGGGATCGGAACACTCTGATGCTCCCATGTTTGGGCGGCGAGGCATGGGGCGAAGAACGCTGCGAAAAAGAAACTGCGGGTTGAGCGCGTCAAGTTAAACGCACGGTAACACATTGACGGCCTGCTTCGACCTCAGTACTCCGAACGCAGCACGTCAAAGTAGATCCGCAGCCCCTTAAAGAACTCCGCCACCAAGATCCGTTCTTCGTCGCTGTGCATCGTTCCGATCGTCTTCAGATCCATCACCATCGGCATCAGGCCGTAGGCGACAATACCTTTCTTCCGAAGGTTCACGGAATCTGTTCCGTAGGGCACCAGCATCGGCGCGACCACCGCTCCTGGATCTGCCTTCTGAATCGCTTTACGGATGGCCGCGAACAATGGCGTGTCGGTGCGCGAAGCGCCGGCGTCGACCGGTGTCGTGAGTACTTCGAGCGTCACCCGCGGGTCGTTTATCTTTGCTTTCAACTCGGAAACAAATTCATCGGCGTTGACGCCCGGCAGGAGACGGCAATCGAGGGTCGCTTCGGCGTTCGACGGAATGACGTTGGGCTTCAGCGGCGATCCGACGCCGGCGGCGAGCGTCGTAAGCGAGATCGTGTTCTTCTCGGTTGCACGAATGAACTTGTTGTCCGCGAATTTACCGCCAGCGGCTTTCCGTAACTCTTCGACCACGGCGTTTGGTTTGGCGGCGCCGCCATACTCCAGTGCTTTCTCGATCGCCCGAATCAGAATCAAGTTGGCGTTGTCTGGAATTGGCTGCGATCCATGCCCTGCCGTCCCTTTGGCGCGCAGACGAAGCCAGAGTAGTTGCTTTTCGCCTACCGCGATCCCGTACATGAGCTTTCCTGCCGCAATCACGTCACGCGTTCCGAGACCGCCCTCGTCGAGGACGTACTCCGCATCCACGTCTTTCGGATGCTCCGCCATCATCCACTTAATACCGCGGTCCCCGCCGCTCTCTTCATCGGTCGTGCAGATCATCACGATGTCGCGCGGTGGAACAAGCCCCAGCTTCTTCATTTGGATGAGCGCCATCAGTTGCATGACGCCGACGCCTTTCATATCGAGCGTTCCGCGGCCCCAGAGGAAGCCGTCCTGAATCAGCCCGCCGAACGGATCGACACGCCAGGCTTTGCGATCGACGGGTACAACGTCAAAATGATTGAGCAACAGCAGCGGCTTCTTCGAAGAGTCGCGGCCCTTCCATCGGACGACGAGGTTGGTTTGCCGCTCCGGGCCTGCTGCGTATACCGTCGGCTGCAAGCCGGCCGCTTCGAGTTCCTTGCGGAATAGCTCGGCGGCCGCGCGTGTGTCCGACGGCGGATTGATCGTTTCGAGCCGCACGTAGGTTTGCAGAAACTCGAGGGCGTGCTTCTCGACCGCGGCCCAATCGGGCTCGGCGCCAAAGGCGCAGGAGGTTGCCAACAGAATCGAAATGATTGTTTTCATGTTTTCTCGCTTCGGGGAATGTCAGTCAGGGTTACGTGGAGACCGGCTAGTCGATACGCCTCGATTAATGCACCTGCCGCGGGCGACAACAGCGGTGGACCGGCAATGTTGCCGTCGGTCATGTCGACGAGCGCCTGAAATCGCTCCCGTAAGAGCTTGCTCGAAAACACACCGCCGATCCAACTAATTCGGCATTCTTTGTGGTCCGCGAAGAGTTGCTTGCGAACGGCTTCGGAGAGCAATGCCAATTCCGAGGCGGCCGCAAGCAGAATTTCGCGCGCGACTTCGTCGCCTTCGTTCGCGGCTCGATCGACTAGTTGTGACAACGCCGCGACGCGCGGACGCGCAAACTCCGGTGTATACAGCCGATGCATAAGATCGTTCGCGTCCTTGGTGCCGGTGTCGGCCAGAAGCATCTCGCGCAGTTCGGTGGGTGGGCCCCAACCTTCTTCCATGCGCAAGGCGCCGCGAAGTGCTCTTCTCGTGATGTCGAAGCCACCGCCTTCGTCGCCGAAAACGTAGCCCCAGCCACCAGCGCGGGCAGTGCGTCCACTCGCGCCGCGGCCGAATGCAATGGAACCCGTTCCGCCGATCACGATGATGCCCGGCGCGCCCGCGGTCGCCCCCGTTAGCGCGATGAACGCATCGTGTGTAACGAGCCGGTGCTCCGTCGTGAGCATCTCATCGAGCAGCGGGCCCTTGTCTTCGGCCCCTCCGCTGAAACCGAAGCAGGCCGCGGTAAAATGCGCTTCGGTTGTCAGGCTCCCTAGCGCAGCGCGCACGCAGCCCCCAATCGCGCCGAGAAACGTGGCGCGCGCTTCGGGCCCGCTGATGTGATTACATGGTCCGCCGCGGCCGACGCCAACCACGCGACCGTGCGCATCGCCGATCAGCGCAGTCGTGCTCGATTGGCCGCCATCGACTCCGAGGAATAGCTTCATGGCCGGATCCCTTTCACGGCGGGCTCCATGATTTCATACAAGCGCGCTTTGTTTCGCACTCCGACGAGTCTGACGCCCCAAGCGTCCGGGTCTTCGACGAAATCATCGTATCCGAAATCACCGTCGGCGAGCAGCAGGTAGCGGATGCCGCGCGTGCGCACTTCGCGCGTCGCCGCGCGGCGTAGCGTGTCTGGCGGCGTAATGATTGTCAGTGCAAACTGGTCGGTCAGCTTGCGCCATACACCGTCCGCGCCCGCGCCCTCGACGACCAGCTTTGTGTTTTGATCCGGCGACGTCTCGACGCGAATGGCATCCACGTTGCTCTCGGCTCCGAAGTCGATCTCGACGAACATACCGGGTTGCGCGGCCTCCCAACTACGCCAGCGCGTTGCCTGCGAATTGTCGAAAGCAAGCTGCACGTCCCAGGGATTTGGCTTCGCCCGCAGTTTCCAGGATGCGACCCGCGGAAGCTCTTTGCCGGCGTCGAGTACGCGGAGTTCCGATAGGCTCCACATCTGCGCGTCGGTGAGCGTCTCGGTTTGCACCACGCGCAGCTTACGCAGGCGTTGCGGGCGAAAGCGATACGTCAAATGATGAATTGGCGCGTAGTCGGCGATGAATCCGGTATACAGCGAATCATTGATCACCGTGTTGGGCGCAGCTTGAAACTGGACGAGGATCTTGCGAGTCGTGTAGGACTCGGCAACGCCGTTCATCGCCAGCACCGTTGAGCCGGGCTCCGTGCGCTGATCGATCATCCGTGCGATCGCGCACGGCCAGCAGCGTTCGAGAAATGCTTCTTCCTTTTCGATTCGCAATGCTGATTTCCAGGGAATCTTCTGCAACCGCCAGGCGTAGTTGTGCGCGTATTTGTACGTGATCTTCGGCCACGAAAGCACGCTGTGCGCCAATGCGATGCCGATTGCCAGCAGACGCCATTCTCCCAGAACGAGGGACATCGCGAGCGCAAAGAACGGAGCGACTGGAATCAAAAAGCGCGTACCGATATTGGTAAAGTACGTCGCGGAGAACAGCAACCCGGCCGCGAGTAGATGACGTCCCTCGCGCCTTCGGACTGCAAGTAGCCCGAGAGGGACCAGGAGAAACGCAGGTCCGAGGAATCCGTTGAGATGCTCGCCCGAAACCGTCACCTCCCACGGGATCGCGCTGAGCGACTTCAGTCCGTATCGCGCCATGTTCTCGCGATAGTCTTTCTCGAACTGCACGTGCACGTACGGGTTCGGGAACACGGTGTTGAAGAAAGGCGCAAGCGGGTTCTGCAGCCAGATCCAGTTCTTTGCGGGCCACGGAATCGCGATTGCGAACGCGCATGCGGCGACAATGAACACCTGCCTGAGGCGCCGCCCGCCCCATGCGACGAGAACTAAGGCATATGGAATTGCCAGGAACGCTGTGTATTTTGCGGCAAAAGCGAATCCGGCCGCCAGGCCGATAGGGATCAGTAGCGCGCTCTGCTTCTCTTCGAGAAAGATCTGCGTTAGATAGAACAGCGAAAAGAGAATGGTCCCAACCGCTGCGTCGATGTATGCGGTGGTGCCGTCAATCCCGACGACAGGGCTCGCATAAACGAGCAGCGCGGCCACGATGCCGGCAAGCGGCTTGCCGATACGACGCGCGTAGTTCAGCATCAACAACGCCAACACAACCAGCAACAGAAAGTGGATCAGAGCGGCAGCCGAGTGTTTCCCGATGGAATACGCGAACAGGTAGAGCATCTCGACGCCTTCGCTAAGGCTGGCGTACATGTTCGTCGTGATGCGTTCGAAGCCGTGGGCGCGGAGGTAGCGCGCGACCAGCCCTAAGTGATACGTCGTTCCGTCGGGGCTGATCTCGGGAGCCATGGCGTTGGCCCAATACAGCACTGTGAAGAATGTGAACGGAACGCCGAAGAGGAGTCGCTGCCAGTTTGGAAGCGGCGCAAAGCAGTCGGCTTTGGAGCGCGTGAAGATGCCGGAGCGCCAGGCCCACGCGAGCACCGCGAATCCGATGCCCAGAAATACCGCCTTGCGCGCGCCGCCAATGCACATCAGGGCGAACACGAGCGTGCTGAGTACGGCGCATCCTGGGATCACTGCGAGCAGGAATTCTTCTTGTTCGAACAGCCGCGCTCCTGTTGCGCGCAGTAGCATTCGGCCGAGGGACCAGGCTACTGCGGCTGTGAACAGCGCGCCAAAGAGGATGTAGATGGCCTGCGGGATCATGCGGTGCCGCGGCTATTGCGAAAGTCCGATGCGAGTGAGAATGAAGCCCAGCGTCGATTGATCCTGCGGCGAGACGTAGAGTTTGCTGATCTCGACCGCTACCTGGTTATCGGCCATCGGTCTGAGCCATTCTTGCGGCACGGCTTTCTCGAAATGCCGCCGACCCGCTTTCTCGATCCGCACCGTGTCGAGCTTCTGGTCGTTGACGAAGAAGTCGAGGGTCACCGGGCCGGTCTGAGCGAACGTGGCGTCTGGAATCGTGTAATCGACGACCATCTTCTGGCTGTCGGAGGCCTTTATCGCTACGCGAACGGTGGGATGTTTCTGCGCCCACCTCCAAGCGCCGCCTTCGGCGGCGCCCCGAGCTATGTCCTTGACGATGTATGCTTCCGCGTCTCCGTCACCCATTGCGACGAGGCGTTGGATTCGATAGGGACGCGCCCCTTCGATGGGTTCCCGCTGGATCGGCGGCGCGTACGTTTCGGGCATCGTAACGCAGGACGCGAGGGTCAGGCACAGGAGCGCGAACATCACGCTCGAACGGGCATAGAGAAGTCGCTTCACGAAACTGCGAGTATACCGCGCTCGCGTTGGTCCCTGACAGACCGCCGCTACTCTTGCTCAAATAGATCGGCCCGGAGGATGCGTTCGCCTTTGTACATCACAATGGAGATGCGTTCGGTGACCGCGATGTCCTTCAGTGGATCGCCATCGACTAAAACGAAGGTGGCATCAAGGCCCTTGCGGATGCGGCCGAAGCGGGCGTCGGCGCCAAGTGCCTTCGCCGAATTATAGGTGGCCGCTTGAATCGCGACGGCGGCCGGAAGTCCGGCTGCGACCCACAATTGCACCTCCCGATGGATCGTTGGCCCGTGAATGACCAACATGTTTCCGGCATCGCTACCGGCGATCAATGGAACGCCAAGCTCCCAGGCCCGCTTCAGATTCTTGCGTCCGTAGTCGAGTTGGATTGCGCCGCTCCGTTTGAAGGCCTCGGCCATCCGCTGAGCTTCGGGAGAGCCGAACCATTTCTTTGTCGCGATCAGCAGTTGCGGCGGACCCACTTGTTGCACCAGCGTGCGCTCAAGCAAATCGGTTTTGCCCGCACCCAGCATCGTAAACGCCTCGGCGACGGACAGCGTCGGATCGTAGGCGATACCGAGTTCTTTCATTTTGACGAAAACCGCGTCGGGGATCATGTCGCGCAGCGAGCCATGTTCGACGGTTCGCGTGCCCGCGCCGATTGCGTCGGCGACGTCGGCGGCGTTTCCTGTATGCGTCGCCAGCGGTAAGCCCAATGTAGCGGCCTCTTCCGAAATAGCCTTGAGGATCGCGACGTCCATCCGATTGAAGAGCATCCCGGAAACGCCGCTTTCGAGGATCGCTTTCACGGCGTCCACTTTGCGCGCTTTCAAGTCGCGAACCATCTGCCGCGCTTCATCGGGAGTCTTGGGGAGACGAACCAACTGGGCGTCGGCGTTCTGGCGGATGCTCTCTGGAAGCTGCTTCGTATATTCGGTCCCATGCCCGCCGGGTGTGGTGAACATCGGTCCCGCGACGAACAACTCCGCACCCAGTGACTCGCCGGATTCGATCAATGCGCGTTGGCCGAGGACGGCGTCCATCGGGTCGCCCACGCTCCGCACGGCGGTAACTCCGCTGAACAGGTACGCCGCCAGTGCGCGGGGCAGGGTCTTCTGCGGCTGATAGTCTTCGGGCTTCGGCAGGATTCCACCGGGCGACGCAAGATGCACGTGCATGTCGATCAAGCCCGGCAGCAGCGTCTTGCCCGAGCCTTCAATCGGCTCGGCCTTCAGCATCTTGGCATCGGGCGCTGGTCCCCGATAGATTTCCTCGATCTTGCCGTTTTTGATCAAAACGCTGCCGGATTCGATCACTTCGCCATCTCCGATTACGATTCGCACATCGCGAATCAGGACCGTGCGGCTGCGTCGCATGTCGCGGCTCTGCACCTTACTCTTCGAGATGTTGTCCTTCGTATAGCCTTGCCAGATGCCCATCAGTACGAACGGGCCCAGCACGGCCAGCAGCCATAGCTTGGCGGAACTCTTGAACTTTTCTTCTTTCTCCCAACGGAACAGTTTGATCGCCAGCAGACTGGCGACGGCCGTAGTAGCCAGCAGCGCGGCGACGCTGGGCAGGTTTTCTATAATGCTCTCGCGCCCGGTGAGAATACCTTGCAAGCCGGAGACCAGATAGCTGGCAGGTAGAAAGCCGCTGACGATCTGCACCCAGTTCGGCATCACGTTGGTCGGCACCGTTGCGCCCGAGAGCAGCAGCATGGGGAAGTACAGCAGTTGCACGACCACTTGGCTTTCCTGCATGGAGTTGACGACCGCGGCAATCATCATCCCGATCGCGCGGAACGCGAGGACGCCCGCCGAGATGAAGAGCATCAGCGAAATCAGCCGTTCCGGCACTTTCATTCCGTACAGAAAGTGCGAGAGCGATAGAATCGCGACGACCATGGGGAGATACAGGATGAGTCCTGTTACCAGCGACGATACGATGATGGGTCCGGCCGAAATCGGCGCGACTTTGAAGCGCCGCAAGATGTTCTGCTCGCGATCCATGACGGCGCGGATGCCAGCGCCGAAGAAGCCCGACCCAAGGATGCCGATGGTGAGCACCATGTTCGTGACCAGGTTGATCGCGCCGCCCTGTTCGGCGTGATAGAGCTGCGCGAACAGGAAGTAGAAAATCAGCGGGAAGAGGTAGTTGAAGAAGACCACCGTGCGGTCACGAAACGTGAGCCGCAGGTTCATAACGATGTGGGCCGTGTAGGCGCTCATACGTGATCCTTTTAGTCCCTGAGCCGTTTGCCCGTCAGTTCGATGAAGACGTCTTCAAGTGTCGGTTTCTTTAGGTGGATGTCGAAGATATCGAGCGACTCCTGGTCGATCCACTTCACGATGTCGACCAGCGTTCTCGCGGGCCGCTGCGATTGCACGATCAGCGTTGTACCATCGTCGCCGCGCGCAGTGTGCTCGGCCTCCGCAAATTCGGGAATCAGCATCGGCAGCGGCGCCGTAGTGTGGACCTCAATGCGCGACGTGCCGAGTGTCTTCGCCTGAATCTCACGCGGTGTTCCGATCGCAATGATCTTGCCCCTATCGACAATGGCGATGAGATCGCAGAGGCGCTCGGCTTCTTCGATGTAATGGGTGGTGAGTACGACGGTACGCTTGGCGTCGCGGAGCTCGCGGATTAGGGAATGGATTTCCTGGCGCACTTGCGGATCGAGACCGGTCGTCGGTTCGTCGAGAAACACCAGCGCCGGATCGTTCACCATCGCGAGCGCCAGTGCGACGCGCTGTTTCTGTCCTCCCGACAGCGAGGCGTAGAATGCGTTCTTCTTTTCGCTCAGTTGCAGCCGGTCGAGCAATCGATCCTGATCGATGCCCCGCGAATAGAATGCGCCGAACAGGGCGAGCGATTCGCGAACCGTTATTTTGTCCGGAAGATTCGTGGCTTGCAGACAGACGCCGATTCGATCTTTCAAGCGATTCGTGTCGACGCCGGGGTCGTAGCCCAGCACCTTGACGTTGCCCGCCGTGCGCAGGCGCAGACCTTCGAGAATCTCGACCGTCGTCGTTTTGCCGGCTCCGTTCGGGCCGAGCAAACCGAACACAACGCCAGTGGGCACTTCGAAATCGATACCGCGCACCGCTTCAAAATCGCCATAACTCTTGCGCAGTCCGGAAACTGCGATGGCTGTCTCTGTGCTCACCGTTTTAGGGTACTGGATTCCGTCTGGCTCTCAAATTCCTAATGGCTGGAAGGTCTTCGCGTACCGGCGAACAGACGAGTTGGATCGGCGAACGTCTTCATCGAGAATGGCCGCGATGAGCCAGCTTCCGACGCAGGCTCCGTGGATCAGGAGTGGACCGCAGGTCCATCTCACCTCGCCTATGTCCCTACCAGGACGCCGATTGCGGCTTTGCAAAACGCCGGAAGATCCTCCGGCTTGCGCGACGTTACCAGATTGCGATCGACCACGACCTCGCTGTCTTCGTAGATCGCTCCGGCATTTACGACGTCGTCCTTAATCGCGAAGTAACAGGTCGCGCGTCGGCCCTTCAGCATCCCGGCCGAGCACAGGACCCAAGGTCCGTGGCAGATGGACGCCACCAGTTTGCCTGCTGCGTCCATTTCGTGCACGAACTGCGTCGCGGCTGCGTATCGCCGGATGTAGTCGGGCGCATAGCCGCCCGGGATCACGACCCCGTCGAAATCTGCGGCGCGGACCTCGCCGTAGGCTTTGTCGCACTTCACCGGATACCCCAGCTTGCTCGTGAAGGTGCGGCCGGCGTCGGAGCCGACGGTATAGACGCGCGCATTCTCTTCCTGCAGCCGATAGAGCGGGTACCAGACTTCCATCTCCTGGTACAGGTTGTCGACGAGCACAGCGATGGTCTTGCCTTTGAGTGCCATTGCTCCGATTGTAGATGTTCGCCGATTTCAGAACGATTACTGGACGCGGCGCAGAGTGTAAAGTGCTGCTTTGGGCGATTGGTCCTTCAGCTTCTTCCAATCGTCCTTTACGCCGATGAGGCGGCCAGTGAGGTGATTTGATTTTTCTGAGGCGAGGAAAAGCGCGAGCTCAATCTGCTTTTCCGGTGCCATACCGCCCGACATTCGAATCTGTTGGGCGTCATCGAGTTCGACGGCTCCGGCGCGGTCGCCCGCCGCCAGGATCTCGTCCGTCATGTTCGTGTAGGTTCCGCTCGGCGACATGCAGTTGACCTGCACGTTGTCGTTCACGACTTCTTCCGCTACGCACTCGACGAAGCGCGCGAGGGCGGCCTTCGATGCGGCGTAGGCGGAGAAATTCGGCCGGGGATTCGCTGCTCCGCCCCCCGAGAGTACGATGATCTTGCCGCTGCGTTGGGAGATCATCTGCGGTAAAACGGCGCGGCAGGCGTGCATGACACCCAGCAGGTTTGTCTCGATGGTCTCGGTCCATGCTTTCGGCGATATCTCGGCGAAGTGGCCGATTGGCCCTTGGATTCCGGCGGCGCAGATCAAGACCTGAATGCCGCTGTGGAAATGAACTCGCATGCGGTCCGCCGCCGCGGACATTTGCTCGAAGTCCGTCACGTCGCCCCGAATGCGAAGGGAGTGTCCGCCCGCGTGTTCGATCTCAAGGTGACACAAGTCCAACTCGGATTTGCTGCGGGCGATAAGGCCAACGCGTGCGCCGCGCGTCGCGAATCCAATGGCGAGGCGCTTGCCGATTCCACGTCCGGCACCAGTGACTAGAACTGCTACGTCCTTGAGAGTTTGCAATGGGCTTCCCCCGTTAGGGTAGTACAGCCGGAGGACAGATGAGTAAAGCCTGGGGTCGCTTCACTTGGTCACGAAAGCTTCGTCGAGATAACGGAGCAGGCCTTCGATCGATCCGCTCTCGCAACTGGCCAGCACGGCTTCCGGCACTACTTCTTCGCGCGCTTCGATCGAAACCGTTTCCACGGAGAGCGTGTAGTCGCACTCCATCCAGCGCGCGATCTGCGTTGCTCGCTGGCCCGCCTCGGCGCGTTCGCAGCGAAAGATCACCACGTAGTGCCCGTTGCTCCAACGCGAAACAATGTCGCCTGGCCGGACCAGGCCTGCGAGTTTCGCGCCCACTTGCCGCTGCAGCTCATTCGCGTCCCTTGGACCGAGCCGGACGGCCAGATCCTCATACTGCGCGATGTCAAAGCGGAGCACGCGGCAGGATCCGGCGGCGAAGACTTCCTTTGCGAGTTTGCGCGCCATTTCATGACGCGCGATCAAGCCCGAAACGGGGTCGAGAACCGCAGCTCCGCGGGCATCGGCAAGGCGGTTGGCAAGGGTCTGTACTTCGGCCCGAAACTGTGCGAGCGTTGTCTCGGAATCGCGGGCGTGGGCATCGACGCAGTGTTCGATGCCGGCCGCATCTAGAGCCACAGTCTCTTCCCATTGTTCGGGATCGCCGTCCACCGGTCGCGAACCCATGTCCTGCGTGAATTGGCGGAGCCGCGCTGCGTAGAACGCGTTGCGCGCCTCCATCGTGTTCGCTGATCGTGTGACCAGTGACAGAACCGAAAGAACGTCATTCCAGACTTGGTCGATGTACTCCCCGGTGCGGGCGGTCCATTCGGCTAGCTCGCGGTCGAGTTCTTCGCTGCTGCGGCCGATGGCCTCTGGGGACGCTTCAAACGCAAGCCGCCGCTCCAGGCGCAAGAGGCGTTCCTGGTACGCCGCGCCGATCTGCGGGCAAATCTCTGCCATGGCACCCGCCGTGGCGCGAATCAGGGCGAGGTAGCTGCGCGCCACCGCATCGTGCGCTGGGACGCTTGTGTCCGGGTCGGTATGTACGGCTGGTGTCATCATGTCGTTGAGCGCAACTGCTCTATCCGTGTATCGGAAGATTCGTCAGATTCCAGTAGTCCGCGGCGTGAATTTCACGTCGCTTCGACGGCAAGTTTGTCCTGGAGAGGGAGGCGGAAAAGGTGTCAACGAGTCGTGGACGACATTTTCTTCACGCAT
>JAYVTO010000084.1:0-28657 GCA_043788745.1 Acidobacteriaceae bacterium
TTTCTCCACTACAACGGAACCCGACATTGAAGTCACGCCCCGATGGACGAGCCCCAACGCGGTAGGAAACACGGACGACCGACGGCTGATTGTTCCAGGAGCCGCCCCGTAAGACCCTCATTTCCCCCTTGGGAGGCCCCGCCGGATCCTCGGTTGGACTTTCCTTGTAGTACGTGTAGTTGTACCAGTCCGCGGTCCACTCCCACACATTCCCCAGCATGTCGTATAAGCCGAATCCGTTCACCTGCTTCTGTCCGACAGGACGCGGCCGATTTTCGTTCTCGGCGAGCCGCTTCGCGAAGTTCGGCTGGTCAGCCTTCCAGATGCCTGCGGTGTCCAGCCTCTGTATGCCTGCGTTGTCCCCGTACCAGGCCACGGCATCCAACTCTCCATA
This sequence comes from Acidobacteriaceae bacterium, assembly GCA_043788745.1. Lineage (GTDB taxonomy): Bacteria > Acidobacteriota > Terriglobia > Bryobacterales > Bryobacteraceae > JBBQWZ01. Next base: position 395 of record JAYVTO010000084.1, read on the forward strand.
CCGGCTGGCCGTGCTGCCTCCGCGCGCTGCGTACTCCCATTCTGCTTCCGTCGGCAAGCGCATCCCTGCCCAGTCACAATAGGCCAGCGCATCCTCCCACGAAACCTTCGTCATCGGCAGGGTGCCCGTATTCCAAGCCGGGTTCAGTTGTCTCGCTCCCATCGTGGGTTCGGCCGGCATCGAATGTCCAGTGGAAAGCGTAAATCGCTTGTACGCCTCGACGGTTACCGGCGTCTGGCCCATCCAGAACCCTTTATTGGTCCGGACCTCGTGCGGCGGCTTCTCGTGGTCCGAAGCTTGGCTGTCGCCTTCGGAACACCCCATCCGGAATCGCCCCGGCGGGATCCAGACGTACGGCAACCCATCTTTTGGATTCCTCAACACCTGCCCAGGGTACGGCTCGCTAGGCGCTTTGGGTTGCGCTGGCGTTGGGGCTGGCTGGGGCACGGCCAGCACAAGGCGCTCCTGCGCGCTCCGCAGTTTGTCCGGCTGTTCGGAATTTCCAGCCGTGTCGGTGCAAAGGTTGTAGAGATGAACTTTGTCGCCGTGCTTGACAGTGTGTTCGCCAAGATCGGTGAGACGGGGTGCCCAGGTGCTGAGCTGTCCGATGATCTCGGCGACGCTTCTTGAGAGTAGAATGTGGCCTGCGTCGCCGCAATCCATCACGCGCTGGGCCGTGTTGATGCCGCCTCCCGTGACGTTGCTGTGGGCGTTGATGTCGGAGTGCCGGTAGACCGGCCCGGTGTGGACGCCCATCCTCAGTTTCACGTCCGGGTGCGCTTTCAGCGCCTGGGCGACCGAAAGCGCGCACTGCACAGGCAACACGGGGTCGCCGAAAAATACCAGCGCCATGCCGTCGCCCGTGGGAAGGCGCGTCAGTTGGCTGTCTGCGTCGGCTGTCACGAACTCCGGCGTATGGGCCACAGCGTCCTGCAGGACGCTGAGATGCTTGGGTTGCACGTCCATCGGCAACTTCGAAAAGCCGACCAGATCCATGAACAGGACGTGAGCGATTTCGAGTTTAGGATCGGATGCCATGGCGAACGCAGAACCGAAGTGTACCAATTCGTTCAGGTGCGAGGCACCTGACGGGCCGGCTTTTTTGTTCTACTTGCCGAACACGAACGGCTCTCCGTGGACCAGTTCCTGGTAGGCGACGCCTTCCGCCTTCAGCTTCAGCGACGCACGGAATTGCCGCGGATCCACCGCGTTATCGGCAAACATGTCGTAGTGCGACGGAATCGCAATCTTCGGCTTTAGCTTGCCCGCGATCTCGGCCGCTTCGTAATGCGACATGTTGTTGAAGCCACCGTTGACGACGGTGATCATCACATCGGCGTGATGCTTGTCGGCACCCATCAACAGTTCGGTGTAATCGGTATCGCCGGTGAGGTAAACCTTGGGACCGTTGCCGAACTGGAAGACGAAGCCCATGTGATTCAGGTCGGTCGTGTCCGTCGGCATCGCAAACGTTCCGTGGATCTTGAGGTCGCGGAACTCGAGTTCGCAATCGGGCCACGCGGGTACGATGCGCCCGCTCTCGATGCCTTCGGCCTTGTAGACCGCGCAAGACGGATGCGGACCCACGAACCAGGCCGTATCCTTCTCGCGCAGGCGGCGGATTGTTTCCGGATCGGTGTGGTCCTGGTGGTTGTGGGTGCAGGCGAAGATGTCCACCTGCAGGTCTTCGGGCTCAATCATCACGGGCACGCGGCGCGCAAGATCGAGGTCGGTCGACAGGGCTTTGCAACTGTCGGTGAGGTACAAGTCGGTGGAAGCGAGCGTGCCTTCCGGTGACTTGAAGATGTAGCCGCTCTGACCGAGCCACCACATTGCGATGTGATCTTTAGGGACCGAATACGCCCGGATGCGATCCATCAGCTTCATGTCAATTCCATCCTATCTGTGCGGGGAATCGAATCGAAAAACCCCGGGCGGTCTGAGTATACACCGCCGCGTAGTGGTCCGCGACGACCGCACGCTCGCTGACGCTCGCGGTTCTTCGTCACCTGCTGCCGGGCGCTCGCGCACTACGGAGCGCGGAGATCTTTAATGCCCGTAGTGCCCGCCACCCGTCTCGTCAAGCTCAACCTTGCCCGCCGACCGCCGGTAGACGAACGTTGCATAGCCGATTGCCAGTAGGATCCCCGGCAGCCACCAAAAAATTCCAATACTCATCGTCGGCCCGTAGGTCGCCGTGTTGTAGATGGTCAAGCCCTTGCTCGGATCGATGTTCGAAGGCAGGACATAGGGAAAGAGCCCGGAGACAACGCTCGAGAGCATGCCGATGATAAAGGCGCAAGATCCGAGGAACGACTTCAGTTCTCCCGTTGCGCCGCGCGAGAAGACAAAGATGCTGAGCAGGCCGGCTACGGCGATCGCCGGAAAGACCGCGAAGAAAGGCCTTTCGGTAAAGCTCCTGGCCAATTGAGGCTGGACGGAAAACGCAACCGAGGTGACGGCGGCCGTCAAGACGGCAACGGCGAGAAGTGCGCGCTTCGCGAGCATGCCCGCGCGCTCCGCCACCGGGCCCGCCGTTTTGTAGCGCAGCCAGAGGGCGCCATGAAGAACCAGCGTCGCGACGACCAGGATGGTAACCAGAATGGTGAACCAATCGAGGACGCCGGCATCGCCGTAGGGGGAGAATGTGGTCCAGAAGGGGAGGAAGAAATCGCCATCGGCGGCCATCGGAACTCCGCGTAGGATGTTGCCGAGCGCGGCGCCGAAGAAGACCACCAGCAAAGAGCTGCCGCCGAAGAAGATGGCGTCCCAGAAGGGCGCCCAGAGGGGATGATCGACATGGCTGCGGAGTTCGATCGACATGCCGCGGAACATGACCAGCCACAACACGACCATGAGGGGAAGGTAAAAGCCGCTGAAGCCGGCGGCATACAAACCGGGAAAGGCGAAAAACATGGTGGCGCCGCCTGCCAGCAGCCACACTTCGTTTCCATCCCAAACCGGACCGATGCTGGCGATGACTTGACGGCGTTCCGCATCGGTGCGCGCGACGAACAGGTGCAACATGCCGACGCCCAGGTCGAATCCGTCCAGAACAACATAGGCCGTCAGCATTAAGGCGACTAACCCGAACCATAACTCAGGCATGAGAAGGGACCTCCTTGGGCGTGGACGGCGAGCCGGCCGGGCCGTCTACATCCGGCTCCGGACCGAGTTCGATTTCGCGTTGCATGAGGAACAGGAACAGGATGCTGAGAATCGTGTACATACCGGCAAAGCCAATCAGGGTGAATAGGACATTGCCGCTGGACACATTCGGCGAAGTGCCATCGTGCGTGCGGAGCAGGCCGTATATGAGCCACGGCTGGCGCCCCAGTTCCGCGACCATCCAGCCGGCGGTATTGGCAATGTAAGGCAGAGGAGCCATCAGCATGATCAGCCACAGCATGGGTTTCGTCGAGAACAACGTTCCCCGCCAGAGCAGGAACAGCGACAACGCGGTGGTGGCACCGAAGACGGTACCCAGACCGGCCATAATGTGGAAGCTGTAGTAGAGCAGCGGAATATTGTCGGGCAGCGATTCCTTGGGGAAGGCGTCCATGCCTTTCACTTCGGCATTCCAGCGCTGATAGGTGAGAATGCTGAGCATGTAAGGGATTTCGATGGGATTATCGAGCCGCTGCTTTTCCATGTCGGGCTGGCCGATCAAAGCAATCGGGGCGCCGTCCTTTGGCGTTTTGAATAAGCCTTCCATGGCGGCCAGGGTGGCGGGCTGATGCTTGGCCACCATCTTGCCCTGGCCGTCTCCGGTGGGCATCGCGGCCGCGCCAGAGGCTACGAAGGCGACCACGCAACCGAGCTTGAGAAACGTTTTGCCGTACTCGGTATGCTTGTTGCTCAACAAGTAGAACGCACCGATCGCGGACATGACGAACGACGCCGTTACCAACGATCCGACCATGTTATGCGAGTACTGCCAGAGGGCCCAGGGGTTGAACAGAATGGCCATAAAGTCATTCATCTGAATCTGGCCGTTGGGCAGGATGACGTATCCAACGGGGTGCTGCATGAAGGCGTCCGAAACGATGATGAGATAGCCTGAAAGCCACGATCCGGCCATCACGGCGACAGCCGTGACCCAGTGCCAAAACTTGCCGAGTTTTTTTTCAGCCAACAAAAACAGGCCGAGAAACGCCGATTCCAGGACGAAAGAATAGAGCCCTTCCATCGCCAGGAACTGCCCGATGATCCCACCGGCCGCTTTGGAGAACCGCGACCAGTTGGTCCCGAACTGGAACTCCATCGGGATGCCGGTGACGACGCCCATGGCGAAATTAATGGCGAATATTTTGGTCCAGAAGCGAGCGGCGCGATCGAAATGCTCGTCGCCGCTGCGCAACGCGACCGTCTTCAGAATCACGATCAACAACGCCAATCCCATGGTCAACTGCGGGAACAGGTAGTGATACGTAATCGTGAATGCGAACTGCAATCGGTGAAACAGGTACGCGGATTCCATAGTTATGAGTAGTTTCTCCCCTATACCGATGCGCCGGATGCGCGCGACCCCAACGAATAGTCGACCGTCACTCGCAACAGCTCCGCCACGCTCCACGCCTGCGCCGGACATCCACCGGGAGCATGGGGCGCGTCGGCATCGTACACTTCGGCGATCGAACCGAGACCGCAAACCAATAACTCTTCGTTCATGCGCCGGACGACTTCCGCGCAATAGGCGAGTGTCTTGGCGTTCTTCCCGAACGCGGTGATGTAGGCATCGACGTAGGGTCCGACAAGCCAGGGCCAAACGGTGCCCTGATGATATCCGCTATCCCGCTGCCAACTGCTGCCGCCGTAAACAGGCCGGTATTCGGGATCGGACCGTTCGAGGGTCCGCAACCCAACCGGCGTGAGCAGTTCCTTTTCGACGATCTTCACAACGCTCTGCTGTTCGTGAGGTTCGAGAAGAGTATACGGCAAGCTGACGGCAAAAAGTTGGTTCGGCCGGAGCTTGGCGACCGGGCCTTCGTCCTGGATGACGTCGTACAGGCAGTCGCGGCTCGCATTCCAGAACTTGGCGCGGAAGCTTGCTTTCACGCGGTCGGCGTAGCCATTGAGCTCCGCGGCGTAGTCGGCCTCGCCAAATTCGGCGGCCCAACCCGCGGTAAGGCGCAGTGCGTTGTAGTAGAGCGCGTTGATCTCGACGGGTTTGCCGTGACGCGGCGTCACGACCCAATCGCCGATCTTGGCGTCCATCCAGGTGAGTTGGGTACCCGGGCCGCCGGCGCGGAGCAAGCCGTCTTCCTGATCGACGCCGATGCCGAACCAGGTGCCGTGTTTGTGCCAGAACAGGATGTCCTTGGCCGCCGGGTAGAAGGAGTTGCGGACGAAGGCAGGATCGCCGCCGGCGTCGAGGTAACGCTTTACGGCGATGAACATCCAGAGCGTGCCGTCGGCGGTGTTGTACTCCGGCGTTTGGCCACTATCGGGGAACAGATTCGGAATCACGCCCTGGCTCATGTGATCGAGGAAGCACTGGAGGATCTTCGCGGCGTCCACGAGCAGGCCGCGCGAAATCAGCAGGCCGGGCAGGCTGATCATGGTGTCGCGGCCCCAATCGGTGAACCACGGGAATCCGGCGAGAATCGTCATCTTGCCGTCGAAGCGCGTCGCACGGAACTGATCGGCGGCCATGTCGAGGCGCGAGTTCCAGACGACGGCTTTGCGGGCGGCGTAGAGCGCGGCCGGATCGAGGTCGGCGACGGAATCGACGCCGGCGACGATGTAAAGCGGGACGCCGGCTTTGAGGTCGACTTCAAATTCGCCGGGCGTGTAGAGGTCTTCGCGGAAATCGAGGCCGCGATCGAGCTCGCGAAGATACTCGATGTTCTGATACCACTTCCCGTCGCCGTGCCAGGCAGCGACGCCACCGTGGCGGATCTCAAATGGCGGAAGGCTAGGGTAGGGCTTCATGCGAATGGCATCGCTGCTCGAGTCCACCCAAGCATTGAAATCGCCGTTGGCGTGCGACATCGAATGGTAGTCGCGGTAGGCGAGGAAGGGGCGCAGCTTCAGCCGCATGTCGTGGTCGGATTCGTAGCGGATGATGACAGCCTGGCGGTCCGGCACGAGGAACAGCTGTTTGCAAATGCGGGCGGAGCCCACCTGCCAGATCCAGGTCGGCATCGGGTCGAGAGTGAAGCTATTGAGGTATTCATTGCCCGTAGGGCTGACCGCGCCGGGGTACTGGCAGGCCGAGAGCTGGTAGGAGCCATGGGCCGTTTCGACCGTCTCGGCCAACGAAGAAAGGGTAACGTACCGCTCGACGGGCGGCTTCAGGGAGGCGACCAGGAGGCCGTGGTAACGCCTCGTATTCGATCCAGCAACGGTTCCCATGGCGAACGCACCGGTACCGTTCGGTTCCAACCATTCGAGCCGTGACGAGCGTAGATAGTCTCGGCAAACCTCTGATTCAATTTTGATTGGCTCTAGCATTCTCGATCTCCTCCCAATCCGTTACGAATTCCCAAGCCCATTGAGTATGCGCAACCTTGCCGCCAGACGCAAGTGGTTTCCACCGTATAATACATGAGCGGACCGAATCCGCACTGCGCGCATTTTACAAGATTCATGACTGCACCGACAAATTCATGACTGCACCGACCGACCGCAACGACGAAGTGACCCAGTTACGCCGGGCAATCGACGTAATGCGTCAGAAGCTGGACGCAGAGCATGCGAAGCGGGCGAGCGCTTTGCAGCAAGCCACATCTCTGCTCCACGACGAGATCAACCAGTTGAAGGACGCGATCCGCAGGCTGCGGCAGGAGATCGAGCAGCATCACCTGGATAGCCGGGAGAAACTGCAGCACGTGGTGGCGGAGGCGACCGCCGAAACGACGCAGCTCAAGCAGACGATTCAGGCGATGCGCGAGACGGCCGAGGAGGTGCGTCACAGTCATGGGGCGGCACTGCAACAACAGCGGCTGGCGACTCGCGACGATGTGAGTCAACTTGAGGAAACGATCAACACGCTTCGACTTCAGTTGGAGACACACAATGGCCGCTAAGAAAACCGCGCGCAATCTTCATGAGATGGAACTGCTGCTTCGGGTTTCGAAGCAGATCAGTTCGATCGACAACCTGGACGAGCTGCTCTACGCGATCGTCGAGATCTGCTCCGAGGAAACGGACGCCGAGCGCGGCACGTTGTTTCTATCCGATCACGAGACCGGCGAATTGTATTCGCGCGTGGCGCAGGGCTTGCTGGTGCGCGAGATCCGGATCATGAACACACAGGGCGTCGCGGGCGAAGTGTTCCGGACGGGCAAGGCGCTGATCGTGCACGACGCGTACAACGACCCGCGCTTCGATTCAAGCATCGACGAGGCGACGAGCTATACGACGCGGAATCTGGTCTGCGTGCCGATTCGATTCCGCGACGAGGTGATCGGCGTGCTGCAGATGCTGAACAAGCGCAAGCGGCGCTTCACGAACGAAGATGTTCGCTTGCTCGAAGCAATGGCTGAACAAACAGCGATCGCGCTGCGGAGCGTCTTGTTTATCGAAAAGACGAAGGCGACGCGGCAGCAGGAGATGCAGTTTCTGGAATTCGTCAGCGAAGTGACGGGGCACCTCGATTTGGGCGAGATGCTCAAGAAGATCGTGACGGAGGCGGCCCGAATGCTGAAGGCGGACCGGGCAACGCTGTTTCTACACGACGACAGGAAGAAAGAGCTCTTCTCGCGGGTCGCGATGGGCGAGAAGATGGGCGAAATTCGCATTCCGAATCACGCGGGCATTGCGGGCTCCGTCTTTACGTCAGGGCAAACGGTCAACGTGCCGTACGCCTACGCGGACATGCGGTTCAATCCGACGATGGACCGCAACACGGGCTACTTCACGCGGTCGATCCTGTGCGTACCGATCGTCAATAAGGAAGGCAGCATTATCGGCGTGACCCAGGCGCTGAACAAGCGCGGCGGCCCATTCACGACCGAGGACGAATCGCGCTTGAAGGCCTTTACGGCGCAGCTTGCGATCAGTCTCGAAAACGCAAAGCTTTTCGAAGACGTGCAGAACATGCAGAACTACAACGAGAGTATGTTGCAGAGCATGTCGAACGGCGTGGTCACACTGAATGAAGAAGGCCGGATCGTGACCTGCAACCATTCGGGTCTGGAAATTCTGCGGGCGGAACCCCTGGACCTTGTCGGCAAGACGGCTGCGGAGTACTTCAGCGGATTGAACACGTGGGTGCTCGACCGCATCCGCGTCGTGGACGAAACGCTGAAGCAGGACATCTTTCTCGATTCCGCGCTGGACGTGAGAGGCGAGAAAATCTCTGTCAACCTGACGACGCTTCCGCTGATGGCCGAGAAAGAAGAAGAACGAGGTCCAGTGCGAATCGGTTCGATGCTGATGCTCGAAGACATCTCGACCGAGAAGCGGATCAAGTCGACGATGGCGCGGTACATGGATCCGGGCATCGCGGATCAACTGCTGGCAGGCGGTGAAGAGGTACTGGGCGGAAAGAGCGTCGAGGCGACGGTGCTGTTTTCCGACATCCGTGGCTTTACGAGCATCTCGGAAGAAGCCGGGCCGCATGCAACCGTCAAACTGCTGAACGAGTACTTCACCGTGATGGTGGAGTGCATTCAGAAGCAGGGCGGCATGCTGGACAAGTTCATCGGCGACGCGATTATGGCTGTCTTTGGACTGCCTGTGATTCACGACGACGACGCGGACCGGGCGGTGCGAGCGTCGATCGACATGGTCCTCGAACTGAAGAAGTTCAACCAGCATCGGATTGCGGCAGGGTTGAATACGATCGATATTGGCATCGGCCTGAACAGCGACACGGTGGTGTCGGGCAACATTGGTTCGCCGAAGCGGATGGATTACACGATTATCGGCGACGGCGTGAATCTGGCGTCGCGTCTGGAAGGCGCTTGCAAGACGTACTACTCGCGTATTCTCATCAGCCAGAACACGCTCGCCAAGCTGAAAGGGACGTACCGCGTGCGCGAAGTGGATCGAGTCGTGGTGAAAGGCAAGCACGAGCCGATCAGCATTTTCGAGGTGCTGGATTACCATACGGACGAAACGTTCCCGAGTCTGATGGAAGCCGTTTCGTACTTCAAAGGCGGTTTGGCGCACTACCGCAAGCAGCAGTGGGACCGCGCGATCGAAGCCTTTGGAGAAGCGCTGCGAATTCAGCCTTCGGACAAACTCGTCACGATGTACATTGATCGCTGCGCCCATTTGAAAGCGGAGGCGCCAAGCGACGACTGGGACGGCGTTTGGGTGATGAAGACGAAGTAGCGGACGAGAGCTACTTCACCGCAATTGTGACGGCGGGACTTTCCTGCCCGACGGTTGTGAGCACGAGCGAAGCTGCCGGATTGGCGATGCCGTCCGGCACGATCGCATTCACTTGATACAGGCCGGTAAAGCCGGGGGCGAGTCCAGAGTAGAGCACCGTAGCGGGCTTGCCTCCAATGGTTACGGTGACGGGGTCCTTCGTGCGCGCGAGTGGACTGGATGGCGCGGGGAATCCGTCGGAGACGGGTTGGTCTACGGCGCCGAGACCGGCGCAGTAGATGACGACAACATCGCCTGCGGCCACGGGATTCGCGGCATCGGCCAATCGGTTGGAGGGGCCATAGACAGTGCCCTGGCCGACGCCGGAGCTGTTGGCGGTGAAGACAGCCGGTTGCGCGGGTGCGATCGTCACGGAGATGGGCAGCGTCAGGCTATTGCGGCTCTGGATAATCATCTGCTGGACACTGTTTACGGGGACGCTGAACGGCACCAGTGCATTCACCTGCGACTCGCTGACATAGAGCAAGGGCGCGGCGACGCCGGCGATGATAACGAGTGTTCCGTTGAGCAGGCTACCGCGGGGCACAGTCGATTCGGCGACGCCGGAGGAGAGGTTGAGTCCGAAGATGGAGATCAGTCCGCCGGGCGCGATCGGCGTGCGCGCGCTAAGACTGGCCGCATTCACGACGGATCCGTTGGCGATTACCGGAACATCGGGATTCGGGTTGACCGATCCGGAGGCTTGTGTCGTACCGCGCAACGCGCGCGTGGCATTCTCGGCGACGGCGGTGACGCGCACTTGCGGAATGATCAAGCCAGGCTGCCAGGTTCCGCGCCAGCGGCCGGTTCCGACCGCGGTCAAAGCGAGTGGCGGATCGCCGTTCGAGAACGACACGCTCACGAACCCGGCGTCGAGGAAGACACCGCAGTTGTCGATCACCTTGACCTCGACGGGCACGGGCCAGGATGCCGGGACCTGAAACTGTTGGCCGAGAGCCGAAAAGACGAGATTGAGGCTGGATGGCGCGCAGGCGTCTGCGAGCCGTGCTTTCTCGGGTCCGCTGGACGCCGTGGGAGGAATCACGAGAAGGATCTCGACAACGCGGGTGGTGCTGTCGGTGAACTGGAGCGTGATGCGACCGCGACGGACACCGGGGGGCAAGCCGGTGAGCAGCGGCTGGACGGAGAGGCGTAAGGGCTGATTGGAGTTCACGGTTGCGTCGGTTGGCTGGTGGGTAAAGAAGACAGATCCAACGTCGGCGGATCGCGAGGAGCGGAATGCGGTCGAAGTGCCTCCGGTATTGTTGACGATCACGTCCTGCGACGCCGCGGGAGCGCCGGCGAAGCCGACAAAGACGAGACCGGTTGGCCGTACATCCGGCTCGGCGGCAGCTCCAATCGCGCCAACACTGAGCACGACAGAGACGGTTTGCGGTGAATTGACGGCACCCGGCGAGGTGATCAGAACACGTCCATAGTAGCCGCCGGGCGCAAGATTAGAGGGATCCGCCGTCACTTCGACTTGGGGAGCAGTTCCGCGGGACGGCCCGCTGGCACCACTCGACGGCCGGACGGAGAGCCAGTCGCCGCCGGATGGCAGGACCTGCGCCACGGCGTTCCAATCCAGATTTCCGAGTCCGGCATTGAGTACTTCAAACGTGGCGCGTTGCGGAGTGGAGCCGGCGAGAGCGTTGATGGTGAGCCCTTGGGACGAAAGCACGATGGATTGGGCGCTGCCGTGCACGGCCATGACAACCGGCATGAGAGCGCGCTGGCTGGGCACATCGCCCTGAATCGAGATGAGTCCAGAGTAGGTGCCAGGCGGCAGGGTGCCCGGGGCCGCGGCGACAGTGATGGAGGCTGGCGTCGCGGCAGTGGCGGAGCCGGCGGCGGGGCTGATCGTGAGCCAGTTGCCGCCGTTGGTGGTGGATACCGCGGCCTTGAAATTGATCGTTCCCGAGCCGTTGTTACGAACGAGCAGCGTTGCCGTCTGGCCGGGAAGGCCGGTGACGAAATCAAACGCGAGATCGCCCGGTTCGGCGACGAGTTTCGGAGCGTCGGCGGGTGCCACGCTGAAGCGGACATTGACGACGCGCAAGGGCGGAAGGGCCTTTGCGGCCTGAATGGAGATTGTTCCCTCGTATTCGCCGGGGGGCAAACTTTGGGGAGTAGCGCTGACGTCGATGATGCCGGGGGCGAGACCGGAATCGGGAACGACTTGCAACCAGTTTCCGTCGGATTTGGAGGCAGTGACGGTATAGGACAGATTCGTCACTTTGCTCGTGACGAGCAAGGACTGTGGCACCGGCGGCGCGCCGCCACTCTTGGCGGCGAAGGACAAGCGGTCTGGAACGATGTCAAACGGCGGGGCGACGCTGAGAACCTGGCGGACGCGGTTGTGGCCGGAATCGACGAAATACAGATTTCCATCGGCATCGGCGCGGACTGCGGTGACATCGCGGAGTGGGGCGGTGAGAGCGGAGCCTCCATCGCCGAGACCTTGAATATCATCGCCGCCGGAGCCGGCGATGGTCGTGATGGTGCCGTCGGCGGCAATCTTGCGAATGCGGTCGCTGCCGCCAAGGTAGAGATTGTCGGAGGCATCGAAAGTGAGGCCTTGGGCATCGATGGCGGCCTGGAGTGCAAGACCGCCGTCGCCCGAACAACAGGTTTTGCCGTTGCCCGCGACGGTCGCGATGATTCCAGAAGTGGAGATCCGGCGGACGCGGCCGGGGTAGCGCTCGCTGACAAACAGGTTGCCCTTGGAATCGAACGCGATGGCACTGATGTAGCCGAGCGAGGCGCTGGTGGCCGCACCGCCATCGCCAGTCTGGCCGTACTGATTATTGCCGGCAAACCGGCTGACCGCTCCAGTTGGCGTGATCCTGTGAATCAGAAACGTATCGGTGTCGCCGACGTAGAGGTTGCCAGAACGGTCGAACGTTAACGAACAGGGGCTAGCCAGCCGCAAGCGCGCGGCGGTTCCCGCGGCCAAATCCGAACCACCACCGGCGAAGACGGAAATGATTCCATTGAGGTCGACCTTACGAACCCGATTGCTGCCCGCTTCGCCGATGTACATGTTGCCCGTGGGGTCAAAGGCCAGACCGCAGGGGGAGTCCAGGGATGCCGCGGCTGCGCGGCCACCGTCACCGGCAGACCGGGCAATGCCATCGCCGGCAACGGTCGAAATGCCCGTCGCGCCGATGCGGCGGACGCGGTGGTTCTCTCTGTCAGCCACGAAGAGGTTTCCGCTCTTGTCGAACGTGAGATCGGACGGCTGATTGAATAGACCAGCGGCGGCGGGTCCGCCGTCGCCACCAAAGCGGTAGGTTCCGTTGCCGGCGAACGGGCCGATCACGCCGGCACTCGAAACTCTGCGGATGCGACGGTTTCCGGTGTCGGCGATGAAGACATTTCCCTGGCTATCGATCGCGATACCGGCTGGATAGCTGAGTTGCGCGGAGCGGCCCGGTCCGCCGTCCCCGGCGAAACCGCGGTTGCCCGTGCCCGCGATTGTGGTGAGGACGCCGTCGAGTCCGACGCGGACAATCCGGGAGTGGCCTGTGTCGGCAATGAACAAGACACCGGCGTCGTCCACGGCGAGAGATGCCATATTGCGAATCGATACGGCCGTCGCTGGCGCGCCATCGTCGAGCCCAACATAATCGCCATTGCCCGCCACGGTCCGAATGATGCCGGCTGTATCAATCCGTCGAACGCGGAAACTGTCGGCGATGTAGATCTGGTTGCGGCTGTCGACGAAGATTCCGCCGGGAAATTCGAGCCTAGCTGCCGTGGCGGGGCCGCCGTCGCCGGAGAACCCGCCATCCTCCGCCCCGGCGATGGTGCTGATGATTCCGGTGGCCGCGGTAATTTTACGGACTCGATTGAAATCACCGAAATACAAATTGCCGGTCGAATCGAGCGCGATATCGGTGATACTGCGGAACGACGCGGAGGTGGCAGGAATTCCGTCGCCGTTGAACGCGTAGGATCCGTTGCCGCCGATCGTCGCGATTCTACCAGAGGGGGAGACTTTGCGGATTCTCAGGTTGCCGGCGTCCGCGATGTAGAGATTGCCGGCGGCGTCGGCGCGGACTCCAGCAGGTTGACTCAATGCCGCGGCGGTGGCGGGTCCGTTGTCGCCCGAGAAATCGCGCTGACCGGTTCCAGCGGCGATGGTGAGGATACCGGCGGGATCGATGCGGAAGACGAGGTTGTTTTCGGGATCGGCGACGTAGAGATTTCCGGCGCGATCGAAGCACATGCGTTCAACGCGACCGAGCGGGGCCGCGGACGCGGCACGGCCGGAGCCCTGGAATACCCAATCGGCTCCGGCAAGAGTCGTTATCAACCCTTGAGCAGAGAGCGGGAGCGAGATGAGCAGCGCGCAGAAAGAGCGGGCGAAGTGGCCCATAGCGAGGACGATAGCAGATCAGCACGACATGCGCGAATGCTTCCGCCGGTTTACGTATTGTCAGAATCGCGCGGAGACGCCGGCGAAGTTCTTTGTGCCGCTGCTGATGTTGACGAGCGTTTCAAGCAGGGATATAGCGCGCTGGGTTTGGCGCGTGGCGCGGTGGACGAGGCATCCCCGGATTGACACCCCGGGGCTAGAGAGATCTGGTCTGACGGCCGGGGTTATGCCGGGGTGCCAGCGGTGCGTGTCCGCTCACTTTCCAGAAACCTCCCGTGAGTCGTCGCGTCTTGGTAGCAGCAGGGCCGGCACCCGGCTGGTGCATCCCCTCCATCCGCTCCCGACGCTCCATCCGCTCCCGACGCGGCCCTTCGGGCCGCTCTGGTCGCGGCTCGGACGGAGCCCTGGAATACCCAATCGGCTCCCGCAAGAGTCGTTATCAACCCTCCAGAAATCTCCTGTGAGTCGTTGCGTCTTGGTAGCAGCAGGGCCGGCCCCCGGCTGGTGCATCCCCTCCATCCGCTCCATCCGCTCCCGACGCGGCCCTTCGGGCCGCTCTGGTCGCGGCTCGGATTTGGTGCATTTTCGCCAATGAATATTGCCTAACTTGAGCATCGCCGCCCTGAGGGGCGGGGTTATAGCATCTTCTGGTCGCCTCATGCTGAGATACTTGCTTGGTGCTGCTTTCATCTGATTACTGGCAGTCGTGACGCGCGCGCGACCTCTACTATACAGCCGCTAGACAGCGGCGGACACGCGTGTAGTATGACCCATAAGGCGTTGTCTCGCCAATTCGCTGGGAGGTTCTTATGAAATCGGCTTACACGAGCGCACGCCGCGTGGCTTGTTGGTTCACTGTGGCTGCGTTAGCCGGAAGTTCCATGGCGCACAGCCAGATTGTTTCGGGCAACATCGTCGGGGGAGTACGCGATTCGTCGGGCGCAGCGGTGGCCGGCACCAAAGTGGTGGCACGGAGCGTCGAGACGAACCAAGTGCGAGAAGCTGTGACGAACGAAACCGGCGAGTTTGCGTTTTCGACGCTGCGCGCGGGGCTGTACAAAATTTCAGCGACGCATCCGGGCTTTAAGTCTACGGTGACGTCGGAGATCGATTTGCGAATCGACCAGACGGCGCGCATCGACCTGGTGCTGCAGGTGGGTCAAGTGACCGAGGAAATCACGGTAAGCGCGGAGGGCGCATTCCTGCAGACGGATACGGCGACGTTGGGCCAGGTGATCGGTGAGAGGCCGGTGGTGGATTTGCCCTTGAACGGACGAAACTTTTTGCAATTGGCTAGCCTGTCGGCGGGCGTGGTGCCGTCGACGTCGACCAGCAGCCAATCGGCGAGACTGGGCCGTTCTTCGCTTACGACGCACGTAGCGGGGTCGCGGGGTAGCGCCAACAGCTTCCTGATTGACGGTATCGAGGCGCGGGGTGCGCGGCTCGGCGAGATCACGGTTCTACCGTCGCCGGACACCATTAAGGAGTTCAAGATTCAGCGAAACTACTACTCCGCGGAGTACGGAGACAACCCGGGTGTGATCAGCCTGTCCACGAAGTCGGGGGCCAACGTATTTCATGGAGGGGCCTACGAATTTCTGCGCAACAGCGCGCTCGATGTGCCGCAGTATTTCGACCAGGGTCAAGTGGCGCCATTCAAGCAAAATCAGTTCGGCGCCAATCTGGGTGGGCGCATTTTGCGAGACCGTACCTTCTTCTTCGGCGCCTACGACGGAACTCGACGACGCCGGGCCAATCAGAACTTCGCCGTTGTCCCGGATCCGAAGAACCTGACGGGGAACTTCAGCGGTTTAACGGATGCAGCAGGAAAGCCGATTGTCATTACGGATCCATTCAACAGGAATCTACCGTTCGCGAACAACACGATTCCGGTGGACCGGCTTTCGAAGATCGCAGTCGGCTTCAACAAGTTCATTCCGGCACCGAACACGAACCTGCCGCAGGGCAACTACACGGGCAATCCGGCGACACTCGACGACACGGACCAATACCTGATCAAAGTGGATCATCGCATCTCGGACAAAGACACGTTCTTCGCGCGGTATTCCACGTCGAACTGGAGCATCCTGAACCAGGCCTTGCTGCCATTTGCCGGATCCTCACTGCCGTTGGACAACAAGGTAGCGGCGTTCCAGGAGACGCACATTTTTGGGCCCGCGGCGGTAAACACACTGAAGATCGGCTTTAATCGGGCCGTAGTGGCCAACTCCAACGAAACATCGGATACGAATCTTGCAGCCCAGTTGGGATTCAAGAATCTGTCGGTGGATGAACTGGACTACAGCCTGCCACGGTTCGCGCTGAACGGGTTCACCCAGATGGGACACAGCCAGCAGACCTTTCATCAATGGACCAATGCCTATGTGCTGTCTGACACGCTGGCCCTCGTGAAGGGCCAGCACAACGTGACGATGGGTTTCGACCTTCGCGCGTATCGTTCGCCACAGAGCACGACGAATGGGACGAACGGACGGGTCACAGTTTCGAATATCTTCACAGGCTATTCGGTGGCCGACTACCTGCTCGGCGCCTACCAACAAGCGACTGCGTTTGCGAGCGTGGGCCCGGGCGACTATCGTTACCAGCAACATGCGATCTATGCGCAGGATAACTACAAAGTGACGCAGAGATTGACGTTGAACGTGGGACTGCGCTGGGAATACCACTCGCCGTGGAAAGAACTGGGCGGATCAGAGGGTTACTTCGATGAAGGCATCGGGGCGTTGCGGCTGGCTCAGAGTCCGAGCATCTACGGACTGAACCTCAACACGCGATCAATCGTGGTTGGAGGCGTGGAATCCGGCGTCATAGCGCCTTCGTACAAGCAATTCGCGCCGCGCATTGGATTCGCTTACAAGCTAAACAACAAGACGGTGATCCGATCGGGGTTCGGGATTTTCTGGATCACGAATCAGGGCAGCCACACGATTGAGATCAGTGTGAATCCGGGTGCCGCGGTAACGGTGACGGCGACCAATTCGCGAGGGCAAATTCCGAGACTGCTCGACACGCTGTTCGACACGGTGGCGCAATCGGCGCAGTCCGGCGGGGGCAGCCTGCAAACCGTGCATCCGGGGCGAAGGCCATCGTACATGCAGCAGTGGAACCTGAACATCCAACGCGAACTGCCGGGGAGCATGCTGCTTGACGTCAGCTACGTGGGCAGCGCGGGAGTTCGACTGATCGGCGTTCAGGATATAAATGCGGCGAGGTTGAATGGGCCGGGAGAGAATCTCTCGATCGCGGCCAGAAGGCCGTATCCGGCGTATTCGTTCATCCAACAATATTTCGCGGGAGAGCAATCGAACTATAACGCGCTGCTGGCAACGCTCGAACGGCGATTCAGCAGAGGCATGAGTTTTCTGACGAGCTATACGTACTCGAAGTCGATCGACAATGGCTCCGCGGCGCTGAGTGATGCACAGGTGCATCAGGACCGGACCAACCGGCGTGCCGAGCGGTCGCTATCGGCGTTCGACGCGCGGAACCGGTTGTCGTTTAGCGGCACCTACGAATTGCCGTTCGGGCAGGGAAAGAAGTATTTCGGCAACACAACAAGCCTGGCTCGCTATCTTGCAACGGGCTGGCAGGTGAACGCGATCGCGCAGTTCCAAAGCGGGCTGCCGTTCTCTCCGACGGTGACGGGCGATGTCGCGCAAACCGGCGGGCAGTCGCTTCAACGGCCGAACCGGCTCGCGAACGGCAATCTGCCGGTAGACCAGCGGACCGCGGACAAGTGGTTCGATACGAGCGCCTTCGCCATCCAGACGGCGGGCACGTTCGGAAACGCGGGGCGCAATACTCTGGCCGCGAACGGGACCAAGAACGTGGATCTGTCGATCTTTAAGAACAACTACTTCGGCCATGAGCGGCGGTTCAACCTGCAGTACAGGGCAGAGCTGTTCAATCTGCTCAACGATACGAACTTCGCGGCTCCAGCCGCGGTACTGAACGGGCCGAGATTCGGCGTGATCAGCAGCACGGGGCCGGCGCGCGAAATTCAGTTTGCGCTGAAGCTCCTGTTCTAAGGCGAATCGACGGCGGTGCTCGCATTCTGCGCGGCACCGTTTCTTACTTGGAGTGATTAAATGATGGCGTGCCTACGTTTTCTGGTTGCGGGACTCC
The DNA here is from genome assembly GCA_043788745.1 of Acidobacteriaceae bacterium. GTDB lineage: Bacteria > Acidobacteriota > Terriglobia > Bryobacterales > Bryobacteraceae > JBBQWZ01. The sequence continues at coordinate 18,246 of JAYVTO010000084.1, forward strand.
TTGGGACCACGATTCCGGTGGCGGCACAATCGCGCGGCGAGTTCGACTTCCGGGCCGTGGATGCGTACATCGAGAGCGGGATTGAGAAGACCGGGTTGGTTGGCGGCGCGATTCTCGTGGTCCATAAAGGCGAGGTCGTGCATGAGAAGTTTTTCGGGTACACTCCGGAAACGGATCTGCCGATTGCGTCTTCGAGCAAGTGGCTGAGCGCGGCGGTGATCATGACGCTGGTCGATCAGAAGAGGATCGACCTCGACGCTCCCGTGACTCGCTACTTGCCGTACTTCGCCGAGGCAACGGACGCACGCTTGCGCGCAATCACGGTTCGGCAGATGTTCTCGCACACCACCGGGCTGCGCGAGTTGAAGGCGGATTGGGATTACACGATCACGATGGACCAGTTCGCGCGGAAAGCGGCTGCCGAGGGGAAGTTGGCGGCGGATCCGGGCGCGGAGATCCGCTATGGATCGACGTCGATGCAGATTGCGGGCCGCATCGCGGAAGTTGTTTCGGGCACGGGTTGGCATGAACTGTTCCGAGAGCGGATTGCGGAGCCGTGCGAGATGCCGAAGACGCGGTACGGAAAAGACGCGAAGAGTCCGAATCCGATGCTGGCTGGAGGGGCGTTCTCGACCTTGCGCGACTATGGGCATTTTCTCGAGATGATTCGCGGGAAGGGCATGTACAAAGGGCGGCGCGTGCTATCGGCGGCAGCGGTCTCGGAGATGCAGAAGAAGCAGACGGGCGATGCTCCGCTGGTAATCGCGTCGAACGATCGCATGGGACGGAAGTCGCCGTACGGTCTCGGCGAGTGGGTGGACCAGCAGGCGGAAGACGGCCGAACGTTGCAAGTTTCAAGTCCTGGCGCGTTTGGCTTCCGGCCGTGGCTGAATCTCGAACGCGATCTCTACGGCGTCTGGATGATGGACAACCGGACGCGCAAGACGGGTGCGGCAGCGCAACCGTTTGATCCATGGGAAATGATCCGCATGATTCACGCGGTTGTCGATGGGCCGCGCGGCAGCCGGTAGGGTTGCCAGTGCTTTGAGCGGCTAAAACATCCCCGGGCGGCTAAAACAACCCCGGGCGGAAGCCCGGGGTTATGGGAACTGTTTCGATCCGAATTGCGCGGTCCAAGAAGTAGTTGATTTAGGGCGAAACTCCGAGTTCAACCAACTGGACCGGGGCGTTCACGCACGAGGCTGGATTCGCGATCTTCCGATCGAATGGAACTACGAGTGGTCGAAGAGTCAGGGCAGCCGTACTATCTTTGCGCAGCGGCCTGGATAGTCGTGCTGTACAGTTACTCCACAGCGGCGGCTCAAGGTGTATGCTCCCTGCATCTATGGCTTATCCTACGAAACTCTCGCGCCGTCAGATGATGCAAACAGTTGCAGGATCGTTGGCGGTTCCGGCGGCGTGGGGACAGTCTGGTTCACGGAAACCAAACATCATCGTGATTCTCGCCGACGATCTGGGATACGGCGATTTGTCGAGCTTCGGCGGTCGTGTGCCGACGCCGAACATCGATTCGATTGGAAAGTCGGGCGTGCGATTCACGTCGGCGTATGTGACGGCGCCGGTTTGCAGTCCATCGCGAGCAGGCTTTCTGACGGGCAGGTATCAACAGCGTTGCGGTCATGAGCACAACACCGGTCCGGCGAAACGGGATCTGGAGGAGAAGCTCGGGTTGCCGCTATCGGAAACCACACTGCCTCAGGTGATGAAATCGGCAGGATATCGAACGGGCATGGTGGGCAAGTGGCATCTGGGCATGACGCCTGAGTTTCATCCGATGTCGAGAGGCTTCGATGAGTACTTCGGGTTCACGTTCGCCGCGCACAACTATATCGACCCGGCGCAGAAGGGCGTTGCCTCGATTGCGGAAGCGGAGAACGGACGGAATACTCGGGGGCCCGGCCGGGACGCGCTAAACCCGATTCTACGAGGCCGCGAGCGCGTGACCGAAGACGAATATCTGACCGACGCATTCTCGCGCGAGGCTACCGGCTTCATCGACCGCAACAAGAAGAACCCCTTTTTCCTCTATCTGCCGTACAACGCAATTCACGCCCCGTGGCAAGCAACCGAGAAGTATCTGGACCGGTTCGCCAACGTGAAGGACGAGAAGGCAAGAGTGCTGGCGGCGATGACCAGCGCGCTCGACGATGGGGTCGGCCGTGTTCTAAAAAGCGTGAAGGACAACGGCTTGGAAAAGGACACGATGGTGGTGTTCTTCAGCGACAACGGCGCCCCGATTTATTTGGGCGCGGGCAGCAACGGCCCGCTGACAGGCAGTAAGCTGACGCACTTCGAGGGCGGTCTGCGGATTCCGATGTTGATGAAGTACCCCGCGGCGGTGCCCGCCGGAAAGACATACGAACACGCAGTGAGTTCGCTCAATCTGTTTCCGACGATTGCCGCACTCGGTGGTGCGGCACCGCCCGCGGATCGCAAATTGGATGGCGTGGATCTGATTCCGTATCTGACGGGGAAGAATAAGGGACTCCCGAATGAGACCCTGTTCTGGCGGAACGGCCCGAATTCGGCGATGCGAAAAGGCAATTGGAAGCTGATGATTCCGGGCGAGGGCGCGCTGCGGCTCTACGATCTGGCGAAGGATATCGGCGAGAAGAATAATCTTGCCGAGGCGAATGCGGACGTCGTGAAGAGGCTGACGGCAGAACTGAATCAGTGGAAGAGTGAGTTGAAAGATCCGCTGTGGAAGCCGGTGCAGTATGTGAAGTTTCCATACGGCGGCGAGACGATTTCATGGACGGTGTGACGGCCTTCGGGTCGGGATTAGGTTGGCGCAAGGATCGTGCACATGCGGCGTGAAACACGGAAAGCTTTTTCCATAGTTGCGATTCTCCTGGCCGGGATCGGCGCGCTGGCGTGGCAGGCGCAGTCGCAGCCACCAAGTTTAGCGGCGCGTGTCGAGAAGCTGATGGCCGATGCGGCGGCGACTCCGACGAACGCGCAGAATGCGACGGAGCGAGCGGAGATTCTCGACGACTGGGCGGGTGAACTCTCATTGCGCGGAATTCCGATTCCGCTGGAATTACCGCAGACGATGGGGCAGCTCAAGGGCAGGCCAGGCGCACCGGGTCCGGCGTTGCTGCGCGGGACGGATGCCCTGATCCAGGAAATGACGCTGAAGCAAAAGTATCCGAACCGGCTCGGGATGCTGCGCGCGAATGCGACATCGGGGCCGCTGGTCGTTGACGGCTACGGCGTGATCGAAGTGGTTTACACCGTGGGCGACGTGCCGATCCAACCGGGCGGGGCCTTGAAGTTGGGCAAGCACGCGAATACGGATGGCGGGTTGCCGCAGGCAACGGATCCGAAGGCCGCGAACTACGTCACGTTCCGGTGTTCGAATCCAGGCGTGAAGCTGCGCGTGGGAACTTCGATGCTGCAAGGCCCGAACGGCGGGTTCCGCGGAGCGCAGCCGTATCCGGCGGTATTCGTCGAGCAGGCTCGCCTGAAGACCGGCGATACGATCACGCTGACCATCGGCGACCGGTCCGGCGGCGGGCCGGGATTGAAGTTGCAGCATACGACGAACGATCGGCTGATTATGCCGATCTATGTCGATTTCGAGGGTAAAGGGATTTTCGCGTACATGGACAATCCGTACCTGCGCGTCTGGGGCGGGGCGATTCGCGGGATCAGTATGGTCGGGCCGTCGATTGTAGGCGTGGGCGAAACGTTCGCGCTTCGCGTGCGCGTGGAGGATCAATTCTGGAATCCGGCGGCGGGTCCGGCGCCGGGGTTCGAAGTTACCTTGGATGGTCAACCGTATCGGAAGATCGAAGCCGGCGGGGGCGCGGCGATCAGCGTCGATAACGTGAGTGTAGCCGCGGAAGGCGCGCACTACTTTGGGATTACGTCGAGGGACGGATTACTGGTGGCCGAAAGCAATCCGGTGTTGGTGAAGAAGAGCCCGAAGAATCGGATCTACTGGGGCGAGACGCACGGCCATACGGGATGGGCCGATGGGCAAGGCACGGAAGACGGCTATTACCAGTTCGCGCGCGATTACGCGTTTCTCGATTTCTGCGCGCTGTCGGAGCACGACCTGTGGCTGACGCGCTTCTCGTGGAGAGCGGTGGCGGAGGCGACCAAGAAATACAACACGCCGGGCGCGTTTGTGACGTTCAAGAGTTACGAATGGACTGCGAATGCGGATCGGGGCGGGCATCACAACGTGTTCTTCCGCAATGACGACGGGCGTCCGGCAACGGTGCGCGATGGGGCGCCGGAGATCGGAGGCTTGTATGCGGGGTTGCGAAAACTGAACAAGACCGAAGATGTGCTGGTGATTCCGCATGCCCACCAATCGGGGACTTGGCTGACCACCGACAAGGACCTGCAAACGCTAGTCGAGATCTACTCGCAACATGGAAGCTTCGAATATTTCGGGCAGAAGTTTCTGAATCGCGGCCAACAGGTGGGGTTGATTGCGGCGTCCGACAATCACAACGGGCATCCGGGTTACGGACGCCAGGCGCACTATACGCGCGGCGGGCTGGCGGCGGTTGTGGCCCCGCGACTGGATCGCAATGCGATTTTTGACGCGCTGAAAGGCCGGTCGGCATACGGCACGACGGGCGAGCGAATCGTTATCGATTTTGAACTGAACGGGAAGCCGATGGGCACGCGCGTGGCCGCGGCAAAGGCTCCGGAGCTGCAAGTGAAGGTTGCGGCGGTGACGAATCTCGATCGCATCGAGGTTGTGAAGAACGGCAAGACGGTGTACGGACAGGACTACGCGACCGGCGATTTGCGGGATCGGTTGCAGGCTCAGGTGCTGTTCCGGTCGGCGTCGAACTCCCCGGGAGAAGAACTGGATCTGCCGCGCGGCGAACGTTTTTTCCGCGGCACGCTGCGCGTTCGTGGGGCAACGCTACTGGGAGCGAAGGGCGTGAATCTGGACGCGCCGGAGTCCGAGACGTTTAAACAAACGAATCACGAGATCGCCTTCCGGTTCGGGACTCGCGGCGATGCCGATGGCCTGTTGTTGGAGTTGTCGGGCGTAAGCGCGGCGACGGTAATTGAGGTGCATCTGAACGCGGCGCAGGATGGCGTGGCGGCCGGTGGATCGAAGCATCAGCCGAAATCGTGGCCGGCGAAGGATATGGCGCTCGCGTTTCAGGATTTGAAGAAATCCCGGCTTGCGTTGGAGTTCGGCGACAGCGACTACACGGACGCCGTGACGCTGCAGGTATTGCGCGATAAAGGAACGCGGCAGGCGGAGTTCCGGTATCGCGATGCCGAAGCGCCGAAGAACGGCGACTACTACTACATTCGGGTCACGCAGTTGGATGGCGAGCAGGCGTGGTCGAGCCCGATCTGGATTCAGAAATAACGATTCGCCGCGGTCTCTGTGGCGCGGGTGTTTTGTATACTAATGCGAGTCAACGATCGCAACCAATTGTGAGGTGCTTCCATGACGAAATGGCTCTTGCTCGCGAGCTTAATGATGACCGTGTCGTCGCCCGCCGAGGTCCAGGTCCGCGTGGTGTTCGGCCAGGGCGACGCAGTGGACGTCGTGTGGGACGGCTCCGTGAAAGCGACGGGAGCGCAGATCACCGGCATCGCGCCGTGGCGGTTCGAAGGAACCGATGCGGTGACGTCAACGACGTCGTGGAAAGCGTCCATTCATTCGGTGCGGCGGTTCGGTGGACGTGGTCTTTTTGGCGCGACTTCCGATGTACCGGCTGTCGCGAACGGCATCCTCGTGGCGCTGGCGAATGAGACTCCAGAGGCGGAGATCGCGTTCACAACAGCACAGGGCAACTTCACGATCCGATTGGCGGACATTCCATACGGGGCGAGAGTGCGCGTGGTGAACAATCGCGTGATGGTGGACCGGGTTCCGGCGTCGCGGCAGTTGACGTCTTCGAATGAAGAACAGGACTATCCGGCAGCGGCGGTCGACAAGTCCGGCACAGTGTGGGTGGCGTACCTGGAGTTCAGGCATCACCCCGATCACGAGAAGATCCGCGCCAATATGCGCGAACCACGGACGGATTTCTCGATGTATCAAACCGCGCCTCTTGGCGACCAGATCTTGCTGCGCAAATTGGACAGCAGCGAGCCAATCGCGATCACAGAACCGGGCGGAGACACGTATCGGCCGGCGGTTGCTGTCGATGGCAAGGGTGTTGTGTGGGTCTTCTGGTCGCAGAACGAGAAAGGCAATTTCGACGTTTGGGCGAGGCCTGTCGAAAACGGTAAGGCAGGTCGCGCGGTGCGGATCAGCCGCGACCCGGGCACGGATATGGATTGCGTCGCGGCGACGGATTCGAAAGGCAACGTCCACGTCGCGTGGCAGGGATGGCGCAATGGAAAAGCATCAATCTTTGCGTCGGCTCAGAATGGCGCGGCGTTTTCGGCTCCGGCGGCTGTGTCTACTTCGAGCGCGAACGAGTGGGATCCGGCGATTGCGGCCGATTCCGCTGGACGAGTAAGCGTCGTTTGGGATTCGTATCGCAACGGGCAGTACGACGTATTTGCGCGGACTGCGACGAACGGAGTTTGGGGCAGGGAGTTTCCGGTGGCGGCGAGCGCGCGGTACGAAGCGTATCCGTCGGCCGCGTACGACCCGAGCGGGCGGTTGTGGATTGCCTACGAAGAGGGTGCGGAGCGTTGGGGTAAGGATTTCGGCGCGTACAACTCAGAAGGCGTCGCGCTGTACCAAGGCCGTGCGATTCGGGTGAAGGCCTTTGACAAAGATGGCAACGTGCGGGTGACGAAGACCGATGTCGGGGCCGCGCTGCCAGGCAATCCGGTGCCGCGCGTGGATGTTCCGTCGCGGCAATTGACGGATGGCGAGGGTTGGTTGAAGCCGGACCCGAAGGCAGCGACGGATCGCGTCGACGCTCGCGATTCACGGCAAGCGATTGCGCCGCGGAACACGACGCCACGGGTGGCTGTCGATGCATCAGGACGCGTGTGGGTCGCGTTCCGGAGTGCGAGTCCGACATGGTGGAATCCGATTGGCACAGTTTGGACGGAACATCTCGCGACGTACGCAAGCGGCGAATGGGCCGGCCCGATCTTCCTCGACCACACGGATAACCTGCTCGACAACCGGCCCGCGATTGTTTCGACCAAGGCGGGTTCGGTGACGATCGTCGGATCAAGCGACGGACGGCGGCAGTTCGTCCGGATTGAGCGCAGTGCGACCGATACCGGAATGGATGCGAGTGTGGCGAAGGATCCGTACAACAACGATCTATTTGTGAACACGGTGGAGATGGCGCCGGCGGCCACGGTGCTTGTCGACACTGCGCCGAAACCGGTGATCGCGGGCGCGACGTCGAAAGAGAAGGCAGAAGACGCGACGGTCGCGACGCTACGGAGTTACCGAACTTCGCAAGGGCTGCGGATCATTCGCGGCGAATTTCACCGCCATAGTGAGGTTTCAATGGACGGCGGCCGCGACGGTTCGATCATCGATCAGTATCGGTACATGATCGATACGGCCGGCATGGATTGGGTAGGATGTTGCGATCACGACAACGGCGGCGGGCGCGAGTATTCGTGGTGGATTTCGCAGAAGCTGACAGACCTGTTTCATGCGCCGGGCAAGTTCACGACGATGTTCAGCTATGAGCGCAGCGTGAGCTATCCGGAGGGGCATCGCAACGTGGTGTTCGCGCAGCGGGGAGTTCGTACGCTGCCGAGACTGCTGCCGCTCTCGGCGCCCGACAAGTTCGCGAAGGCGCCAGACACGGAGATGCTGTATGGGTATCTCAAGAAGTTCGGTGGGATCGTCGCATCCCATACGTCGGGAACATTGATGGGTACGGATTGGCGCAACAACGATCCGAATTACGAACCGGTGGTCGAGATCTATCAGGGTGATCGGCAGAATTACGAAATGCCAGGCGCGCCGCGTACCAACATCGAGAAAGATTCGATCGGCGGATGGCGGCCCAAGGGCTTCGTGAATCTCGCATTAGAGATGGGCTACAAACTGGGATTCCAGGCGAGTTCCGATCACGTATCGACGCACATGAGCTACGCGAACCTGCTGGTGAAGGAACCGACGCGCGAAGGCTTGATGGACGCATTCCGCAAGCGTCACATTTACGGATCGACGGGCGACCTGCTGGCCGATGTGCGGAGCGGCACCTACATGATGGGCGACGTCTTCAGTACGAAGACAGCGCCCACGCTACAGGTGAAGCTTGTGGGCACCGCCGCGTTCGCGAAGGTGGTGATCATCAAGGACGGCAAGTACGTCTACACGTCGGAGCCGAAGACCTCGAAGGTCGATTTCACGTGGCGCGACACGGCTCCGGACAAGGGCAAGCAGAGTTACTACTACGTTCGCGGCGAGCAGGCCGACGGCGAGATCGTGTGGGCATCACCCATGTGGATCACCTACACTGGCCAGTAAGCAAGCATGGATTCTGAGCGCCAGGAGCGGATTCGATACTTTGGTTTCGCGGCGATCGTCGGCTTTCTACTTCTCCTGAATCTGCTGGGGATCTGGAAGACGGTCTTCGGCATCGACACGGCAGCGATCCTGACGGTTCTCGCCGGGTATCGCATTTTCTACAACTCGATCTCCGCGCTGCTCGAAGGCGACATCTCGGCGGATCTCGCGATCTGCGTCGCCGTGGTTGCCGCGTTGTCGGTGGGCGAGTATCTGGCCGGCGCCGAGGCGATGTTCATCATGCTGCTCGGCGAAGGGCTGGAGGCCTACGCCGCCGGGCGGACCTCGGCAGCAATCAGCACGTTTGTTGAGCAAATGCCGCGCCGCGCCCGGCTGATTCGCGATGGCATTGAGACCGACGTCGACGCGTCTCTCTTGCAGACTGGCGACGAGATCCTGGTGCGGGCCGGCGAGCGCATTGCAGCGGACGGCATTGTCTCGCAAGGCGTCTCGAGCGTCGACGAGAGCTCGATCACGGGCGAGTCTATTCCCGCGGAGAAGGCACTGGGCGAGCAAGTCTTCTCGGGGAGCTTGAACGGCAGCGGCCTGCTGCGGATCGCGGTGACGCGCGCCGGCGGCGAGACGACGCTTTCGCGCGTGATCCAGTTAGTCGAGGAAGCCAAAGAGCAGCGCGCGCCTGTCGAGCGTATGGCGAATCGCTACGCGAAGTACTTTCTTCCGGCGCTGCTTATTGCCGGCGCGTTGACGCTCTACTACACCCGCGACTGGAGCCGCACGGTCGCGGTGTTGCTTGTTGCTTGCCCGTGCGCACTGATTCTGGCGACGCCGACGGCGATGGTTGCCGCCATGGGGGGACTCGCGCGGCGCGGAATCCTCGTGCGCGGCGGCCATGTACTGGAGCAGGCGGCCAAGGTAGATACGATCGCGTTCGACAAGACGGGCACCATCACCCAAGGGCGCCTGCGCGTCGAGCGCATCCTCACAAACGGCGATAGCGAAGACGCGATTCTGGCGCTCGCGGCCGCGGCCGAAAGCGGCTCCGCGCACGCGCTGGCTCGCGTGATTCTTAATGAAGCGGAGCGTCGGCGCATTACGCCTCTGGTGGTTGACGAGGCGAAGATTCTCAGTGGCCGCGGCGCGGAGTGTCTGGTCGGTGGACGTACGATTCGCGCTGGCAGCGCGGCGTTCCTAATCGAGAGTGGCGTTCGCGGGACCGAAGCATTTCTCGAACAGGCGGATCGGCTGGGCGCGACAGCGGTGCTTGTCGCGGACGGCGAACGACTGGCAGGCGCGATCCTGCTGCGCGATACGATTCGCGAGGGCGCGACGGAAGCGACCGCCGGCCTTGCCAGCCTCGGCATCACGTACCAAGTGATGCTGACCGGCGATCGGAAGCGTGCGGCGGAAACGATGGCGAGCGACGCTGGGATTCCGACCGTGGAAGCCGAATTGCTGCCCGAGCAGAAGCTGGACAGAATCCGGCAATGGATGTCGCAGGGGCGATTCGTTGCGATGATCGGCGAAGGCGTCAACGACGCTCCGGCGATGGCTGCGTCGCATGTCGGCGTTGCTGTTTCGGGTGCCAGCGATATTACCGCGGAAGCGGCGGACGTTGTCTACCTCGGGCACTCGCTTGAGAAGTTGCCGAAGCTGTTCGAGGTCAGCCGCCGCGCGGTGCGAACGGCCTGGCAGAACATTTTTTTGTTCGCCGGCGTCGTCAACGTGGTGGCCGTGGCGCTCGCGGCCAGCGGCACGATCGGGCCGCTGGGCGCGGCCTTCACGCACCAACTGTCTTCGTTCCTCGTGATGCTCAATTCGCTCCGCCTGCTGCGCGTCGAGCGAAGCGGCGACCGAAAGCTGCCTCATTGGATTCACCGGATCCTGGCGATGCCGTGGCTGGATGGGATCTTCGGAAAGGCCCGCGACGCCAGCGCTGGCGTCGCGACCGTACTTCGATCGATCGACATTCGCGCCCTCGCAGAGCACTTGATTGCAAGTC
>JAYVTO010000085.1:0-30068 GCA_043788745.1 Acidobacteriaceae bacterium
TCATCGATCATCTTGGCCGAAATTACGCGCCCGGTCTTCTTCTGGAGTTCGATGAGGCAGGGCCAGGTCGCGGGGCGTGGTCCAGAGTCCGGCTGCGGCTTGTTCGGGATAGACGTGCCACTTGCCTTTCACGCGCACCGCGGCGGTATTGGCTGGCTCCACGCCGTCGAGGATCCGCGGCACCGTGGGAATGGCTGCGTGCACTTCGCAGCCTGGGGACAAAGATTCTCTCTCCGCCCAATTCCGTTAGACCATCAAAGTTGCAATACTACCCGAAATAAACACTACCCGAAATAAAGTTGCAACACGACCCGAACTTGTGTTATCCATTGGCAGACATTCGTTAGGTAAGCCCACGGGAGGCCGTTGTTATGCGCATCACGCTCTTTGTCGTGACTACTACTTTGGCGATTGCTGCCACCAAGCTGCCGCCGGCCGCCAATCGGAAAGTCGACTTCGAAAAAGATATCCAACCGCTGCTTGAGCAGAAATGCTACGCCTGCCACAGCGAAGAAGTGCAACAGTCCGGTCTGCGTCTTGACAAGCGCCAGAACGCTTTGCGTGGGGGCGATTACGGTCCGGTGATCGTGTCGGGAAACAGCGCGGAAAGTAAACTTATCCGGCGGCTGGTGAACGGCGATGGCGGGTTACAGATGCCTCCCACGGGCGCCTTGACCGACGAGGAGATTGGCGTTTTGCGCGCGTGGATCGACCAGGGTCCCGACTTCCGTAATCAGGTGGAGGATAAGCCCGCGAAGCCGGTCGATCCCAAGCTTGCCGGTCTGATCACGGCCGTCCGTTCGGGCGATGTCAAGGCAGTCGCTAAGCTGATCGCGGCCAGTCCGGATCTGGTGAATGCTCACGATCGCGCCGGGAACACGCCCCTGATGCATGCGGCTGGTTTCGCCGATCCGGCGACGATGAAGCTGCTGCTCGAACACGGCGCGGATGTAAACGCCGGTAATAAGCGGAAATCAACACCGTTGCTGTGGTCGCTCCACGACAGGGAGAAGGTCCGCTGGCTGATCGAGCACGGGGCCAACGTCAACGCCAAAACCGTGGATGGGCGCACACCGGCCTTTCAGGCTGCATCCATGGGCAACGCGGTTCCCGTCCTGAGGCTGCTGCTCGACAAAGGGGCAGACCCGAACGCGAAGACGATCATCGGGATGACTCCGTTGATGGCCGCGGCGCGGAACAATCTGGAAGCAGAACGCCTGCTGATCGATCGCAAGGCCGACGTGAATGCCGTAAGCTCGGCTGGCGCGACCGCGTTAATGGCTGCCGCCCAGACCGGCCGCCCCGCGGCCGTTCGCATGCTGCTCGAAAAGGGCGCCCGCGTGAACGTACGGACCAAGAAGAACGAATCTGCGCTGGCGGATGCAGCCACGGCCGGCAACGAAGAGTGCGTGAAGATGCTGCTGGACCGCGGCGCCGAAGTGAACGTCGAGGACATACACGGGTACTCGCCATTGCTGTATGCGGCTGGTTCGGACACCCTGCCCGCGGGCGTCGTAATGATGCTGCTGGCGAAAGGCGCCAGTTTAAGCGCCAAGGGCGATGACGAGACAGCGCCCATGCTGGCCGCCAAGCGCGGCGATAGTGATGTCGCCCGCGTGCTCGGCGTTTTAGAGGATCAGCGCCAACAGCTCGGCGTTGCGCCGGTGCCGCTTGCGAATCCGGGCAAGCGGTCGATTGCGGACGCGGTGAAGCCCGCCCTCGCACTACTTGAGAAGCAAAGTTACAACTTCATTCGCATTGGCGGATGCAATTCCTGCCATGCGCAGGACCTGCCCTCGGCTGCCCTGGCCATCGCCCGGGAGCGCGGGCTCCCCACGCCCAAGGAGATCCCACAGCTTCCGCAAAGCATGCACACGCTGAATCCGGAACGGCTCATGGACCTCGCGATCGTGGCCACCGTGAGCCCGGCCTGGGAGATGTTCGACTTCGGAAGCAACGGCGTTCCGAGGGATGAGTACACGGATGCCACCGTGCGCCTCCTCAAGTCCATGCAGACGCCGGCTGGCAATTGGGACACCTTCGAGACTCACCGTCCCCCGATGGCTTCCGGCACCTATATGACGACCGCCTTGTCGATCTACACCCTGAAGATCTACGGGCCGCCCGCCGAGAAGGCCGATACGGATCGGGCGCTGGCTCGCGCGGCGGCATACCTCGAAGCTGCCAAGCCAGAGACCCCGCAGGATCGGGCGTTCCATCTGCTGGGACTCGCCTGGTCGAACGCCAAGCCAGCCGCGATTGCCGCTGCGTCGAAAGAGCTAGCCCGGTCGCAGTTGCCCGACGGGGGATGGAAGCAATTGCCGAGCATGGGTTCGGACGCCTACGCGACCGGAGAGGCGCTGTACGCGCTCAACGTCGGCGGTCAGATGCCCGCGACCGATCCTGTCTATGCCAAAGGCGTCAAGTACCTTCTGAACACGCAAGCCGCCGACGGGTCCTGGCACGTGAAATCGCGCTCCATCTGGCTGCAGCCCTACTTCGAGAGCGGATTCCCTTACGGGCAGGATCAGTGGATTTCAGCCGCGGGAACCGCCTGGGCTGTGATGGCTCTCTCGGTTTCGGTGGACTCACCACACAGCATGTTGACCAAACCGACTGAAGTCGCGTCTGTCAAGTAAATCGAAAGGGAACAATCAGGACAAAGACCGGACAGTGACCTCAATTCCAATTTATCTTCTTTTGGTTTCAATGAGGCGTCGGGTGCATCCCTCGACCGCGGCGTACGGCGTCGGCAACGAACTCCTCCCGCTCAACGGCCAGACGTTCACGTAGCGGGGCGAAATCGGTGCCTACGATTACCTAGCCAAGCTAGCGCGGGGTGATCTTCAAATTCGAGAAGAAGGCCTCAGAGCCCGAACCGACCCACAGGGCCACGGTGCCTTCGGTGTCGCCCTTCTTAAGGTCTTTGACGATCAGTACCGGCTGCGGTGCCTTACCGACGAAGAGTTCGGCGCGCAGGCCTTGGACGACGACGCGGAGATGGGTCCAGACGCCAGGCTCCATGTCGGCGTAGGATTCGTAGACTCCCGGAGTTTCTTTTCGCAGACGATCCCAGGGATACTCAGGTTCCGAGATGTACTGCGTCGCGTGATTGCGCCGCAATTGATCGTCGGCTCGCCCGTTGGTTGGTCGAATGTAGATGCCTTCGTAGTGGCGTTCGGATTCGACGCGGAAGGCAAGCCCTACGAAGCCTCGTGCGCCTTCGCCCGCGGAGGGCAGGGGCTGCGCCGCGACATCGATCTCAATCGTTCCGTTGCGAAACTTGTAGCTATTGAACAGCGCGATCTCCGACGAACCCTGCTCGTCGGCCATGCGGAGGCAGTCGCGGTGTTTCCATTTGACCGCTGTGAGCGCGGTGCCGCGACGCGTCAGGCCTTCCGCCGTGCGCAAGGGATGGTTTACAGGCTTAAGGTCGGCGGCAGGCAAAGGGCAGACGGCAAGGAAAACGAGAAACGAGAATCTCATGGCAGTAGGCTATCATCGTGCCGGACTGGATGCACGTGCAGTGGGGCGAAGTGGCGCTGGAAAAGTGGCGCCTGCCGATCCCCTTTTCTAAGGAGAGAGCGTTGTTCACTCACAGCTAGTGCTTTGACCGGCAAAGAACAACCCTGGGCTGAAGCCCGGGGTGATAGCCCCGCCGGTTCCGGCGGGGCTTCGTTTCGATCCGAATCACGCGGTCAGAGAACTAGTTTGCAGTGCGCGCGTTCTGCACTTTCGGGGTGGCGAGATAGCCGCCGATGTAGTCTTTCTTCACTTCGTTGACGACGATCTCGTAGGGCTGACGCGCTTTCGACGTGTAGAACTGGAGCGGCTCGTTCACGGTCTTATTCGCTTTTTCGACGCTCTTGTCGTCCGCGACGATCACGATCGTGTAGCGATTGCTCTTCGGATCGGCCTTCTTCAACATAACCAGAATGTCTCCGATTTTCTGTGGAGCCTTTGTCTTCGCCAGTTTGATGTCGAAGATGTTGCGCTCGCCAAGCGCCTTCAGCGCCGCCAGTTCCTTGCCGTTGGTTGCAATCAGGCCGCTCTGCACGCCGAGGTCGCCGCTGGTGCGCCGCAGATCTGAGATGGTCTTTTCGAGTTCGGATTTCGTGGCGGCGACTTCGCTCTTCACGGAGCCGACCTCGCTTGTCACTTCGCCCACCTTGGAATTCGTGGCCGCGTTCGCTTCCTTCACCGCCGAAATCTCGGTGCCGAACTTCACTGCTTGGGCCGCCTGCGTCTTCTCAAGCTTGGCCGCCAATTCGTCGGCGTGTTTGATCGCCTGTTCCTTCGCCTCGCCCGACAGGTGCGCAAGCGAAGCTCGCTCCCGAGCCAACTGATCGCGCAACTGATCGACCGTCCGGCGCTGGCTCTGCGTCGTCACGGTTGACGCTTCGCGCAGTTTTGCCACCTCTTCAAGCACCGTTTCTTTGCTCGCCGCAATCTCGGTCCGCAGGTCCTTCATCTGGAAGAACGTGTAAACGTTTCCTGCAAGCAACGCCAAAACGGCGCCGAACAAAATCGGTATCTTCAAGCCGGAACCTCCACTCGATACGGGGGCGGCATAATGGTTGACGACCTGCGGCTGCGGACTGGCCGACACGGCGGCTGGAGCGGGCTGCTCAGGCGGAGCAAAACCCTGCCCTCGGCCCTCGTTCGGATCACCCGGTTTTTCGGTTAGATGGAACATGTTGGTTTACCTTTGCCACCACACTTCGAGAGATGCGTTCGGCCAGGCGATTGGTTTCCAAGCAATTCGCCTTAGCTCGCCTGATTTCTTTATCCTAACAGCAATCCTGGAAACATATCGGGATGACGTCATACATAGCGTTCGGGTTGCACGCCCGTGGACGGTGGACTCCGAATGGCTTGCGTGGCAGCTCCAGGTTTTGCCAGTTGCAAGCGGTGGATCTTGAGAGCGGGCGGTTTTACAGCTATTTTAGAGGTATAAAAGATCAGATGCAGGTGAGTTGCATTTTACTTGACACTAGGACTAGTTTGGTCCTATATTAGAAAACGAAGGGCGAGCCTGCCAAACTTGGCGCGCCTCACAATGTTTCGTACTTGGTCTCCGCGGTTGCTTTTGGCGAGGCGTCCCGCGGAGACCAGATCAAACCAACCCGAAGGCTGGGCGACTCTTTATTGTAGTTGACTCGGGCCCTTGGTGAGCAGGAGCTCCATTATGGCCAGCTACGCTCTCATCTCTATCGCACTGCTTTGTGCGTCCGCACCAACTCTGTCTTCGCAGGTTGTGAAGATCACGGGCACCGTCGTCGACGCTGCGCACGGGCCTATCGGGGGAGCGCGCGTCACAATAAAGCGTTCGGCGGATGCGAGCGAGAGGGTCACCAGTACCGACGGGCGCTTCCAGTTGGAAGCGACGCCCGGAGTATACACAGTGAGCGTGGCAAAAGAAAACTTCGTCGACGCCGTGCGCAGTGTTGACGTTCAACTTACCCACAACGAATCGCTCGACTTTGTTCTCGAGCTGGCCCCCGTTCGGCTCAGCGTCACGGTGACCGACAGCGCGCGCTACCTCGCTCCAACGCTTAGTTCCGCGACCAAAACGCTGACGCCGCTGCGGGATATCCCGCAGTCGATCACCGTCATCCAACAGGAGCAGATTCGCGATCAGCTGCTGCTCAGTATCGGCGATGCGGTGCGCTATATCCCGGGGATCACGGCAATTCAAGGTGAAAACAATCGCGATCAGCTCGTGATTCGGGGGACCAGCACCTCCGCCGACTTTTTTCTAAACGGCGTCCGCGACGACGTACAGTACTTCCGCGACCTCTACAACCTTGAGCGCCTCGAAGCTCTGAAAGGTCCGAATGCGCTGACCTTCGGGCGCGGTGGCGGAGGTGGCGTGATCAATCGCGTCACGAAGGAGCCGCAGTTCTCGCCGCTCCGCGAAATCAACGTCACTGGCGGATCCTTCGGCACCAAGCGCGTGAGCGCCGATCTCGATCAGCCCATCAACGCGCTGCTTGCGTTCCGCATGAACGCGATGTATGAGGACAGCAGCAGCTTCCGCGATCACGTCGATCTGCGCCGTTACGGAATCAACCCCGCGCTGACGATTGCGCTCAGTAAAAACACGAGAGTAATCTTGAACTTCGAGAACTTCCGCGACGCCCGTGGAGCCGATCGCGGTATCCCATCCTTTGGCCCGCGCCCGCTCGATATCGGCATCTCGACGTTCTTTGGCAATCCCGATCTCAGCGAGGTACGGGCGCGTGTCAACCTTGGCTCCGCGCTCGTCGAACATCAGCGTGGCCGGTTGACGCTGCGCAACCGCGTCCTCGTCGGCGACTATAACCGCGCCTACAGCAACTTCGTGCCGGGCATCGTCACGGCCGAGCGAACCCAGAATTCGCTCAGCGCGTACAACAACGCGACGCAGCGCCGCAACGTGTTCAACCAGACCGATGCCGTCTATGCGTTCTCGACTGGCGCGATCCGCCACACGCTACTCGCGGGAGCCGAATTTGGACTGCAAGACACGGATAATCTTCGGAACACGGGCTTCTTCAATAACAAAGATTCCGCAGTGCTCGTGCCCCTGTCGAATCCCACCATTGCGACGCCCGTCACTTTTCGGCCCAACGCCACCGACGCAAACAACCACGTGCGCACCCGCGTCGGCGCGGGGTACGTGCAGGACCAGGTGAATCTGTCGCGCTACTTCCAACTAACCGCCGGACTTCGTTTCGACGAGTTCGATTTGCAGTACTTGAACAATCGCAATGCAGACCGCCTGCGCCGCACCGATTACCTGCTGTCGCCGCGCGCGGGACTCGTGTTCAAGCCGATGCAGCCGCTTTCGATCTACACGAGTTATAGCGTGTCGTACCTGCCGAGTTCGGGAGATCAGTTCTCGTCGCTCACTTCGATCACGCAGCAAGTGAAACCGGAGAAGTTCTCAAACTACGAGGCGGGAATCAAATGGGACGTCCGGCGCTCGCTCGCCGTCACCGCGGCTGTTTTCCGTCAGAACCGCGACAATACGCGGGCCACCGATCCGGCAGATCCCACGCGCATCATCCAGACTGGGGGTCAGCGGACCAACGGCTTTGAAGCCGGCATCACGGGAAGCATTACGCGCGCGTGGCGGATCGCCGGAGGCTGTTCCTATCTGGACGCGTTCGTCACGAGGCCCACCATCGCCGCGCGCGCCGGAGCGCAGGTGGGTCAGGTACCGCATCACGCGTTTTCCATCTGGAATAACTACCAGTTTCTGCCACGCCTCGCGGGCGGCATTGGAGTCCTGAATCGCGCAGACATGTTTGCGGCAATCGACAATACGGTTGTCCTGCCGGGTTACGCGCGAGTCGACGCTGCAGTGTTCTACACGGTTACCGAGCACGCAAGGCTGCAAGTGAACGTCGAGAACCTGCTGGACCGGAAGTATTTCTTGAATGCGGACAGCAACACCAACATTTCGCCGGGCTCGCCAAGAGCCATCCGAGCGGGGATCACAGTGCGGTTCTGAGGTGCGACTCGAAAAGTCCCTATACTGAGCGAGTGCATTGGAGCACTACGATGAAACTTCTGTCGGCGCTTTTCCTGTCGCTCTCGACTCTCTTTGCGCAATACGACCTTGTGATCGCCGGTGGCCGCGTGATGGACCCCGAAACCAAGCTTGACGCGGTCCGCAACATCGGAATTCGGGCCGGCAAAATCGCCGCCATTTCCGCGCAGCCTCTCACCGGCAAGACCACCATCCAGGCCGCTGGACGCGTTGTGGCCCCTGGATTCATTGATCTCCACGCGCACGGCCAAAGCAACATAGAGAACGAATTCCAGGCCCACGACGGTGTCACCACGGCCCTCGAACTCGAAGTCGGCGTCCCTGCCGTTGGGGCATTCCTCAAAGGGCGCGAGAACAAGGCGATACTTAACTTCGGAGCCACTGCCTCGCACGGAGCCATGCGCGCCATGGCCATGCGCGAGTTCGCCGCCGAAGTCCCCGGATGGCGCGCAGCCGTTCTCACCAGCACCACGAACACCTGGAACCAGATCAATATGAAGAGTCGCTACAAGGCTCTCGTCGATGCCGAAGAGTTCACCTCGCTTGCGGCCACCATGGAACGCGGATTGCTCGAGGGCGGGCTGGGGCTCGGCATGGCGCACCAGTATTATCCGGGAGCGACGCGCGAAGAGATCTTCCAGGTTTTCCAAATGGCGCAACGCTGGAAGGCGCCGATCTTCACCCACGTTCGCTCGATGACCGCCGACGCCATGCAGGAAGTGATCGCCAATGCCGCCGTCACAGGTGTCCCGCTGCACATCGTCCACGTGAACAGCATGAGCCTCGGCTCGCTCCCGCTGGTCCTCGACCTCATTGAAGCCGCGCAAAAGCGCGGCATTGATATTACGACCGAGGCTTATCCTTATACCGCCGGATCCAGCTTTCTCGAATCAACAATCTTCGACGAAGGCTGGCAGGACCGTATGCAGATCTCCTACGGCGACCTGCAATGGGTGAAGACCAGCGAGCGGCTGACGAAAGAGACGTTCGATCGCTACCGCAAAGAAGGAGGCATCGTCATCCTGCACACGATGAAGCCCGAATGGATCAAGCGCGCGATGGCCTCGCCCGTCGTCATGATCGCCTCCGACGGAATGCCCTACGCGCCTGCCGCCCACCCCCGCAGCGCCGGAACGTTTGCCCGCGTCCTCGGCTACTACGTGCGCGAACAGAAGGCGCTCAGCCTCATGGACGCGCTCGCTAAAATGACCCTCATGCCCGCCAAACGCGTGGAGACCATGGCGCCGCAGATGAAGAACAAAGGCCGCATCAAAGTGGGGGCCGATGCCGACATCACGGTCTTCGACGCTGCCAGAATCATCGACACGGCGACGTTTGAGAAGGG
Source organism: Acidobacteriaceae bacterium (assembly GCA_043788745.1). Taxonomy (GTDB): domain Bacteria; phylum Acidobacteriota; class Terriglobia; order Bryobacterales; family Bryobacteraceae; genus JBBQWZ01. The sequence goes on from JAYVTO010000085.1 coordinate 8,883, forward strand.
CCTCCGCTTTTCCGCAGGCATCGACCACGTGCTGGTGAACGGAGTCGCCGTCGTCCGCGACGGGCGGACTGTTCCGAACGCGTTCCCCGGGAAAGCGGTTTTGGGTACTTACGCAGCAAGGCGTGAGGCCGCCAAATAGCAGCGCGCGAAGTGAGACGGTCGGGGTTCAATCCTCTCGTTCTCAGAGGCTCACCTTCAAAGGGATCGATTACTCCGCCCGACTTCGTCGGGCTTCTGGCGCGGCTTCCATTTGCAGCATTTTGGCGTGTGTACGCGCGAGCTTCCGATCGCGCCTCGGTTGCATCGAGTACGCGCGATCTTACGAATCGCGCCGGTCGGACCTGGGGGTCTGACCTACTTTGGGATTGGGCGCTATCCTGAGATCGATGCGCCGCTTTTTCCGCCAAGTCTGGCTCCGGATTCGGGCCAACCTCGAGGCGCAGCAGATTACGCGTGCCGGGCTGCTGTTCATCCTGGCGATCGCGCTGGTTGCTTTCGCGGCGTTCGCTTCAGCGAACAATTTGCTGTTTTTGATTTTGGCGGCGATGATCGCGACGCTGCTGATCTCGGGCTTCATTAGCCGGTTGAGCATTGCGGCGCTCGAACTGGATATGCGGATGCCGGAGCATGTTCCGGCGCGACGCCGTGTTTCGGCGACCGTTGTTTTGAAGAACGGCAAAGCTTGGATGTCGTCGTTCTCGCTCTACCTCGCCGGAACGGGGCAGAGCCCGCTGCCTACAAGCCTCTATTTTCCGGTGATCCCTGGCGGCGCGACGCTCGAACAGCCGGTCCAACTGTTTTTCCCGCGGCGTGGATTGCAACAGAACAACGCGTTCCGCTTTACGACGCGGTTTCCTTTCGGCTTCGCCGAACGCCGGGCGAGCGTGACGCTGCGGCAGGATCTGGTGGTGTATCCGTGCCTCGATCCGCAGCCGGGTTTTGATGATTTGCTCGGCAGCATCACGGGCGAGATCGAAGCGCAGCAGCGGGGTCGCGGTGACGATTTCTATCGGTTGCGGCCCTATGAAACGTTCGAGAGCGCGCGCTTCGTCGATTGGAAAGCGACGGCCCACACGCGCGAGCTGCAGGTTCGTGAATTCAGCCGCGAGCAGGACCGGAAAGTGATCCTGGTGCTCGATCTGCTGGTGCCCGATGGTGCGGATGAGTGGTTTGAGACGGCGGTCGACTGTTGCGCCTTTCTTGCCTGGAACATCGCTTTGCGGGGTGCGCGCCTTGAACTTGTCAGCCAGGACCATCAACGGCGTGTGCCGGAGGATGGCGACATCTATACTGTGTTAAGAGATCTCGCGCTGGTGCAACCGGCCTCCAGGGGCTCGCTTCCCCCGCACCTTTTGAATGACAGATCGAGCTGCCAAGTTTATTTCACCGCCCGCCCGGAACTGGCGATTGCCCTTGGCGCTCGCTTGCTTACTCCGGATAGCCTGCGCGCAGAGCCAGCCGCCGCCGTCTAGCGCGCCGTCAAACCCGCCCATCGAACCCGTCAGAACGTCCGTTACGGTCAGTTCAACAGTCAGCACGGAGACGCCGTCGTCGATTGAGGTTGTGGATCGCCGGGCGATCCAACAGGCACCAGGCGTGAATCTTGACGATCGATTGCGCAACGTCCCGGGATTCACGTTGTTTCGCCGATCGTCCAGCCTGGTGGCGAATCCAACGACGCAGGGCGTGTCACTGCGCGGTCTGGGATCCTCGGGTGCCAGCCGGACGCTGATTTTGTGGGATTCGATTCCCCTTAACGATCCATTTGGAGGTTGGGTTTACTGGACGCGCGTTGCGCCCGACGATCTCGAACGCGTCGAAGTGGTGCGGGGCGGATCGACGAGCATCTTTGGAGATCGCGCGCTGGCCGGATCGATCGGCATCTTCTCGCAAGCTGCCGAGCGATGGCATTTGCGGCTTTCCGAAGACGCGGGCAATCGGAATACGAACGAGGTGGGCGCGGCCTTGTCTCATGTATTTCGGGCCTTCCAACAGAACTTTGGGCTGTCTGCACGGACGCGCTTCTTCACTACCGACGGCTACTTCATCGTCCCCAATTCGATCCGCGGCCGGGCGGACACGCAGGCGGGCGTTCGTTTTGCGACCGGCGCGGTGACGCTGGACTGGATCGGCCAGCGGCAGCGCCTTTCGACCAAGCTCGATGTGCTCGCCGAAGACCGCGCGAACGGGACGCTGCTGCAAAGGAATTCGACGAGCCTTGGGACGCTTTCCACGCAGTACTCGTTCGACTCCGCGAACGACGGCGTGACAGTCCTTGGGTATCGTACGCAGGAAGAATTTCACGCCAGCTTCTCGTCGATCGGCGCGGGGCGCAATACGGAGACGTTGACTTCATTGCAGCAAGTGCCGTCGAGCGCGACCGGGGCCGCGGCGTACTGGCGTCACGCGGCGCGGGCGATAACGGTGCTGGCCGGGGCTGACGTCGAGCGCGTGGAAGGATATAGCAACGATCGATTGTTCCCCACGGGATTCCGGACCGGCGGTGGTACGCGCCTGACGCACGGGCTGTTTGGGCAACTCCAGGTTCGAACGGGACACTTCAGTTGGTTCGGCGGACTGCGCCACACCTTTACCGGCGATGATCGGTTTCTTAGCCCCAGCGGCGGCTTGACGGTTGGACTCGGAAGGGTGCGGCTGCGTGGGTCTGTGTATCGCTCTTTTCGAGCGCCGACGCTGAACGAACTTTATCGCTACTTCCGGGCCGGGAACGCCGAGACGCTGGCGAATCCACTGCTGCGTCCGGAGACGGTGTTCGGGTCGGAGGCTGGAATCGACTGGGTGGGCGAAAAGCGGAGCCTCCATGTGACGGCCTACCGCAATTCGCTCGACGACCTGATTTCGAACATCACGCTGCGTGCGACGCCCGCGCTGATCACCCGGCAACGGGCGAACGCGCAGCAGGCTCTGGCGCGAGGCGTCGAATTTTCGGCCCGGCAGCGGTGGGGCGACCACTGGAACGCCGAGTTGCAATACGCCTTTGTCGACTCCCGCTTTGCCAATGGCGCTCGGCTGCCGCAGGTGGCCCGAAACCAGGGTTCGCTGCAGCTGGGTTACCAGCGTAAGGGGACGCTTTTGGCAGGTGGTGTAAGGAGTTACAGCTCTCAATTCGAGGATGACTTGAACTCCCGCAGCCAGCGCATGGGAGGTTTCGCGAGCGTCCAGTTGCAGGCCAAGCAGAAGCTTTGGGCGTCGTTGTATGCGACGGTCGCGATCGAGAATCTGCTCGACCGCCAATACATCACGGGCTATACGCCGGCCCCCCAGATTGGTCCGCCGCGCCTGTGGCGGGCCGGGTTGCGGTGGGATGGACCGATACGTTAGGGTCGACGCTAAAACATGGTTCTGATAAATTGTTGACAAATCTGTTGCGCGGCTCGCAAGCCTATGCAACAATATGGTGATTTTGACCGGCCCGGTCCCCCGTGAGGTCTGGACGGACAAATTGAAGAAAGGCGAGACCCGCCTGCGTCGCGCGAAGCGGCGCGTCGGGATCGAATTAGGAGAAATACAGTAGTGAGAGAAAAAGGTGTCGTGAAATGGTTTAACGCCGCGAAGGGCTATGGATTTATCCAGCGGTCCAACGGCGAGGATGTATTCGTCCACTTTTCGGCCATCCAGATGAACGGTTACCGTACGCTGGAAGAAGGGCTGGAAGTGGAATTTGAGGTGAAGCGTGGGCCCAAGGGCCTGCAGGCCGAAAACGTAGGCCGTCCCTAATTCGGTTCCCGGGACTGGGTCCTTGTTTACAAGGAAGCCCGACGCGGAGAACGAGACGTAAAGAAGAAAGCCGCCCTCCGGGGCGGCTTTCTTCGTTTTGGGCGTGTTGAATAAGGCGTCCGCTCGCTGACGCTCGCGGTTCTTCGTGGGGCGGGCGCTCGCTTGCGGCCCGAAGCCAGGCCGCTAGTTGCCGGTGTCTTCGGAGTCCGACTTCCGGGCGGGGGACTCCGGTTTGCGCGCTGGCGTATCGCCGATCTTCTTGGTGAAAGGCGCTAACCCAAACGCTTCGAGGGCGTTTCTCGCCGCCGAGGCTGCTTTCGCATCCGCGAGCGGACCAACCAGTACGCGAAACACGCGCTCGGTCGGACCAGCCGAGACGATCGACGGGAATCCCAAGCGGCGGAAGCCGTTTACCATCACATTGGCGACTCCACGATCGACGGCTGCCATTTGCAGATAGAGGGTGCCGGGCACGGGCTCCGAGAACAGGGGCGGCTCGTTCGCGGTCACTTCCGTGGATGGTTTCGCTGGTTGCTTTGCAGGCGTTGGCGTCACCGACGAGACAACCAAGGGCTCGCCCTTTGGCGCGGCTGGCGGCGTCTTTAGCGCGGACTCCGTGCTGCCGGCGTGCACCACGGTGGACGATGCGCCGAACGACTTCGACGCGCTCCAGCGTCCTACCAGGTACGACAGGCTGGTGAAGACGGTCAGCGATACGAGAATGACGAACGACACGCTCGCGATCTGTCGACCGCCGAGCACAATCTCGTAGTCTTTGGATTCCTCTATTGGTTCCGGCTGCGTCGTTTCCAGAGAGACCGGCTTCGTAAAGAAGGATGTCTCGAGCGGGGAAGGTTGCTTGCAGTCAACCGCGCCCTGGTCCGCCGTCGCGGGCATGTCGCGTAAAAAGGATCCGAGCATAGACATAGTTCCTTGCCGTACTATCGGCTGTATGCTGTTCGTTCGTTACGTTGGAAGTTCCAAGTTTTGTACCTAGTGGAGAGGGCCGCCGGGCGGTTTGCGTTTCTTCGGCCCGCTCGGTTGTCCGGCCCGGCGTAGGCCGGATGCGTATGGTTTAGGGAGGATTGGTTCGATGATGCTCGGTGCTGTTACCTATAACGTACTCAAAGATTTGGACTTAAACACAATCATCAAACATTTGGAGGCTGCCGGATACGAGGCGGTCGAGCTCCGAACGCAGCACAAACATGGTGTTGAGCCATCGTTACCCGCAGCCGACCGGGAAGCCGTGCGGGCGCGGTTTGAGAATTCGCGAGTTCGCCTGCTGAGTTTTGGAACGGTCTGCGAGTTTCAATCGCCGGACGACCGCGTTCGCCAGAAGAATATCGACGACGCCAAGAAGTGGATCGATCTGGCGCATGACACCAGCGCGCTGGCGATCAAGGTGAGGCCGAACGGGATGCCGAAAGGGGTTCCGCAGGCGACGACGATCAGCCGGATCGCGTCGGCGCTGCGCGAACTGGGCGACTACGGGCAGACGCACGGCGGCGAGATCTGGATGGAGGTCCATGGCGAGGCGACGCAGAATCCTCCGGTGGCGGCCGCGATCCTGCGCGAAGCGAAGCACGAGAACGTCGGCGCATGCTGGAATTCGAACCCGACCGACGTGGTGAACGGCAGCGTGAAGGCGAGCTTCGATCTGCTGCGACCGTTTCTGCGCAACTGCCACATCAACGAATTGACCAACCAATACCTGGCGAAAGACCCCTACCCTTATAAAGAGCTGTTCGCGCTGCTGCGTGCTTCGAAGTATCAACGCTTCACTCTGATGGAATGTGCGGAGAGCAAAGAACCTGAGCGATTCCTGCGTTGGTATCGCGCCCTGTGGATGGAGCTGAATCGAGCATGAGACTGATTCTCGCGTTTCTGATTTCGGTGTTGGGATGCGCCGCGGCGGTTCCGACACCGGAATCGCATTTCGGCTATCGCATGGGCACGGACCGCAAGCTTGTGGAGTGGCCGAAGGTGGTCTCGTACTTTCAGGCGCTCGAGAAATCGAGCGACCGTATTCGGGTGCGCGAGATCGGTAAGACGGCGTTTGGGCGTCCGATGATTGCGGCGACCATCGCGTCGGCGTCGACGTTGAAGGACCTCGACCGCTATTTGGCGGGGCAGCAGCGGTTGGCGGATCCGCGAAAGACTTCGCCCGAAGAAGCCGCGCGCTTCATTGCGAATGGCAAGGCCGTCGTCATGATCACGTGCTCGATCCATTCGACGGAGGTGGGTTCTACGCACACTGCGGTGGAATTCGCCTGGCGGATGCTGACGGATGAAGCGTCGAAGGATCGCGTGTTTGGCGCAGCGAAGATTAAGGCGATTCTCGACAACACTATCATTATTCTGGTGCCGTCGCTGAATCCAGATGGCGTCGACATCGTGGGCAATTGGTATCGCAAAACGCTGGGCACCGCGTACGAAGGCAGCAGCCCGCCGGAGCTGTATCACAGGTACACTGGCCACGATAACAACCGCGACTGGTACATTTTCTCGCAACCGGAAACACAGGCTGTCATTTCGAAACTGCACAACGTCTGGCATCCGCAGATTGTGTACGACGTGCATCAGCAGGGCGCGGATGCTTCACGTATGTTCGTGCCGCCGTGGCTCGATCCGGTGGATCCGAATGTGGATCCGATTTTGGCTCAGATGTGCAACTGGTTCGGCTCGGGCATGGCTTCGGATTTGACGGCGGCGGGCAAGACCGGCGTCGCGATCAACGCGATCTACGATTTTTGGTCGCCGGCGCGGCATTATCAGGCGTATCACGGCGGGATGCGTTTGCTCAGCGAATCGGCGAGCGCGCGGCTTGCGACTCCGGTAACGATTACGCCGGATCGCATCTCGGCGACGGCGCTGGGGTATAGCCCGCGCGAACGCAGTTGGAATTATCTGGAGCCTTGGCTTGGCGGCGAATGGAAGCTGCGCGACATCGTCGACTATCAGCTGATCGCGTTCGAATCGGTGCTGTATCAGGCGGCGACGCGGCGTGAAGATTTGCTGCGGAATTTCTATGAAGTCGGACGGCGGCAGACGGCGCGGTCCGGGCCTTACGCGTTTGTGGTTTCGTCAAAGCAGCGCGATCCGGGGTCGACGAGGAAGCTGCTGGAGACGCTGGCATTCGGCGTGGTGGAAATCGAGCGAGCGCGCGATTCGTTTGTGGCGTCGGGCAAAACGTATCCGGCGGGGTCGTACGTGATCCGGATGGCGCAGCCGTATTCGGGGTTTGCGAAGACCCTGCTGGAGCGGCAAAAGTATCCGGATTTGCGCATGCATCCGGGCGGTCCGCCGAAGCGGCCGTACGATGTAACGGCGCAGACGCTGCCGCTGCTGATGGGCGTCGACGTGGATACGGTGGATTCGGCGTTCGAGGCGAGTTTGGCGAAGGCGACGAGTTTTGGGGATACGCCGAAGCTTGCCGCGGGCAAGTATGCGGCGGGCGACATCGATTCATGGCGCGTGGTGAATGCGGCGTGGAAGGCGGCAAGGGAAGTTTCGCGCGACGCCGCATCGGGCGACTTCACGATCGGTTCCGGTGGGGTGGCTTTGAAACAGCCGCGTGTTGGGCTGTACAAGTCGTGGCTCGCGGCGATGGACGAAGGCTGGACGCGTTGGCTGTTGGAGCAGTTCGGGTTCGCGTATTCGAATGTGACCGACGCCGAGATTCAGGCGGGGAACTTGAAAGCGAAGTTCGACGTGATTGTGTTTCCGGATCAGCAGGCGGGCGCGATTGCGAATGGGCATCGCGCGAACGCGATGCCGGCGGAGTTCACGGGCGGCGTGGGTGCGAAGGGCGCGGTGGTGCTGAAGCAGTTCGCCGAGCAGGGCGGCAATCTCGTGTTCTTCAATCACGCGAGCGATTATGCGACGGAGATGTTGAAGATCGGTCCGAAGAATACGCTGAAGGAAGTTTCGAATCGCGAGTTCTATTCGCCCGGCTCGTTGCTGAATGTGAAGCTGGATCCTCGAAGCCCATTGGCGTTGGGGCTGCCGCAGGATATCGCGATCTGGAGCGAAGGCAGTCCCGCGTGGGCTAGTTCCGGGGATGCCGTCACGGTGGCGAAGTATGTCGATTCCGGCGTGCTCGCTTCGGGCTGGCTGCTGGGCGAAAGCTTTCTCGTAGGCAAAGCGGCGCTGCTGCAAGTTTCCGTGGGAACCGGGAAAGCGTTTCTGTTCGGCATGCGGCCACAGTATCGGGCGCAGAGCTATCAGGCGTTCAAGCTATTCTTCAACGCGCTGGTGTTTCCGCCGAATGCGATGACGGTGCGCGCCGCGATGATTACGCCGGGGCAGGCCGTGGTCGGCGTTCCGGCGGGCGCGACGCAGGTCGCGGTACTGATCGAAGCCGCATCACCGAACGCCCAGATTCCCGCGATCATGCAAGCGGTGGCGCATCCGAATCTGGCGGGCGTGTGGCGGTTGCATGTTGAGAAATCGCAGTGGGGAGCGAATTACACGCCGCCGAAGGAGCGGGTGGATACGATCACGCAGATCGATCCGAAGCTGGTGCTCGATGTTACGGAAGTGACCGCGCGCGGCGACGTGAAGGGCCGGTTCAACTATTCCACCGATGGCACGGAAACGGTGAATAATGTGCAGGGAAATATGCTGAACGCGAAGGGCCGCTACGAGGGCTCGACGTACGTGGTGGACACGTGGGGCAAGTTCGGGGGCGCGGAGATGAAGTTGACGGATCGCTATTCGGTCGAGGGAAATCACATGATTATGAATCGGCGATTCGAGGGTCGAGGGATGGTCTCGGAGCAGCGGATCGTGTTCGAACGCGCGCAATAGACGGGCCACCCTTGTATCCCTTGGCTCTTCGCGCGATACTGCCAGCGACGAGGAGAATCAGTTCATGACCGACGACGAAGTCCGCGCCGAAATCGCCAAGCAGATTCACGAAAAGCTTGCGGAGATGGCTGCGAAGCTGCACGAGGCCTCGGAAGAGCATGGTCCGGTGATTTCAAAGACGCTGACGATTGTGGCGGACGAGATCGACAGGGTGGCGTAACTTTTGAGCGCTTGTTCCCGAGAGAATAGCAAGCGTTACTCGAATTCATGGCTCAGACTCTTCGCGCAGTTCACGAGGACGGCAAGTTCATTCCGGTGGACAAGCCGAATCTTGCTGAAGGTGCCGATGTGCGTCTCACAATCGAGTCGTCGAGCGTCCATCCACCGCTGGTTAGCGATCGGGAGGAGCGCAAGCGCGGCATCGCTGCCTTAGTCGAGCGGATGCCGTCAGAGCCGATGAGCGCTGACCGCCCGCGCAGAACGCGCGAAGAGATGCATGACCGCCGTTGATACAAACGCATTGATCTACGCGTGCGATCCGCGAGATTCCAGAAAACGGCAGATCGCGAGTGAATTAATATAATCGCTTGAAGATCCGGTTCTCCTCTGGCAGGTCGCCTGCGAATACCTGTCTGCGAGCAAGAAGCGAGAGAATTTGGGTTTACCGAGCAGCGTGCGTGGGCAGACGTCCGGGACTACAGGAAGTACTGGAGGGTCACAACTCCAAATTGGCCGGCGCTGGACCGGGTGAGCGATCTCATGACACGTTACAGCCTCTCGTTCTGAGACGCGATCCTGGTCGCGGCGTGCATTGAGGCTGGAGTAGAGTTGCTGTTGAGCGAAGACATCACGGGGTGTTCGAAGATCGATGGAATGCGTCTCCAGAATCCGTTTGCGGTCGCAGTCGAGGGGCATACTCGGCCACAGCCGATCGAAACGTGGACGCGTGCGCCTCGGCGGTTCTCTCGATCGGATTCGCGTAGCCTCCTCCCAACGTGATTACCAGCGGAGCTCCGTATTCTCTGGCTGCGCGCATCACCATCTCGTCGCGTTGCCGCAGTCCTTGGTGCGTGAGCGACAAGCGACCGAGCGTGTCTTCGGCTAGTGCATCGACTCCGGATTGGTAGAAGACGACGTCGGGCGCGAAGTCGAAGGCTTTCGGCAGGTGCTCGGCGAGCGTGTTCATGTAAACCTCGTCGCCAGTGCTGTCGGCGAGTTCGACATCGATGCGGCTGCGTTGTTTGCGGAATGGGAAGTTCTTCGCTCCATGCATGGAGAAAGTCATGACGCCGTCGTCGTCTGCAAACATTTGGGCGGTGCCGTCGCCTTGATGGACGTCGAGGTCGATGATCGCGGCCCTGCGAATGAGGCCGCGCGAGCGGAGTTCGGTGATGGCGATCGCGAAATCGTTGAAGACGCAGTAGCCCGAGCCTTCGGCGTAGAAGGCGTGGTGCGTTCCGCCGGCGAGGGTTCCGCCCCAGCCAGTGTCGAAGGCTTCTTCGGTGGCGGCGAGCGTTCCGCCGACCGATGCCAGCGTTCGACGGACGAGGCCTTCGGACCACGGGAAGCCGATGCGCCGGATCGCGGTCCTGGGTAGCGTGCCATCAAGGAATTGCTGAACGTAGTCCGGGTCATGCGCGGCGGTGATGTCGCGCGAGTCGGCGAAAGGGGCTTCGGTTAAGTCGAAGCGTGGATCGGTCGCGAGGAGGTCGCGGATGAGGCGATACTTCGTGCGCGGGAAGCGATGACCGTCCGGCAGCGGAATCGTGTGGTGGTCACAGTAGAAAAGTCGCTTCACGGTGCGTATCGCCGATTGGTCCTCTTTGTAAGAAGCGCAGAAACAAATGGCATGTGGCGAGTCCACCACGCAAGTGCCAGCCCAGTTGCCGACGGCAGAGCACGCGGAGCACGGAAGATGCCACTTCTGCTAGCAGCACTTCGCGCGGCTGTACTTCGCTTTCAGTCGATGGTCGGTAAACCGCCGCCACGCCTCCTTCGAAGGCACCTCGCCGTGCGCTACCAAGTATCGATCATACGCATTCTCATCCGCCAACTCGCGCAGGATCGCGAGAATTGTTCGCCAGAACCCCATCATGCTTCCTCTATCGCCAACTGCGTCCGCACGAACGGAGTCTCGAACGACTCCGCCTTCCGCGACCCCGATAGCAACCCGAACCAAACGCGTACCGAATCCGCGAGGATCACCGTCACCAGGATCAGGAAGATCGCGCAGACCGCGGCATCCAAGCGATTGTTGAAGATCAGCGTCGCGGTCGCTTCGGTTTGCACACCGCGTGCTAACGCATCGGCTGCAGCCAGAAACCCGATTTTCGGCGAGTCCGAAAAGAGTTTCTGCCAGCCTGCCGTGAATGTCACAATCAGCAGCCACGACAGCGGAACGCAGGTCACCCACATGAACTTCGCGCCGTGCATCTTGACCAGAACTGTTGTCGCAACGCACAACGCAATCGCAGCCAGCAACTGATTCGCGATGCCAAACAGCGGCCACAGCGAGTTGATCCCGCCCAGAGGATCGCGCACGCCGTTGTATAGGAAGTAGCCCCAACCGCTGACCACCAGCGCGCTCGTTAGCAACACGCCGGGCATCCAACCCGTGCGCCCCAGGGGCTTCCACACGTGGCCCAGCAAGTCCTGCAGCATGAAGCGGCCCACCCGCGTTCCCGCGTCGATCACGGTAAGAATGAACAGCGCCTCGAACATGATCGCGAAGTGGTACCAGAATCCAAGGATCTTCTCGCCGCCGAACTTCGCGAAGATCTGCGCCATTCCGAGTGCCAGCGACGGAGCGCCGCCGGTGCGCGAGAACAGCGTCTGCTCTCCGACCTCGCTCGCGAGCGCCGCCATCTGAGCCGGAGTGACCGGGTAGCCCCACGACGTGATCGTCGCGGTGGCGGCCGCTGGAGTCGCGCCTACGATACCAGCCGGCGAATTGACTGCGAAGTACACGCCCGGTTGCAGCGCGCATGCCGCAATCATCGCCATGATCGCGACGAAGCCTTCGAGCAGCATCGAGCCGTAACCGACGGGCCAGGCGTGCCACTCGCGCTGAATTAGCTTCGGCGTCGTACCCGACGAAATCAACGAATGGAATCCCGAGATCGCGCCGCAGGCGATGGTGATGAAGCAGAACGGAAAGATCTTTCCGGCGAAAATCGGCCCCGTGCCATCCGCGAATCGCGATAGCGCAGGCAACTGCAACTCGGGCCGTACGGCGAGAATGCCAACGCCCAACATCATGACGACGCCCAATTTCACGAACGTGCTCAGGTAGTCGCGCGGTGCAAGCAGCAGCCACACCGGTAGCGCGCTTGCGGTGAAGCCATAGGCGATCAGCATCGCTGCAATCGCGAGCCCGGAGAAAGTGAACATCGGCGCAAACGTCGCCGACTGCGCCACCCACTCACCGCCAAAGATCGAGAGCATGATCAACACGAACCCGATCGCCGACACCTCGAGCACCTTGCCCGGCCGCCAGAAGCGCAAATACAGGCCCATAAGTACGGCAATCGGCATCGTCGCGGCAATCGTGAACATGCCCCATGGCGATCCTTTCAACGCGTTCACAACCACCAGGCCCGTCACCGCGAGCAGAATGATCATGATCATCAGCACGGTGATCAGGGCGATGAAACCGCCGACCTTGCCGATCTCTTCCTTGGCCATTTGTCCAATCGACTTGCCATCGCGCCGCATCGAGCAGAACAGGATCACGAAGTCCTGCACCGCGCCGCCGAGCACGCATCCGAGAATGATCCAAATCGTGCCGGGCAGATATCCGAACTGCGCCGCCAGCGTCGGACCCACGAGCGGCCCCGGTCCGGCGATGGCTGCAAAGTGGTGGCCGAAGACGATCCATTTATTGGTCGGCTCGTAGTCGTGCCCGTCGCGAAGCCGTTCCGCCGGCGTCGCGCGTTCGTTGTTCAACATCATCACGCGCGCGGCGATGAAGTGCGCGTAGAACCGGAAGGCGATCAGATACACGCAGACAGCCGCCAGTACAAGCCAAATGCTGTTGATGGATTCGCCGCGATATGTGGCGATGCCGCCGAGGCAAAGAGCCCCGGTCAGCGCGATCGCGGCCCAAACAAGACGGCCCAGAAGTTTCTTCATGGAACTAGGGATTGTACCGCGCGCCTGCAGTTCGATCCAGCGTGAGTCGAAAACGCAAAAATACTGAGTCCCATGCGTAGCATCCTACTTGCCTGCGGAATTCGCGATCCCCCCAATGCAAGCTGGGCCACCGCACTTGCGTCCGCAGAGGTGATTCTCTGCAAGCGATCTTCAGAAATAGCAACCGTCCGCGCAGCAATCCCACAGTCGTGTCCTAACTAATGCAGATTCCCCCATCCACCGGAATCACTACGCCGTTCACGTACGAGCCCGCGCGTGAGGCCAAGAACAGCGCCACACCCGCCATGTCTCCCGGAATTCCCCAGCGCCGCAGCGGGCAGCTGGTCTTAATCTCCTCGCCGTGCAACTCCGCCATGTGCTTCGTCATCTGGCTGGGGAACGGTCCCGGCGCGATCGCGTTTACGGTCACGAATTTCCCTGACAGCTTCACCGCCAAGTCGCGCGTCATGTGATGCACGGCGGCTTTGCTGGCCGGATACGCGTAGGTTTCCATTCGCGGAGCCTTCAAGCCGTCAATCGAACCCACGTTGATCACGCGAGCCGGATCCTCGGGCTTGGCCGCCTTCTCGAGCAAAGGCATCAGGTTTTTCGTGAGAAAGAACACCGCCTTCACATTCGTGTTCATCGTCTTGTCCCAGCCGATTTCCGGAAACTCAGCGAGCGGAGCGCCCCACGCGGCCCCGGCGTTGTTCACGAGGATCTCAAGCTTCGACTCGCGCTTCGCGATCTCGCCGGCGAGATAGTCGCAGCCTGCCACCGTCGACAAATCCGCGGGAATCGAAATGCATTCGCCCACGGCGGAAAGCTCGCGCGCGGTTTCGTCGCAAACGTCTTTCTTGCGCGACGAGATGTACACCTTCGCGCCCGATTCGAGAAAGCCGCGCGCAATCATCAGGCCAATGCCGCGCGACCCTCCGGTCACCAAAGCCGTCTTGCCCTTCAAGGAAAAAAGCGTGTCTACGTGGATTGCGTCTGTCGGAACCATAAGTTCCGCTAGCGTATCACTGCCGCGTGCGCGGTGTCTTTCGGTGTGAAGTAATCAGAAGCGCGGCAGAGTTCGCAGAATCGACGCCGAGTTTCGTTTGCCCGGCAACTCGATCGAATGCACGACGCGCCAATCCTTGTCCAGCGCGCCCAGGTAGTGAAGGTTCTTGCGGTCGCTCCCCATCAGGATGAGATTCAGCCCGCGATCCGGATACCAAAGCTTGCGATATTGCAGCTCCCCTTGGTCGCTGCGCCACTTGTCCTCGCCCGGTGCGCCGTATTGATTCTGGATCGAATAGAGGTCGTCGTTGGATGAGAATGGCAGGTCCGACTGCACGACGGCGGAGAACCGGACCCGCGCGCCGTCGCGGAAAATCAGCACGGCGCCTACGGATGCCAACAGCGCGATTGCGATCGCCACCAGCATCATTCGGGCGACCCGCGACTCCGCTCCGCTTTCGAGCCGAATGCCGACCACCGGGGCGTGTTGTTGCGTCGGCGGTGCCGGCGCGTCGCCATCGACAGGCCGAGGCCCTTGGTTCACCGGCCGCGGCATCTCGAGTACGCGACGCTCGTGCCCCAGCAGCATGCCGCCTTTGTACTCCAATTCCTTCGCGAGTCCGACGATCACAACCGGCTCGTCGATCCTCGAAACTTCGCCGAGATAGCGACGCGGCACCCAAAGTTCGAAATCGCCGGCCGGATTGTAGACCAGCATCTCGCTCCACGACGTCTTCCGGAACACCCACTCATTGTGTTCGATGTTCAGAATGGCGGGGTAAAACGAAAACTTACGCTGGCCCAATGCGTCAAGCGGAGGTGGAAGCGGCGGGACGGACACTTTTCCATTGTAAGTCGGAGAATTCCCTCGCCGTCGGCGCACTACCTTACAGATGATCTGGAACCTAGTTCGGATCGGAGCCGCCCTTCTGTTCATTAGCGCGGATCCGCTGTTCGGATCGCTCTCGTTTCACGACCCGTTCCCAGGCACAAACGGCGATGTCATCGGCGATCCACGCAGTTTCGACATTCAATTCGCCAACGTGTCCATCACGCGCAGTTCCCTTACGATTGAAATCACGTTAAACTTCGGCCTTCCCGGTCAGTCGAATGTCGATGCATTCCGCTACGACTGGTCGCCGTGGCTTTCGATCGGAGACATTTTGTTCCTCGAGAACGGGATTCCGCGTTGGGGTGCGCCGGTCGCCGATCACGCGGGATCGATCAACGGCGGACCCTCTTCGAACCTGCTCTTCGCCGGACAAATGTACTCGGTGAACAATGAGAACGGCTGGTTCACCGCGCGCCAGGCATTGCAGGATTCTACGAACTATTACCGCTACGATTCGCCTGTCTGGCTCCGCGATACCGCGGGCTCGCTTGCGGCCGTAGGAACCGCGGGGTTCGTGAATGTCTCTTACCTCGGAGGCGACGGCACGGTTACGCCGCGCTTCCGCGTGAGCCTCACCGTCGCTACGCCTGCCGATCTGTTTGCGTCCTGGCAGTCCGGCCTGTTGTCGTTTTCGTTCGCGTCCGCGTCCTGCGGCAACGACATCATCAGCGGCATGCTGGATCCGCAACTGGATCTCAGCCCGCCAACCCCCGAACCATCGTCACTTCTACTCGCCGCCACCGGACTGCTTGCCGTGATCGCGCTGCGCCGGCGCGCCCGCGTTACGCCAATCCAGCCCGCGCGAGCAATGCGTTGGGATCCGGATCCCGCCCCATGAATCCGCGATAGAGCGCCGCCGGATCTTCGCTATCGCCCTTCTCCAGAATTCCCTTCCGGAACTCCGCGCCCACACGCTCGCTGAACACGCCCTCCTGCTTGAACCGCGTAAACGCATCCGCGTCGAGCGCCTCCGCCCACTTGTAGCTGTAGTAGCCCGCGCCATACGCGACGGGACTCGCAAACAAGTGCGTGAAGCTCGCGATCATCGCGTGCGAATCCGGCAGCGGAGCGGCGGAGAACTTCTGGAGCAATCCACGCGAGTAAGCAATTACGCCGCCATCGCGCGCGGGATCGTATTCGCGATGCAGCGCGAGGTCGACCGTCGCAAACCCCAACTGGCGCATCTGCGCATTTGCGGCGCGAAAATTCTTCGCGCGCAGCATCTTCTGAAACAATTCCTCGGGAATGGTCGATCCTGTTTCGTGGTGCCGCGCGAACAAATCAAGCGAGACCCGCTCCCAGCACCAGTTCTCCATGATCTGGCTCGGTAGTTCGACAAAATCCCACGGCACGTTGGTCCCCGCGAGCGAACGCACCTCCACGCGACTCAGGCAGTGGTGCAGCAGATGCCCGAACTCGTGGAAGATGGTTTCCACTTCGCGATGCGTCAACAGCGCCGGCTTGCCATCGACGGGAAGCGTCATGTTCCCGCAAATCAAGCCGAGATGCGCCTTGCCGCCATCCGGATAGCCAGTGATGAGCGAATCCATCCAAGCGCCGCCGCGTTTGTTCTCGCGCGGAAACCAATCGACGTAGAAGCTGCCCAAATGCAACTCCGGCTTCGCGCCGTCGTAAATCGCGTAGCGCCGGACTTCCGGGTCCCAACCCGGAATGCCTTGCTCAGCGACGACGCGAATCCCAAATACCTTCGCGAACAACTCGAACATGCCCGGCATCACGCGATCCAGGGGGAAGTACGGCCGCAACTCTTCTTCGTCGAAATCATAGAGAGCCAACCGCTGCTTCTCGGCCCAATATGCCGTGTCACACGGCTCAATCGCTTCGCCGGCGAACTCTTCCAGCGCCGCGTTCTCCGCGGTGAATCGCTGACGCGTCTTCGCTTCGAGGCCCGCCACAAACGCCTGCGCCGCGGCACCCGACTTCGCCATGCGCTCTCCGAGTACGAGGTCCGCGAAGTCGGCGAAGCCCAGCAGTGTGGCTTTCTCTTTTCGCAATCGAAGGATCTCGACAAGCAACGGCCGGTTGTCATGTGCCGGCTCCGTCGCCCGAATCGCATAGGCCTCATACGCCTGCTTGCGGATTGTCCGATCTTCGAGGTAGGTCATCATGGGCAGGTAGCTCGGCCCTTGGAGTGTGAATCGCCAGCCAGGCTTGCCCTTCGACTCCGCGCTTGCGCGGGCCGCTCCAACGGCGCTCGGCGGCAATCCCGCCAACTGCGCTTCGCTGGTAAGAACCAAGTCCCACTCGTTCGTTGAGTCCAAAACGTTCTCTGAGAACTTCGTCGTGACCTTCGCGAGCGCAATGTCGATCTCTTTGAGCTTCGCCTTGCCCGCGGGCGGCAACTCCGCGCCCTGCCGCTTGAACGCGTCGATCGTCTTCGTGAGATATCGCCTTCGCGTGCCGGTCAGCGCCTTGGCTTCGTCGGTCGCCGCGAACGTCTTCACGGCAAGCCACAAGCCGTCGTCGAGCAGCAGCGACGAGTAGAACTCGCTCACGCGCGGCTGGATCGCGTTGTACCCCGCGCGAAGCTCCGGCGTTGTCGCGACGGACTCCAAATGCCGCACCACGCCCGAGGCGTAGTCCAGGCGTTCCGTAAAGTGGTCGAGCGCGGCCATAGTGTTTTCCCACGTGCGCGCCTTCGGTTTTTCCTGCGTACCGGCCTCGGCGATCGCGGCCATGCCGGCGCGGGAGGCTTCGAGCAACGCGTCAATCGCTGGCTCGATCCGCGGCACTTCTATCTTGTCGAAGGGAATATTGAATTGGATCTCAGTCAGCATAAATGCGGCGCGCCTCCTATCAGGGCGCGGACGGCGGCAACGAACCGCCTTCTCTCATCGTACCGGCTGCGCGCACCGACTGCTACAATCGGTCATTAATGACGCCTGAAATTGAGCGCATTCTGCGCCTGCAGTCCATCGACACAAAAGCGGCTGCGCTCGAAAAGGAAATCGCGACGCTGCCGAAACAGGTCGCGGCCATCGAAAGGGTCTTGGAATCGCACCTGCGCCGTCTGGAGGCCGACCGCGCGGCACTCGTCGCCAACCAACGCGAGCGCAAGAAGCTCGACGGCGATATTCAGACTCAACAGCAGAAAATCTCGAAGCTTCGCGACCAAACCCTCCAAGCGAAAACCAACGAACAGTACCGTGCTTTCCAGCACGAAATCGAATTCTGTGAGACCGAGATCTCCAAGGCCGAGGATCGCATCCTCGAATTGATGGGTGAATCCGAACCCCTCGACGCCGCGGTCAAGCTCGCCGAAGTTGCGTTGAAGCAGGAGCAAGGCCAAGTGGATCTCGCCAAACGACGCGCTCGAGAGCGGACCACCATGGATCAGGAAGGCCTTGCGAAGCTGCAAGCCGACCGCGTCGCTGTCGTCGCCGAATTGAAACCGCAGATGATCGTGGCGTACGACCGCATACGAAAGAAGTCGAATGGCATCGCTGTCGCCGAGGCGGCAGACGGCCGCTGCGGCGCCTGTCAGATCACGCTGCGCCAGCAGTTCATGCAGGATCTGCGGCGAAATGAAGAACTGATGTTCTGCGAAAGCTGCAGCCGCATCCTCTACTACAATCCGCCGAAATCGTTCGACGCGGTCACTTAGTTCAGCACGCGCGTCAGCCAGTGCATCAGGTTGAGCGCGAACTGCCGGTCGTCGTTGCCAGGCACGTTCATTCCCATGGGGCGCTGATTCCAACCGCCCAACTGCGCCGTCAGCATCGCGGCTTCACCCACCACCGCCACGCGACCGCGCCCCAGCGCGAACACCAGACACTGCGCCGGACCTGCGACTGGCCGCTGGTCTTTGCTCGTGCGATCCGCTTGGTCGTAGGCGGAATCCGCCAAGCGCAGGATGGTCGTACTCCCGTTCGGGCCTTTCAACGATTGGCCGGTGAACGCGACGACGCGCGAAACTCGCTCGCTCGCATCGCGGCCTGCCGTGATCGCGTGCGCGGCGAGCAAGCCGTTCTCTCGTGAGAATTCGAGCAAACTCGGCGAGCCATCCACCGAATGCTTTGGATCGTAGGTGAAGCCTTCGCCCATCACCACGCCCAACTCGCGCGCCAGAATCTGATTCGCCACGCCCATCGGCGCATGATCCGCAATCAGCAGTAAACTGCCTCCGCGACGGATCCACTTTCGTACCGCGCGGCATTCTTCCAGTGTGAACGCCGGCTTCGCTGCCTCACCCGCACCCATGTTCTCCGCGCCCAGCGCGTTCGCAATCACAAGCAGGTCATATCCCTTCAATACCGCCGAGCGAAATGGCACGCGGTTCGGCCCCAGCGCGTAGCCATCGTTTGTCATCAGTCCGCTAAACGGCTGATAGCGCCCGCCCATCGTATGGAAGTTGTGGTGCGCTTCGTCGAACAAGACGCGAGGTCCGCCGCGCGTGTACGCCGGACGCGCCACTCGCGTGTCAAAGTTCTTATCCGCAACCTGCTGAGCCAGTGCAGCGGGCACAGCGATGATCAGCATCAGAAGGCCAGCGTGCTTGTGCTTCAGCGACATGTTTTCGCAACCTCACTTTACATTCAGAGTAGCAACCCCATACGTCGCGCGGCACGTCATCTAAAGTGTGACGTAAAGGTCGACCGCTATTTCAACACACGGGAGGTCCGCAATGAGTGCAACCGAAGCCGCAACTTACAGGGCGCGCGCTGTGTTCTTCGCGTTGACCATGCACGCAGCGTTTCCGTCATTGCGTCCCGCCGCGACGCGAGTCCTGCCGGCTCGAACCCGTTGAATCCCGCGCTCGATTCGCGACCCGGCGATGTCTCGTGGCTAGTGCAGTGCGGCTCAAACCCTGCAGAACAACATGTCCGCTCACTCACGGGCTGGTTATGTCGGGACCCGTCGGTATGGGCGAGGTCCGCTCACTTCGTTCGCCGTTCAGTGCTATCCGTGCCTTAGACCGCACCGACATGCGATCGTGTCCTCTCAGGACATTCGCCGCATTACACTGCTGAACCAAAGCCGGGAGCCTGGGCTACTCAGCCTGTTCGTACCTCAACCGCAGGACCGCGTATAATAACGGTTCGCCTTCGAAAGGACCGTCCCATGAGGAAATCCGACAAGCCCACTCCTGATACTCCCAAACGCAAATCCGCCTTTTCCCGCCGCGGCTTTCTCCAAGGCCTCGGAGCCGGTACCGGCGTCGTAGGCTCCGGTCTGCTCGCCACCGCTGAAGAAGCCGAAGCGCAATCCTCTATCCCCGTCGCCGGACCCGGCGTTGTGCAGATCACCCTCGACATCAACGGCCAGCAAATGAAGGCCAACGTCGAGCCTCGTGAGACGCTGCTCGACACACTGCGCGATCAGTTGAACCTCACTGGAGCCAAGCGTGTGTGCGATCGCGCCACCTGTGGAGCTTGCACCGTCATGGTTTCCGGCAAGGTCGTCTACGGCTGCACGGTGCTCGCGATCGACGCCCAGGGTAAGAAGATTCAAACCATCGAAGGCCTCGCGCAAGGCCCGCGTCCGCACCCCATTACGTTGGCGTTCGTCAACAACGAAGCGCAACAGTGCGGCTACTGTACGCCCGGCTTCGTGATGGCGACCAAAGGTTTTCTCGATCGCAATCCCGACCCCAGTTACGACCAGGTGAAGAAGGGCCTCGGCGGCAACCTCTGCCGCTGCGGAACGTACGTCGGAGTCCGCAAAGCCGTTCTCGAAGCCGCGAAGGAGATGAAAAATGCCTAACTACAGCTGGCCCGCAATGGACAAGCGGCGAGTGATGGGCAAGCGCCTGAACCGCCTGGATGGCGTCGCCAAATCCTCAGGACGCGCCAAGTACAACTCCGATCTGAATCCTCCCGGCCTGCTGCACGCCGTCATTCTGTCGTCGCCGCACGCGCACTCGAAGATCACTTCGATCGACACGTCGGCCGCGCAGAAGATGCCGGGTGTCACCGCCGTCCGCGTGATTAAGCCCGTCGGCAGTGAGCTGAATTGGCAAGGCACGGAGATCGCGGTTGTCGCCGCCACCACCGAATCGCAGGCACGCGACGCGGTGAGAGCGATCAAAGTTGAATACGAAATTCTTCCTCACTTGGTGAAGGAAGACGACCTCAAGGCCGCCGGATCGCGCGCCCGCGCCGCCGGAGAACAAGTGACCGGCGATCCCGACAAGGCTTTCAACGACGCCGACGTGGTTTCGGAAGGCCACTACGCGATTCCAGTAATCACACACTGCTGTCTGGAGCCGCATGGCCAGATCGTCCAATGGGGCGCTGAGGACAAGATCGAGTATCATCCCTCGACGCAATCGGTTTC
The DNA here is from genome assembly GCA_043788745.1 of Acidobacteriaceae bacterium. Classification (GTDB taxonomy): domain Bacteria; phylum Acidobacteriota; class Terriglobia; order Bryobacterales; family Bryobacteraceae; genus JBBQWZ01. Next base: position 29,758 of record JAYVTO010000085.1, read on the forward strand.
CGACATCGCGAGCGACCTCGGCTCGCAGATCAAAGTGCCGGCCGCGAAGATCCACGTCCACATGGATTACATGGGCGGAGGTTTCGGCAGCAAGTTCCCCGCTGACCTGTGGGGCAGGGAAGCCGCGTTCCTTTCGAAGGATTCCGGCGGCCGTCCGGTGAAGCTGTTCCTCGATCGGCAACAGGAACTTCTGATCGCCGGCAATCGCCCCTCGGTCTACGGCAACATCAAGATCGGCGCGAAGAAAGACGGCACCATCACGGTATGGCAGTCGCAGACATGGGCCTCGGGCGGGCTCGGCGGCGGCGGCC
>JAYVTO010000086.1:0-9499 GCA_043788745.1 Acidobacteriaceae bacterium
CCGTATATGTGGCTCCTGTGCGGGTGGTCGAGTAACTGGAAGCCCCCCGCTCACTTACGTTCGCGGTTCTTCGAGGGGGGGCCGCTCACTTACGTTCGCGGTTCTTCGAGGGGGGGCCCGCTCACTTACGTTCGCGGTTCTTCGAGGGCAGGGGGGGTAGATCCGGGGCTGCTCGGGAAAAGGGCGTCGATATTTCTCGTTCTATACCGAGGCTCCCGACCGCCGGATCCGGGAAATGGCAGCCGAAAAAAGAAAACGGCCGGAGGCTGTCGCCTCCGGCCGTTGAACGAACAGATTACCGAAGCTTAGCTGCGGCGAAAACGGCGACCCGCGAGGCCGAGAGCCAGGAGGCCCGCGCCCATCAGGGACATCGTCATCGGCTCAGGAACCGCCGAGATTGTGTAATCCAAGATCAGAACGCCGCTCGAAGAGGTCAACGTACCGCCAGTGACGGACGAGCTGAAAGTCATGTTGAACGCACCGAACGTCTGGCCGGGATTCTGCGACGCAGAAATATTCGGGGTGGTTGGGCTGGCCGTGAAGCCGCCGCCGATTCCGCCGAACCCTGTGAGAGTATAAACGAGGCCACTGAAGCCGCCGGCGGAACCCCACGTGAAGGTCACGATAGGATTCGGGCTGAGCGTCAGGATGGTTGAAGCATCACCCGTGCGGGTGATAAAGACATTCGTGAGCGCGTTGCCGAACCCAGCATCGAGAGCCGGGCAGCCGATCGAACCGCTGCCAGTGCCGCTCGCGAGGTTACCGGTGTTACCGCAAACGATGGTGATGGCCGAAGCACTGCCGCAGAACGCGACGAGTGCGACTGCCGTGAGCAGAGCCGTTTTCATAAAATTATTCATTCTTTCATCCTCCGAAGAGATCTCTCGTACCACCGAGTACCCCTACCTCCCCTCCGGAATACGGAAGAAGGGTAGAGAAACTCCCTGGCACCTTCGTAAGTATATGGTGGGTGCCACCCGCGAGTCAACATGTTTCTCATAGGAAATCGCTGGTACTGTGCACTTTTTTTCGTGACAGTTGCGCGTCTATTCAAAGCGAAGATAATAGAAGACTTATGGTCCAAGGAATCTGGCCCTGGCCGAACTCATAGTACTATTGACCAGCCCGATTTTCTGCTTCTATTCTTCTATCCTCAGGACTACGCTGGGTCTACGGCCAGGACCCGATCAGAAAACTTTGGTTCTGCTTGGATGTCACCGCTTTTGCCAAGTCGGCTACAATCCAAAGCATGCTTACACTCGCCTTGCTCGGTGGAGTCCCGGTACGGTCCCGGCCTTTTGGGCCATGGCCTGCCTCGAATCCTAACGATCTCGATCGACTGACGCAAGTTCTAACCTCAGGAAACTGGGGCGGTTATCCGTACCCCAACCGCCACGCCGCCGACTTCGCCACCCGCTTCGCAGCCCATCACGGTGCCGCTTACGGCTCTTGTGTAGCTAATGGAACAGTAGCAATCCTCATCGCCCTCCGTGCCATCGGCCTGGAGTTCGGCGACGAGGTGATCGTGCCCGCGTATACATGGGATGGAACGGCCACCGCGATCCTCGACGCCGGCGGCGTCCCGGTCTTCGCCGATGTCGATCCGGATTCCTACTGCCTCGACCCCGAGGCCGTCCGACGGGCGATCACGCCCAGAACGCGCGCCATCGTCCCGGTGCACCTGGCCATGCGCTTCGCCGATATGGACGCGCTGGCCGCCATCGCCCGCGACTACAACCTGGCCATCGTCGAGGACTGCGCCCACGCCCACGGAGGCCAGTGGCGCGGCAAGGGCGCCGGCGCGATCGGCGACGCCGGCTGCTTCAGCCTGCAATCGAGCAAGCTCATGACCTCGGGCGAAGGCGGCATGGTCATCACATCGCGCCTTGACGTATTTGAGTTGATGCAATCCGTCATCAACTGCGGCCGCGCGAGCGGAACCGATACGTTCGGCCGCCGCATCACCGGCTCGAACTACCGCATCACGGAGTTCCAGGCGGCTGTCTTGCTGGGACAGTTGGAGCAATTGGCGGATCTGACGGCGCGGCGGGCCGCAAGTGCGGTCAGGCTTTCGAAGATGTTGGCGGCGATTCCGGGGATTCGGCCGCTGCCGCCACAACCGCAAGTGACCCGCGAAGCGATCTATCAATATGTATTCCGCTACGACGAAGGCGACTCTGGCGTTTCGCGCGACATGTTCTGCGGGGCGATGGACGCGGAGGGGATTCCGAGCGACGGGCGGTTTTATGAGCCCGTCTATCGCAGCGATCTTTATAAGCCGTCCGCAAAGCACTTCCCGCAGTTAACTGGGCAGCAGGCGCATGTGGTGTGCCCGGTGTCGGAACGCGCCGCGTATCGCGAATCGGTATGGCTGCCGCATTTTTTGTTGCTGGATGAAACCGGTGCCGAAGACATCGCGCGCGCCGTGCAAAAGGTGATGGAGAATCGAGAGGCGCTGCGCCAGGCCGATCCGGCTCTGGCGGCGTTGAAATCGATGAGCCGAGCCGACCGGCCGCGGGTGGAAGCGAAGAAGAATTACTAGGGCCGGAACGGCGTCGAGGCGCGCATGGAGCGGCACGAAGTGCCGCGGAATAAGCGCCCCGTTCGAAGCGCCGGGGCGCTTACTTCGGTCGGGCTTCGTCCTCCCTTCGTGCGCGTCTCGACGCTGCGCTTTGCTGCTTTGTTGTTGCATTCCGCGAAATGTGCACCGGGCGGATTTGCCGCGGCTTGGCTTATCGTCGGACACTGGTTGCGTGCAGTCTGAACTTCTTACCGGACTCCTTACCGAGCAGCGGAATCCGGCGTCCGCTCAAATCGACGAACTGCCCACGGAGGCGATGCTGCGCGTGATCCAGGCGGCCGATGCGGAGATCGCGGCGGCGGTGGCCAAAGAGATTCCGACGATTGCGCGAGCGGTGGATGCGATTGTGGAGGCGCTGGGGCGCGGGGGGCGTCTCTTTTATATAGGAGCTGGAACGAGCGGGCGGCTGGGTGTGCTCGATGCGTCGGAGTGTCCGCCGACGTTCAACGTTCCGGTTGGAGTTGTGCAGGGGATTATTGCGGGCGGCGATGCGGCGCTATCGCGAGCGACCGAGGCGAGCGAGGACGATCCGCAGCTGGGCGTTCGCGATCTGATCGCCGCGGGCTTCACCGCGAAAGACGTGCTGGTCGGTATCGCCGCCAGCGGCCGGACTCCGTACGTGCTGGGCGCGGTCCGAAAGGCGCGGGAGCTTGGCGCGGTGACGGCGGGGATCAGTTGCACTCCGAATTCGCTGCTCTCGCAAGCTGTTGAGATCGCCATTGAGCCGAAGCCGGGTCCGGAGGTGGTGACGGGATCGACGCGGATGCGGGCGGGCACGGCGACGAAGCTGGTGCTCAACATGCTGAGTACGGGAGCGATGATCAAGCTCGGCTACACGTTCGGCAACCTCATGGTGAACGTACAACCGAAGAACGAGAAGCTGGTCGAACGCGCGCGGCGGATCATCGTGTCGGCAACCGGCGTCTCCGGCGAGCGCGCGGGGGAGTTGCTGGAAGCATCGGGGCGAAGCGTGAAGACGGCAATTGTGATGGCGCAGCGCGGCGTGGAGAGGGAGGAAGCGGAGGCGCTACTCAATGCCGCCGAAGGGCGCGTTGCACGGGCGATCACGGAGGGTGCATAGCGTAGCCTTCCCTTCTGGCACAGTTCTCGCCGGGATCCCAAGCTGTAGGCGAGAGTAGGAAGCAAAGGAATTTAAATGGATAAGTTTCGCATCACGGGCGGCACGCCTCTCGATGGCAGGATCGCGACGAGCGGCGCGAAGAACTCCGCGCTTCCGGCGCTGGCCGCTTGCCTTCTCACCGAAGAGCCTGTCACGCTCGAACGCATTCCCCGAGTGCGCGATATTCGCACGATGGAAGGCCTGCTGCGCCATACGGGCGCGAGCGTCGAGCCGGTTGGCGAGACCGGCGAAGTGCGCGTCCACGCGGCGAGCCTGCCGACGCCCGAAGCGCCGTACGACCTGGTGAAAACGATGCGCGCCTCGAGCCTGGTGCTGGGGCCGCTGGTGGGCCGAACCGGAAGAGCGCGCGTGTCGATGCCCGGCGGATGCGCCATCGGGGCCCGTCCGATCGACCTGCACGTCTCGGCACTCGAGCAACTGGGTGCGCGCATTGAGCAGGAGCATGGCTACGTGCAAGCGGTGGCTCCCGAAGGCCTGCGCGGCGCGCGGGTTGCGTTCGAGCGCATCACGGTAACGGGTACGGAAGACCTGCTGATGGCGGCGGTGCTGGCGCGCGGCGAGACGCTGATCGAGAACGCAGCGCGCGAGCCGGAAGTGGCCGATCTCGCCGATCTGCTCATCAAGATGGGCGCGAAGATCGAAGGCGCTGGCACGTCGACGATTCGGGTCCAAGGCGTCGAGCGGTTGCACGGCACGCGCCACGCCATCATTCCGGATCGCATTGAAGCCGGGACGTTCCTGATCGCGGGGGCGATCAGCGGCGGCGATCTGCTGATCACCGGCTGCGAGCCGGATCATTTGCGGGCGCTGATTACCAAGCTGGGGCAGTGCGGCGTGGATGTGCGGGAAGAGGCGGCGGGCGAGCTGCGCGTCCGCGGGGCCGCGCGGCTGCGCAGCGTCGATATGACGACAGAAGAACATCCGGGATTCGCGACCGACTTGCAGGCGCAGTACATGGCGCTGATGACGCAGGCCGAGGGCATATCCATCATTAAGGAAGCCATCTTCGAGAACCGCTTCATGCACGTGCAGGAGCTGGCGCGGTTGGGCGCGAACATCCGGATCGACGGGCGTTCGGCGCTGGTGGCGGGTCCGAGGAAGCTGAGCGGAGCGCAGGTGATCGCTTCGGATTTGCGCGCGAGCGCGTCGCTGGTGATCGCGGCGTTGGCGGCGAAGGGCGAAACGATCATCGACCGCGTGTATCACATCGATCGCGGCTACGAGCGGATCGAAGAGAAGCTGGCGAGCGTTGGCGCGAAGATCGAGCGGATGGCGTAGGCGACGATGACCGTGACTCCATCGTCATCGGGCCTTGCGGACGCGGCTGTGCCGGTGCGGAGTCCGCGGGTTGACAGGTGGGGCTAGCGGGTTGTGGCGAGAGCGAAATTGGTTGACGGACTGGGTTAGCTCGGGCGCGGTCGGTATCGGTGAGATCCGCTCACTCTCCAGAAACCACGCCGTACGTTGTTGAATCATGGCAGCAGGGGGGCAAGCCGACGGCTGGTGAATCCGCTCCCGGCGCGGCCCTTCGGGCCGCTCTGGTCGCGGCTCGGATTTGGTGCATTTCACAATGAACATCTCCTAAGCGTCCCCGCCCTGAAGGGTGGGGTGATCTTTGTTGCTGCTGTTCGCAACTGGTTTCTGGCGGTCATGACGCGCGCGCGTCCGCTCACTTCGTTCGCGGTTCTTTGCTGGCGGGGTGGGCGCTCGGTTACGCTCGCGGTTCTTCGAGAAGCGGGATGGCCGATTTTTTCCGGGCTTCCGACGGTTGGGCTAGGGCGTAAGCAGGTGCCGATTTTTCATCCTTCGTTCGTGGCGGGGCATTCCGTCCGGGGCAGCCGCTGGCGCGGTGCGGCGCGTTCGGTTTGTAGGTCGGACCTAGTGGTCGACCTGGAGGTCCGACCTACCGGGGGCCAGGCGTTTTCGTCCGTGGCCTTGAAGCAGAGGTTGAATTTCCGAATTCACACGCTCGACGCGGTGCGCAGGAGTAGTATTTCAAGACACGATCTGCTCCGGTTGCTAAACTGTAGCTATGCGAATCCCGTTGCTCTTCCTTGCTTGCTCTGCGTGCGCGCTTGCGCAGAACCCTCTCACGCAAGCTGTCACTGCCAGCTACAACGGTGCCAAGATGAACCTGATTGAAGCGGCGGAGGCGATGCCCGCGGATGCCTATAGCTTCAAGCTGACGCCCGGACAGCGGGCGTTCGGCGATTGGATGGAGCACACGGCGATGGGCAACTATGGTTTTTGCGCGTCGATGGCGGGCACGGCTGCTCCGGCCGAAGCGGCGCACATCCACGATCTCGAAGGCAAGGCGGATATTCAGCGCGTGCTGAAGGCGTCGTTCGATTACTGTGACGGCGTACTCAAGACGATGACGGATCAGAAGGCGTTGGCGGAAGTTACGATCGGCGAGCGGAAATCCTTTCCGGTGCAGGGGATGGTGCGGATGGTTGGTTCGCTCAATGAGCACTACGGCAACATCGTCGGGTATTTGCGATCGAAGGGCGTAACGCCGCCGTCGACGGCACGTCAGAAGAAGAAGTAAGACACATGAAGAATCTGATTTCCGTTCTCGCTCTTGCCGCCAGCTTGATGGCTGCGGCGCCTCCGGCCAGACCGCCTCAAGTCCCGCGCCCTGTCGGCAAGATGGTCTTCAACTCGACGAAGGGCCCGATTTCGATGGAGAAGTACCGCGGCAAAGTGACCGTGGTGATGTTTTTCAGTTCAGCGTGCAGCCATTGCGGCGACACGGCGCAGATTCTGGAAAAGGTACTTGTGGAGCGGAAGTACGACTTTGCCGTGATTGGCGTCACGGTGGAAGACCCCGCGATGCCCGCGCTGGGCGAGTTCGCGAAGCGGAACAAACTTTCGTTTCCGATGGGGTGGGTGGGGAAAGACGAGTTCTTCCGCTACACCGATATCTCGCCGGACGTGCGACCGTTTATACCGGTGTTGCTGTTCATTGACAAAGACTTTCAGGTAAACCGCCAGTACTCGCATGACCATAAGTTCTTTACGACAGGCGAGCAGATCAACGCGACTGGCGTGGTCGACATGCTGGTGCGGACGCCGCTGGGCAAGGCGAAGGACCTGCCGCGTACATCGGGCGGCGGACGCCCGTTGGCGCCCGTAAAGAAGTAGCTGCTACAGCTCAAATTCGATGCCTTGTGCGAGTGGCACTTCGGCTGACCAGTTGATGGTGACCGTTTGCCGCCGCATGTAGGCTTTCCACGAATCGCTGCCGGATTCGCGGCCGCCGCCAGTATCTTTTTCACCGCCAAACGCGCCACCGATCTCGGCACCGCTGGTTCCGATGTTCACGTTCGCGATTCCGCAATCGGAGCCTCGCGCGCAGAGGAAGGTCTCGGCGGAAATTCCGCTGGTTGTGAAGATGGCGGACGAAAGACCCTGCGGCACGTCGTTGTGCCACGCGATGACTTGATCGAGGGTGTCGAAATCGACGACATACAGAATGGGCGCGAAGATCTCGTGCTGCAGGATCTTCATACCGGGCGTTGCCTTGATGATGGCGGGCGTGACGTAGTTGCCGCCGTCGCGCTCGACGCGCTCGCCTCCCGTTAGAAGCTCGCCACCTTGATCTTTGGCGGTCTCGATGCCGGAAAGCATCGCATCAACGGTTTCGGGGGTGATGAGCGGACCCATTAGCGTTTTGGGATCGAGCGGATGGCCGATGCGGATCTGCCCGTAGGCGGTGACCAGGCGCCTGGTGACTTCGGCAGCGATCCCTTTTTGGAGGAAGAGGCGGCGGATGCTGGTGCAGCGTTGGCCTGCTGTCCCGACTGCGCCGAACAGCACGGCACGGACTACGAGATCGATGTTGGCGTCGTCCATCACGATGACGCCGTTGTTTCCACCGAGTTCAAGAAGAGTGCGCCCAAGGCGCTTGCCCACGGCTTCGGCGACGATCCTGCCGACGTGGCACGATCCGGTGGCGCTGACCAGAGGAATACTCTTGTCTTCTAGAATGCGCATGCCGACAACGTCGTCGGGTCCGATGACGAGCGTCAGCACACCCTGCCAGTTGTGACGCGCGAGGACGCGATTGCAGATATTTTGCACGGCGATCGCGCAAAGCGGAGTTTTCAGCGAAGGCTTCCAAACCACGGTGTCGCCGCAGGCCATGGCGATCAGGGCGTTCCAGCTCCAGACGGCGACGGGAAAGTTGAATGCTGAAATCACTCCGACGACGCCGAGCGGGTGCCACTGCTCGTACATGCGATGCAGTGGGCGTTCGCTGTGCATGGTGAGACCGTAGAGTTGGCGGGACAGGCCGACGGCGAAATCGGCGATGTCGATCATCTCCTGCACTTCGCCCCGGCCTTCCGCGAGGATCTTACCCATCTCGATCGAGACGAGCGCGCCGAGGTCGTCTTTGTGCTTGCGGAGTTCGTCGCCGATTTCACGGACGATCTGGCCCCGAACGGGCGGAGGGACCATGCGCCATTTCTTGAATGTTTCGGCGGCCTGCGCGACAACGACGTCGTACTCTTCCTCTGTCGCCATGCGCACGGCGGCTAGTTCCTGGCCATCGGCGGGGCTTAGGGAAACGAGGTCTTCGCCGGTGGGGCGGAGGATCCACGCGGTGCCGCAGGCGCCGGGGTTCACGGCGTGTACGCCCAAGCGGTTCAGTAATTGCGGAACGTCCTGGTTCATAGAATCTCCGTAGATGGTACTTCGTTTGGGTCGAGACGAGCGAGACGCCCGAAGCCCAACGGGCCAACTTCAAAATTAAGTCCGGCGTTCTGCGCGACGGCGCGGATGCGCTGGACGATCTGGCGCTGAAAGGCAGGTACAAACCACGCGTCGTGGTCCTGGACAGCAGCAATGCGGACTGCGGATTCGCGCGTGGTTGCTCCGTGCGGCTTGGCGGCGCGCACGTGCAGCGGATCGCCAATAAGGTCGCGGCCGGTGGCGTCGATTGCAAGTGACGCCAAGCGTTCCGGATCGCAGGGCAGCAACGGCGCGAGCGCCGCGTAGGTCTCGATGCCGGCATCGCGTAGCTGCCGAATCGTGTCCCAACGTTGTTCGAGAGGCGCGCACAGGGGTTCGTAGAGTTTTCGAATGCGGTCGCAATCGCTGGTGATCGAGAAGCTGACTCTCAGCTTCGTGCACCGCGCTACGGTTCTGAGGTGAGCGAGGTCACGCAAGATGAGCGGTCCGCGCGTTTGGATGACGAACACGGCCGGAGGATGTTTGGCCAAGCTTTCCAACAGGCGCGGCATGATGGCTTCGGTGGCTTCGGCGGGCTGATAGGGGTCGACGAGCGGAGAGCAGTATACGATTTGGTTCGGTCTGCTTTCTTGCGCAACGAGGTCCGGCGCGTTGGCCTTGAACGTTGTGAACTTACCCCAGCGGCGCCAGTCTTCCTGTTGCAGTCCGCCGTAAATGCGCATCGTCGGCACGTAGCAATAGGTGCAACCGAATGTGCAGTTGCGGGCGGGCGACAGGGAGTGCGTGAAACCGGCCTCTTTCAAGAAGCCGGTTACCGGACTGAGAATGGAGCGGCTTTGCGCGTACCGGATCGCCGGCGCGATTAGGCCTTCGGGGGCGGGGGCGGCGGCAGTTCGTAGGCTTGGCACTGCGACTCGAATCCTTTTACTCCGTGCTTTCCGTCGCAGAACGGCTTCTTTTCGGAGAAACCGCAGCGGCAGAGGCTGATCTTCGTGCGGCCCATCAGGCCGTATTCGTTTCCATCCTGATCGTTAATCGTGAAATCGCCCTCAATGCGAATAGGGCCGTTGTTTGAAATCGTG
>JAYVTO010000087.1:0-10413 GCA_043788745.1 Acidobacteriaceae bacterium
GCATCATCTCGAACTGCTTGCCCGCCCGCTGCAGCGCATCCGACATCTGCAGCCCGTTCATGAACAGCACGTTGTCGTCGTCGATATTGTGGATTAGCAGCAGCTTGCCCTTCAGATTTCCCGCGCGCTGCGGCAGCGCCGTCTCCTTATAGCCCTCGACGTTCTCCGACGGCAGCCCCATGTACCGCTCCGTGTAGATGGTGTCGTAGTAATTCCAATCCGTCACCGGAGCCCCGGAAATCCCCGCATGAAACACTTCCGGCGCATTCAGCAAACAGTGCAAAGTCATGAACCCGCCGTAGCTCCACCCGCTGACGCCGATCCGCTTCGCATCCACAAACCCCAGCGAGATCAAGTGCTCGACGCCCTTCTTCTGATCCTCCAATTCGATCTTTCCCAGCTGGCGAAAAATCGGCGTCTCGAACGCATGGCCCCGCCCGGATGATCCGCGATTGTCCAGTTGCCAAATCACGAAGCCCTTATGGGCATAGACTTGATCGATCCCCATGCCCGGCCAACGGTTCGCCACGCTCTGCGCATGCGGACCGCCGTACACCTGCACAATCGCCGGATACTTCTTCGACGCATCGAAGTTTGCCGGCTTAATCAGCCGCGCGTCCATCACCACGCCGTTCGCCAGCTTCACCTGATGCAATTCCGTCGGAAGAAGTTCGAACTCCTCCATCTGCTTCTTGTCGGCTTCGCGATACACACCCAACTCCGCGCCATCGCCCGCATGCAGAGTCGTCCGCGAAGGCGACGTCAAGCTTGAGAACGTATCCAAATAGAATGCGCCCGTCGGACTCATATTCGCCGAATGCGTTCCGGTGCCCGTCGTCAGGCGCTTCCGCGACGCGACGCCGCCCGACAACGAGGCAACGTACAAGTGCCGCTCCAGCGCCGACCCCTCGGTGGACGTGTAGTACATCAGGCCCGTATCTTCGTTCACCGCGTTGACAGACGACACTTCCCACTTGCCCCGCGTAATGTTTACCGGAGCCATCGTCGCCATGTTGTACAGATACACGTGATTGAATCCGTCGCGCTCGCTTTGCCACAGGAAACGCTTTCCGTCTTTCAGAAACCGGATGTCATCGCGGATGTTGATCCAATGCGGATCCGTCTCGGTCATCAGGGTCTTCGCCGCGCCCGATTCCTTATCGAAAGCCAAGAACTCCAAGCGTCTCTGATCCCTAGTCATCCGCGTCGCAAACGCGCGCCCGTCCGGTAGAAAGCCCGCGCGCGCGACGATCCACGTGCGCCGCGTATCGCCGACATCGAGCCACTTCGTCGCGCCGCCCCCAACGGGAACGACGCCGAGATGCACGTCCGCGTTGTTCTCGCCCGCCTGCGGATAGCGTTGCGGCTCCGCCACCGCGCGCGCCTTCAACAAATCGGCGTGCGGATACACGGGCTCATCCGTGATGTCGAACTGCAGATACCCTACCGACTTCGAATCCGGCGACCACCAATGCGCCGTGCTCAGGCCGATCTCTTCCGGATAGACCCAGTCGAGCGCGCCATTGCGCACCGTCTCCTTGCCGCCCTTCGTCAACCGCGTCTCTTTACCCGACGCGATCTCAATGGCAAACAGATCCCATCCTCTTCGAAACGACACGCGAGTGCCATCGGGCGACAGCTTCGGATCGTGCTCCGGCACGGAAGTCTTCGTCAACTGCTTCCACTGCGCGGCGTCGGCCTGCCAAACAAACAAATCGCCGCCGGACGAAATCAGCAAGTCCTTCCCATTTGGAAAGTACTGAATTCCGAACTCGCGGACGCGCCGGTTCTCCCAGTTGAACGTTTCGTCGGGAATCACCGCCGCGGCCATCGTGTCGAGCGCGTCCAAGGTCGCGACGTCTTTCGAAGTCTTAGTAGCGGCGTCGTACTGCATCAGCTTGCGTCCCTGCCGGAACAGAAAGCTTTTCCCATCCGGATGCCACACCGACGGCATCCCGACGCCGAAGTCGCCGCGTCCGCCGCCACCGCCGGCGCCTCCGCCGAGGTCGGCAAGCGTCACCGGCTTCTTCGCGGCAAACGCCGTCCACGAAATCAAAAGTAAAGCAACAACGCGCATAGTCAATAGGTAGCACAGGCCTGGACGCCAGTGACAAAAACACCGCCACCACGCGCAACACGCCAGCAAAGAACCGCGAACGCAGTGAGCGGATCTCCTCAATAGGCGCATGCCCTAACCGGCCCGTCGGAAGCCCGGAAACAAACGTCGCCGGTTTGCCCCCGGTCGAAGAACCGCGAACGCAGTCAGGGACGCGCGCGCGTCATGACCGCCATGAACCAGCACGACACGCTACTGATGCAATACAAAATGCGCCAAATCCGAGCCGCGACCAAAGCGGCCCGAAGGGCCGCGTCGGGAGCGGATTCGCGCCGTGCACGGATCCACCGAGAAGCGTCCGCGCAGCACCAAGAATTGAGGCATTCGAAATCAATCACTGACAAGGTGGTTCATGGAGAGTGAGCGGATCTCCTCCATAGCCACATTGCCCTAACCCGCCCGTCGGAAGCCCGGAAACAAACGTCGCCGGTTTGCCCCCGGTCGAAGAACCGCGAGCGTAAGCGAGCGAGTGACTTAACCCCGCCCTTCAACACGAGGATCTCCCTCCGAACCCCACCCAGTTTCCAATCCCCGCACAGCACGCATCACAAGCCCGTACTACCCTAGGTCTGAAGCACCCCATGAAACTCACCTTCTACGGAGCCGCCCGCACCGTCACCGGATCCATGCATCACATCGAATCCGCCGGACGCCGTTACCTTCTCGACTGCGGCATATTTCAGGGCCGCCGCCAGGAGGCCTTTGCGCGCAACAGCAACTTCCCCTTTGCGCCCTCATCCATTGAATCCATCGTGCTCTCGCACGCTCACATCGATCACTCGGGCAACCTGCCGACCATCGTGCGCAAGGGATTCGCCGGCAACATCTTTACCACCGCGGCCACCGTCGATCTTTGCGAAGCCATGCTCGCCGACTCTGCATTCCTCCAGGAAAAAGACGCTGAATTCCTTGAGAAGCGCCGCTCCCGCCGCAAATCCATCGGCATCGATCAGCCCCCCGCCATCGGACCCCTCTACACCGTCGAGGACGCGAAGAAGGCGCAGCAGCACTTCCGCGGCGTCGAGCTTCACAAGGCCAAAGAGATCGGGCCCGGCATCCAATACACCGCCTACAACGCCGGCCACATGCTTGGGTCAACGTCTGTCGTCGTCGAAGCGGAAGGCATCAAACTCGGATTCTCCGGCGACATCGGCCGCGTCGGACTCCCCATCATTCGCGACCCCGAATTCATTCCGCAAGTCGATTACCTTATCTGCGAGAGCACGTACGGCGACCGCTTTCACGACGCGATCGGACCGGTCAAAGATCATCTCGCCGATGTCATCAGCCGCACCTGCGGACGCGGCGGCCGCATCATCATCCCGTCGTTCGCTGTCGGCCGCGCGCAGCAGATCGTGCTGCTGCTGCATCAGCTCATCCAGGAACACCGCATCCCCTCGATCCCCGTTTTCGTCGACAGCCCTCTCGCCGTCAACGCTACTGCAATCTTTCGCAAGCACACGGAACTCTACGATGCCGAGGCCGCCAAGTTCCTGGAACAAGGCGACGACCCCTTCGGTTTCTCGCGCCTGCGCTACGTTCGCGACGTCAATGAATCGAAGGCCCTCAACGATCTTCGCGGACCCTATGTCGTCATCTCGGCCTCCGGAATGTGTGAAGGCGGCCGCGTCCTGCATCACCTCCGCAACTCGATCGAGGATCCGCGCAACACCGTCCTCATCACCGGATTTCAGGCCGAACACACGCTGGGCCGTAAGATTCTCGAGAAGCACCACGAAGTCCCGATCTTCGGAGAACCGATGCGCCTGCGCGCTGAAGTAGCCCGCATCAACGAACTCAGCGGCCACGCCGATCAGCGCGAGATCATCGAGTGGATCAAGCCCTTGGCGCCGAAGCTCAAAGGCGTCTTCCTGGTCCACGGAGAAATGCTGCAAAGCACCGCGCTCAAAGCCGCTCTCCAAGCCGCCTATCCCAATCTAAGAGTCGAACAACCAGCCCGAGGAGACGCCTTCGATCTGACCCGCCCGTAACGCTACCTCGTCATAAGCCGTAGCCGCGAACCCGCAAAAATGAAAGGGCCCAAATCTCCGAGGCGCGACCGTAAGGTCGCGCGTACTAATTTCGGCACCCGCGTTGCCGTTGGGTACCGCGCATGGGAAACGCGACCGTAGCGTTTAGTAACTCGGGCGTGGCAGCCTCACCCGGCGTCTTCCATCGAGCCCTCGCCGGACCTCGCGCGCCAACCGCTATCCTAGGAACAACACGCGGCCCATGCCATTTCTTCCTCCCCCACCCGCTGCCGAAGTCGACTACGCGGCAGCCCCGCAGGAGCGCCTCTTCGACCTGCTCCGCGACGAAGCCGCCAGCCGCCCCGGCCACGCGCTCGACCTCGCGCCGCTTCTCAAGAACGAACTCCGCCGCGATCAACTTCGCCGCCAGGCGTTCCTCACCGCCAGCGCAACCGATCGCCCCGCCGCCCTGCGCCATCTTGCCTCACTCATCGATAAGCCGTGGATCGAAGAAGTTCCGTTGCTCGACGCGATCGCCATCGCTCTCGACCTCAAAGACGCCACGCTCGCTCGCCGTCTTGTCCTCTTCGCCGCGCTGCGAAATCCCTCGCTCGCGGTGCGCACAGCGGCCGATTACCTCGCACTGCCTTTCGGGAGAGAGATCTTCGAGACCGCGGCGCTCGCTGTACCCGGAGACGCGGTCCTCGTTGCCTCCGGCAATTCGCCCTCCGCGAAAGAAGCCCACGTCGCGCTCGCGGCAGGCACGCACCCCAGCATCCGCTTCTTCGCGATGCTTGCCCGCCGCAACGACATCGACCCCGCTCTCCGCGAACGCGCCGCCGTTTTCCACGAAGCTATCCTGCGCGGCACCATGTCGCTCGACCAGGCGCTCGCGTTAGCTGCGAAGCCGCCGGCCTACTTCCACGCGCTCGTGGAGATGCGCCTCGCCAACAAAACCAACGCCCGCACGATGGACCGCCTGCTCGAAGCGCAAGCTCTCCCCATGACCCGCAGCGTAAACGATGGCAAGTCCGCGGCGCAATCCGCCGACCTTCGCGCCATGCCCGCCCGCGATATCTTCCTGCTGCTCAGCTACGGCCGGGCCGAGGAAGGGGAAGCCGGATTCGCCGACGTCTTCGATCATGTTTTTCTTCCGAAGTTCCGCGCGGAACGCCTGACAATGCTGCGGCTGCTCGAATCAATGGGCTTCCTCCAATTTCGCCCCTTCGTCGCCGCCGCCCTCGCCAGTCAGCGCCTGGAAGCGTTGTTAGCCGCGTGCACCGAAGCCGAGCGCGGCCGCGTCGTCGCCGCCTTCGTCGAGGGCCTCGACCGCAGCGAACAGCCCCTCGCCGATCTCGTGTCCGCCGCCGAAATCGTAGACAATCTTGCGCCCGTCAATCGGTTAAGCGACGTCGCTCATGCCATCGCGCAGGCCCACCAGCGAGCAGCAAGCAGGCAGACACGCGCGATGTACGGCCTGCTAGCCGCCCTCGCCGACAACAAGTTGAAGGAACGAAGCGGCAGCAGACAGGCGAACAACGACGCTTCAAACAGCACCGCGTTGAACAGCACCGCGTCGAACAGCACCGCGTCGAGGCGCGCACGAAGCGAGGCGAAGCCGAGCGAAGTAAGTGCCCCAACAGCGCCAGCACTGAACCGTGACCGTCTGGGGACAGACCTCCGCCTCCAGCTCGAAACGACGGACGAGCATCGCGATGCGACACATCCGAGCCGCGACCAAAGCGGCCCGAAGGGCCGCGTCGGGAGCGGATTCACCCCAGCCAGGTACGGGGGAAGAGATTCCTCAACACAAACCCCCTGGAAGCCGATCGCCGCAAACTACAAAGCCGCGCTCTCGGGAGTCGACACTCTCGAACGCGCTCCCCTCTTCCCGCGCGAACAGCTCTGCGTCCAACGCCACTTCTTCTATAACGACGCCGACGGCGTCGAGTCGTACGAATCCTTCCGCGCCACCTACGACACCGATACGAGCTGGAAGACCGAAGAGCAAGACGGCTGGGTCCGCTTGATCGGCGTGAACGAAAACCGCCGTATCCAGATCTTCGCGAACGTCCCCATCAACCTGAACACGTCGGAGCACGCCGCCGATTCCGACGTCGCCCTCCGCCGCCAGCAACGCGTCAGCCAAGCGCTCTCGAGCGCGAAGCTCGAACCCACCATCGTCGTCCACCGCGGCCACAGCTACCACGTCGACAAAACGCTCGACTACCTCAACAGCGCCGCCCGTCTCGTTTTCTTGGGAAGCTGCCACGGCATGGGCAAAATGGACACCGTCATGGAGCGCGCCCCCGCCGCCCAAGTCATCGCCACCCGGGGCATCGGAACCGCGGGCATCAACGACCCCATGTTGAAATCGCTGAACGACGCCCTGCTGCGCGGCACCGGCGACCTCCGCTGGCCCGATTTCTGGCAAGCACAGAAAAATCGCTTCGGCTCGAACCGCGCCTTCGCGGAATACGTCCCGCCGCACAAGAACACCGCCGCCGACGTCCTCCGCGCCTACTACGCATCACTCGACGGCGACGAACCAGCAGTCAGCAACGAGCCCCAGTAGGTCGGACCGCCAGGTCCGACTCCGCCGAGGCGCGCCATTCCCGCCCTAAAAGAGCGGGGTTATGCTGGCAAGTTCCCTTAGAATGGATTCCGGGTTTCTGTAGGCGCGGCTAGGTTCGTCGAGCGGTGCGCAGGAGGGCTTCGACTTCGACTTCGGGTTGGGGCGGAGGCTTAGGCTCCGGTCTTGCTTGTCGAAAGGGCCGCGGCGGCGCTGGCGTAGCGCAGCGCTTCGAGGGTGGCCATGCCTTCGGCGCAAGCTACTGCGTACGCCTCGGCGACCGAGCGCTTCGAAGTGCCTGCGTTCGACGTAACCCTTGTAGACACCACCGCCGCCGGAGACACCTTCAACGCCGCTTAGTGAATAAGAGTTTTAGCTCCCCGGAAAAGCTGAATTCGAGCCCCCTCTCCGAGACTTTTTCGCTTACGGTGGTGAAGCGTTCAGACTGGCATGGTGCCGCAACCAAGTATCGAGATCTTCAAAGCGAAAAGAACCTCCCTCGTACAGGCCAAGTAGGAATGTGAATGCTGCAAGGTCATCGAATCGCAGTTGGTATCCGTTCATCCGAAGAAACGCGGCCGTGACGGTCACGGCAACGCGCTTGTTTCCGTCTACGAATGGATGATTCTGTGAGAGGCTCTCCCAAAGCGCAGCGGCTTCCTGAATGATATCGGCGTAGTAGCCGCTCTGGGGCCTGGCCAAAGCAGATTCGAGCGCGCCACGATCGCGAACTCCAAGAGAACCGCCGAATTTGGCGATCAGGCGGGAATGAACGACGAGTACCTCGTCAGCGGAAGGGTAGAAGGTCACTGGGCCAAACGACGAAGCAGCTCAGGATGCTGATCAATGAACTCGTCGACGGCCGCGAGAAAGGGTGAATCTGTTGGCGCATTCTTTCGCTTCAAGAACTCCACGAACTGCATCACGGACGCCTGTTCTTCCGGCGTGAGAGAACGAACAACATCGGCAAGAGTCTCGGCGGCCATAGACACCTTTCCTCCGCAGTATAACCCGGCCAAGGCCGGAGATTGGGCGTAAATGGTCGCAAGCGAAGCCGGGACTCCAGTGATGGTGTTGGATGTATGGATCAGATTGTCATTGTCGTCGAAAGGCGTCCTGATTCGGGACGTCTGGTGGCGTCTCGGGACGAACCCTCCGGCAACGGCGGCATTTCGACCCAGGCGGGCCGGGGGACTTTTCACAGTTTCTTAGGGTCGGGGTTCATTCCTCTTTGCGGGTGCGCGACCGCCGTGCATGCACACTGCTTTGCTGGCAAGTTTCCTTGGAATTGATTCCGGACTTCTGTAGGCGCGGCTAGGTTCGTCGAGCGGTGCGCAGGAGGGCTTCGACTTCGGGTTGGGTTGGGGCGGAGGCTTGGGCTCCGGTCTTGCTTGTCGAAAGGGCCGCGGCGGCGCTGGCGTAGCGCAGCGCTTCGAGGGTGGCCATGCCTTCGGCGCAAGCTACTGCGTAGGCGGCGTTGAAGGTGTCTCCGGCGGCGGTGGTGTCTACCGGGGTCACGTCGAACGCAGGCACTTCGAAGCGCTCGGTCGCCGAGGCGTAGTAGCAGCCTCTTGCTCCTAATTTCAAGATGACGGATTGCGGGCCAAGAGCGAGCAGTTGGGCGGCGATTTCGGCGTCGGGAGTTTTCGCGTCCGGCGCAAGGCCCAGAAGGATACGGGCTTCGGTTTCATTGGGTGTCAGAACGTCGACGAGAGCGAGGAGTTCGCGAGAGAGGGGCTGAGCGGGGGCGGGGTCGAGGATGGTGGCGGCTCCGGATTCGCGGGCGACGCGGAGGGCGGCGGCGACTACGGCGAGGGGCGTTTCGAGTTGGAAGAGAGCGATGGCTGCACCGTCGAAGGCGGGCCGCATGGCTTGGGCGTCCGCGGGGTGGATGCTGCCGTTGGCTCCGGGGGCGACGACAATGGAGTTCTGGCCGGCGGGATCGACCCAGATGAGCGCGACTCCGGTGGGCGCGGTGCGGGTGGCGTGGACGCGGCTGACATCGGCTCCGGTGGCGGCGAGGGAGGCTTTCAACTGGTCGCCGAACAGGTCGTAGCCGACACGGCCGATCATACGAACATCGGCTCCAAGTTTGGCGGCGGCGTAGGCTTGGTTGGCGCCTTTGCCTCCGGGAATAGTTTCAAAATCGTAGCCGAGGATGGTTTCGCCGGGCGCGGGGAGGCGGGGGACGCGGACGACGAAGTCCATGTTGAGGCTGCCCAGGACAGCGATGGCGGAGTTCATGGAAAGAGGGTAGCGCGGATGCGCGGTGCGGGCGGATGGCGCTACGCGCGACCTTGCGGTCGCGCCTCGGGGGACTAGCACGCGCGACCTTACGGTTGTGCCTCGGGGGGATTAGTACGCACGACCTTACGGTCGCGCCTCGGGGGGATTAGTACGCGCGACCTTACGGTTGCGCCTCGATAGAGGAGGGCTCACGCGCGACCTTACGGTCGCGCCTCGTTGGGGTTACCTAATGCGAGAGGTCGATGCCTAGCTTCTTGAGTTCTTCGGCGTAGTAGCGATCGTGGAGGATGTCCCACTCTTCGGTGCCTTCACCGATTTCGCGCTTTTGCGTGCGGATCTTGGTGCGAGCGGCTTTGTCGACTTTCTCCTCGATGAGGAGGATCTCGGTCATATCCTTCGCGATTTCCAGGCGAATCTCGTTGAGGTCTTTGCGGAGGCGGAATTCGCGCGAGACCTTGAGGGCGCCGATTATCTTGTGCGAGAGGTCGTTGATCTTATCGCGCGAGAGCTTCATCTGATCGCCGGTGTCGCGTCCGGCGGCACGGATGACTTTGCGCTGGGTGATGAGGGTGTTCTTGATTTTGCGGAACATGTCCTGGTAAGAGACACCTTCCTTGCGCATGTATTCGGAGTACTGACTCAGCAATTCGCGGACTTCATCGTTGAGTTGATCTTCGATCTGAAGATCCTCCACGATGACGTTGGCGAAAAACTGGGCGGCCATGGTGGGGTCCGAGGTCTCGATCCATTGGGGCGCGAGACGGCGAACCAACTGGCGGGATAGATAGGAGACGAACTCCTTGGCGAGAAGCATTCTAGTTAGTGTTGTGCGAACCCCTGCAATCCAGGAACGGACGAACCTCAACTATTGACTATATCGGGCGGGTTCGGGGGGTGTCAATTTTCGAGTCTGGCGCGCGGTGGGGCTGACTTCGGGGTGGGCAGCAACTGGACGGCTCGAGTGATGGTTGCGATCCGCCCACTTCCCGTTACGGGAAGTGAGCGGATACGCCCGCGCATCGTGACCGCCATGAACCAGCACGGCACGCCACAGCGCAAGACAAAAAGCGCCAAATCCGAGCCGCGACCAAAGCGGCCCGAAGGGCCGCGTCGGGAGCGGATTCACGCCGTACACCGATCAACCGCGAAACTTTGAGGCGCGCACGAAGCGAGGCCGAAGGCCGAGCGAAGTAAGCGCCCGCGCCCGCGCAACAATTAGAATTGCGGCATTCGAAATTAAATCACTTACAAGGTGGTTCATGGAGAGTGAGCGGATCTCACCCATGCCAATGGAAAACCTTTGGTCCTCTCGAAGAACCGCGAACGTCAGTGAGCGGCCATCGACAACAACCCCGCCCCTCACGCTCACGACACCCGCTCGCTTACCCTCGCGGTTCTTCGGGAGGAGGGCTCTCGCTTACGGGACTGTGAAAACCTTGGTCCTCTCGAAGAACCGCGAACGTCAGTGAGCGGCCATCGACAACAACCCCGCCCCTCACGCTCAGGAC
>JAYVTO010000088.1:0-24976 GCA_043788745.1 Acidobacteriaceae bacterium
GATGTCCTTTCACGAACGCCGCAAAGAACCGCGAACGCAGTGAGCGGATGTCCTTTCACGAACACCGCAAAGAACCGCGAACGCAGTGAGCGGATGTCCTTTCACGAACGCCGCAAAGAACCGCGAACGCAGTGAGCGGATGTCCTTTCACGAACACCAGCAAAGAACCGCGAACGAAGTGAGCGGATCGCTCTCCGTCGTCCGACCGAGGCGTGACTCTAATTGCTTCGATATCCACTCACCTTGTTCACGGTTACTCGCCGCCTTGGCTTGAGGATCCACTCACTTCGTTCGTGGTTCTTTGCTGGCGTTTGCGGTGAGGACTGACAAGCAAAAAGCCGACCCCGAGGGACCGGCTTTCTCTTGCGTACCTGCTACTGACTTAGAACGTCAGCTTCAACCCGATCTGCGCCAGGCGCGGATCGAGGACTGCGTTCTGCAACAGATAATTGGCCGGGAACGAGGTGATCGCTCCGGTGGCATCCACGTTCGCGATCGAGTTGATACCCGTCACGTTCGTGTGGTTGAACAGGTTCCAGAACTCCACGAACACTTCCGGCTTCCACCGTTCTCGAATCGTGAAGTTGCGCGCGTAGCGCACGTCCACCTGATAGACGCTCTGGCCGCGGATCGTGTTGCGGCCGATGAACAGCGGACGCTGCTGCGCGTTCGGCACCGTCGGATCTCCATTGATCTGCCGGTTGCTGCCGAGGTTGAAGATATCGCCGGAGCGAGCGACCATCAGGATGGACAGTTGGTTGTGATTGGCGATGTAGTTGAGCACGCTGTTGCCCAGCGCCACCTTCGGCGCGAGCACGCTGCTCATCGTGAAGTTGTGACGGCGATCGCCCAGCGAGTTGCCGCGGTCACGGCGCAGGTTTGTGGGATCGGATGGATACTGCCCAGGGGAGTCGATCACGTTCGATTCCGGAGCATTGTCGATGGCGTGCGACCAGGTGTAGCTCGCAAAGACGTTGAAGCCCTGCGCGAAGCGGCGATTCACCGTCGCGTTCAAGCCGTTGTAGTTGGAGTTCGCCGCCGTTTCCACTGTGGAAACGTTGCTAAAGCTCGGATTGATGAAGTTCACCGTGTTGTCCGCCTTCAGGAAAAAGGCCCGACCGTCCGCCAAAGTGCGCGTCGGCGCCACGTTGATGTTGCGGTAGATCGGCAGCTTGGTGCCTTTGGTAAACAGATAGCTGACGCTCAAGCTGGTGTTCGAATCCAACTGCCGCGTGATCTGGATGTTCGCGTTCGCGGAGTACAGATTGCGGTAGTCCGGCGAAACCGTGATGACGTCGGCGATCGACCGCGTAAAATTGGTCGGCAGCGACGTAAAGATGTTCGGGAACGTCGGGGCGAACGCCGCCGTTGGGCCAGTGGACAGTGTGAAGAACTGCGGACGCCCGTTGTTCAAGAGCGCGCGGAAGTAGACGTTGGTTTGGGGAGCATCGTAGAAAATGCCGCCGTTGACGCGGACGACCGTCTTCTGATCTTTTCCAAGACCCCAGGCCAGGCCAACGCGCGGAGCAAAGTTGTTCTTGTCCACCGTGAACTGACGGGAAGTTGGATACAGCGCGTTCGAGTCCGCCGTCGGAACCTTGTACACGTCGTAACGCAAGCCGTAGGTCAGCGTCACATTCGGGCGCACTTTCCAGGTGTCCTGGACGAAGAAGTTCGAGAAGATCGAGTTGTACTCGACTTTCGGGTCGCCGAAAATCTGAGCGTAGGTCGCGTAAGATTTCGTGTTTACGCCGTTCTTCGCATCCAGGTAGGCCTGGATCGTCGGGAACGTGAAACGCGCGAAGGTATTCGAGGTCTGGTTGTCCCGGATAAAGCGCATGCCGCCGCCAAACTTGTAGCTGTGGTTGCGCCGGTTGTAGCTGAAGTTGTCCGTGAACTCCGGAGTTGTTTCCGTGAATGCGACGCCGGTCTGATCCGACTTGCCGAAGTTCGCCACGTTCGAAATATTGATCGTCGGGGCCGGTCCGGTACCGTCGAACTCGACCTGGCGTTGGAAGCGGCGCGGCGACTGGAAGCGGAACTCGTTTACCGCGACCGCCGAAACGGTCGAGATCAATTGGAAGCCGTACACCGGGGCGCGATCCTTGAAAAGGTATGTCTGCGGCGAGAGCGTCAAGCCACCGCCATTATTGAACGGCGACTCGTTCTTGAAGTAGCTGAAGCGGCCGCTCAAGCGATTGTTGCTATTGATCTGCCAATCGGCTTTGCCGAGGTAGAAAAACACATCCTGGCCGAACGGAATCGCTTGCGCGAACTTCGTATCGAGGCCCAGTTGCGTGAGCGTGGCCGTCGAGACCGTCACCGGTTGCGGCAGGTCACGCGTGATGTGCTCGAACGCGCCGAAGTAGAACAGTTTGTCCTTGATGATGCGACCGCCGATGTTTGCGAACTGGTTGTTCACGTTCTGGTCGGGCTTTGCCACGGTGCGCGAGAGCAAGCTGTTGCGCGCGACCAGATCGGTGCGCCGGAAGATGTACGCCACTTCGCCGTGCGTATCGTTCGCGCCCGACTTCGTGATCGAGTTGAAGACCGTACCAACGGTGTTGCCGTATTCCGGCGCGAACCCGTTGTTCACTTGCTGAATTTCAGAAATCCACGTGTTCGAGATCGGCGTCAGCCGGATGCCGGCGCGATCACTCTGCGTGTTGTTGCTGCCATCCAACTGATAGTTGATGCGGTCGAGGAAGCCGTTCGCATTCACCATGCGGGGCACGCCAAATTCGACGTTCGGGCGGCCCGAAACGTTCGGCTGCAGCAGGATGAAGTTGAAGTTGTTCCGCGAGATGAGCGGAAGATTCGAAATCGACTGACGCGATACCGTGTTGCCGATATCCGTGCGACCCGGTTCGACAATCGGCGCAGCGTCGGTGACGACGATCTCGCGCGAGGTCCCGGCAAGGCCCAGTTGGAAGTTGACGGTCGCCGTCGTCCCGGCGTTCAACAGAACATCGTTTCGGCGGGCCGGCGAGAATGCCGCCACTTCCGTCGAAACTGTGTAGCTGCCCAAGGGCAGAACGTTGAAGCGGAAAAAGCCGCTTTCGTTTGTCTGACCAGAGCGGCGGAAGCCCGTCTCCGTGTTCAAAATATCGACTTTTACGTTTGGAACGGCCGCGCCACTTGGGTCGGTCACCGTCCCTTCAATTGCACCGTTAATCGCGGAGGCCTGCCCGAATGCGGCTGGTACCGACGCGAACACAAGTGCCAACACGAGCACAAAACTCTGAAGCAATCTCATACATTGATTATCCGTTACATTGGCCTAAGACGCCAGCGTTAGAAATACTCCTTTGCTGATCGACTTACTCTGAATGGATGCCTGCGGGACCGCCAAGGTCGCATAAGACGTTCTCTGCAGACCTCGAACCGGCCGGCTCCCATCACGGAACAACGACACAAGGGTTCGCGCGTGCGCCGATTGCCTATCGCAACCGCCTGATGGCGTCCTGATACTGTGGCAAGTCCCGGTCCGCCTCGTTCCAAATCGCCACAAATTTTCGCAACTCCGACCGTGACTCCGCCGCGTCACCCTTCCGGGCCAACGCCAATCCGAGCCCGTAATGCGCTACCGCCAGATTCGGGTACAGACCCAGGACGCGTTTGTACTCGGCAATGGCTTCTTCAAGCCGGTTGAGCGAGAGGAAGGCATCGGCCAGGCATTCCTCCACGTCCGACTGCGACCAATACAAGGGCTGTTCGCGGATCGCGGCTCGCGTGTGATCGAGTCCCTTCTCAGAATCCGGACCGCGCAACAGCGTGTATCCCTGCACCATTTCCTCAAACCGGCGGCTGTTCCGCCAGCCGCGGTTGTTATTAAGCGTCGTCGACGAAGAAGGAGGCGCAACCGGTCCGGTCTTCCGGTCGTAGTTGATCAGGCCCAGGATCGCGCCAGCTGGTGTCGCGCGAATTGCTCCGTCGAAATCCCCTCTCTTCCACAAGACCAGGGCAATTTCGTTCTTCCCGCGCTGCTTTTGCCCCTCGCTCGCGACAGTTGCCACAAAGCGCCGGTACTGCGCCAGAGCTTCGCGATATCGTCCCAGATGGACGAACGTATTCCCCATATGCACGATCGAGATGGCGAAGTCCGGTTTCAATGTCAACGCGCGCTGATACGTCTTGAGTGCATCCTGATATCGGCCCATCCGATGGTAGGTAATGCCCAGACTGTCGAGTGCATTCGATTCCTCGGGTGCCAGTTCGGTGAAGCGAAGCGCGCTGGCAAGAGAATCGGCGGTATCGCCCAGCTCAAACTGCACGGCACTGAGAACGTTATATATGTTGGCACAGTCCGGATCGGTCACCAGCCCTTGGCGCAAGACGTCGCGAGCCTCGCGATGCCGCTGCTCGCCCCGCAGCATGCGGCCGAGCGCGACATATGCTGTGATCTCCTCTGGATACGTCTTAATGATTTGCTGATATTTACGCATGGAATCGTCGATGCGGCCCGCCGCGAACGCGAGCCACGCCTCGACAAAGAGCCGGTCCCGTTCGCTCATCGACGAAGCCCGCTCGATCGCTTTTTCGAGATAAGGCAGACCCGCTGCACCATCCCCTTCGCTGAACGCCTTCGTATATCCAATCCGCGCAGACGCCATGTAGAACTTGGGATCCAGTGCAACCGCACGCTCAAAGAGCGCAATGGCTTCTGTTTCGTGGAAATGGTCGGATCGTTCCACGCCCAGAATATACAGCCGGTACGCTTCGAGGCTCGAGGTTCGTGCCTCCGCCTCAATCCCGGCGCGGTTAGAAGGCAGCGGCACGCGCAACGCCGCGGCCGCCCGCACCGCGAGCCCATCGAATTTGGTCAATAACTCTTCGGGCCGCGATACCGTAAGCACTTCGCTGCCCAGCAACTGGCCGTCCATCGCACGGAAAATGCGCAATTCGAGGCGCATGGCATCACCCATCACGGCGTAAGCGCCCATGATCAGCACCTGTGCCCGCATGCGGCGAGATCGCTCGATCGCCTCTTCCAACCCCATGCGCTCCGAGTTCGGCGTCCGAGCGCGCCGCGTCTTCTCAAGAATCTGTTCGCGCGAGAGAATCGAGAGCTTCGGGGATCGCGCCAGGCTGCCCAATAGCATGTCAGGCAGGCCCTCTTCCATCCATTCGAGATCCTGGCGTCCGGTCCGATTCTCGAACATAAAAATCGCCACGGACGTCTTACCCGCGCCAACGGCTCTCGCTCCACTGGAACGAGCACTCCAAATCCACCCCGTCGTCACAAGCAGCACCGCAATCGCCGCCACAACCCACCAGCGAATTCGCAATTGAGCGCGAGTCGTTCCTTGCTGTTCGATCATGGTCGCGGAACCCGCAGGCTCCTCCCCGCCGACGCTGAGTTCGACCACCGGGCCAATAAACAGAAAGCCTTGCTTTGGTACCGTGCGCAGGTATCGCGCCTCTCGCGGATCGTCGTTGAACGCCCTGCGAATCTCGCCGACGCACTGCGTCAGCGCGTCGTCGGACACGGCGGTCCCGGGCCAGATTTCAGAGAGCAGTTCCTCCCTGGTCACCACGCGTCCGCGGTGTTCCAGCAGGTACAGAAGAAGCGAGAACGTCTTGGCCCGCAGACGATGCTCGAGGCCTGAGCGTCGAAGCGAAGCTCGGCCAGGGTCGACTTCGATACCGTCGATGCGATACACGACGCTGTGCCTGCTTACCCGCGCGAACGCTTGTTCCATCCCCAAAGAGACTACCACGCAGAAGGCTAAACACAGCCGAAAAAGACGCCGAAATCGCGGGGCCGGGGAAAGTACCGAGCACGCGGCCGGATTGGCCTCCCGTTCCACTGCGGATCTTGGCCCGGCTCGAGTGCAACTGCGCGCTGTGCCCGCAGCCGCTCCACCGGGTGGAACGATTCACGCCGCTCGCTTTTCTTCAATTACTTACGGAAGCCGTTCGGAACAATTTCGGAATTTTTGTGGCGATTTCTCGGGACATTGCCTAGAGTCCTGACACATCATAGTCGGCAGAGAAACTGCCCGGCGGGCCGGGAGCCTTGCCGTCGAGGGAACGGATTACACACACCGTCAGGGCGAAACAAAGTGAGTACCAATAGTCATGTTACGAAATCTTCTTCTCGCGTTAAGCGCACTGCTTCTCGGAACGGCGGCATGTGAACGAGCCGACGGTGGGACCCTCTTCTCTGTCGCCTTCTGCCAGACCGGCTCACCGACCCCACCCTGCCAATCCGGATTCACCGCTTTCAGGGGCGGGGGGGCTGCAAACGGCACAACGACACAAACATTCGGAAATTACACGGTAGCTGACCAGTTGGGCAGCCTCGGCGGTTACTTCAATCGCGGCGGTCTCGTCAACTCCGGAGCCTTCACGTTCGCCGACCTGTACAATTCCTTTAGCTATTCCAACGAGACCTCCGTTTTTGGCGACCCTGCAGCCACCGTAGCCTTGACCCTCGTTCTGAGCGGGGCAGGGATTTCGCCAAACACTACATACGCCCTGACCTTGTACTCCTATGACAATCGGTCTGGAATCGGGACCCATAACGTCACGATTACACCGACAGGCGGCACCGTCGGCGCGAACGGATCGATCACCTATGTGGGCGGCGTAGCCCCAACGACAAACTCGCAGTACAGCGCGACGAACTACTACATCTCAGATGGAACCGGGAAACTAACGTTGACCGTCAGCGACAGCTACTCCGGGAGCAGTGAGCGAAGCGGAGTGCGACTGAACGCATTCGAGCTCGCCGACGTGCCGGAGCCTGGATCGATGGCGCTCGCCGCGTTCGGCGTTGCCGTCATCGCCCTGGTCCGCCGCCGTCAGCACGCAACCCGCAATGCGGTTCCATGACGCCGGAGCAGGACAGCCTGACGAAGGCGTCTTGGCACCGGAAGGGATGGAGCAGGCTGCATCAACATCTGCGCATGGCCTCCGCCGGGATCGACGCCATGACAGCCAGCAAGGTGAAGGGCGCAACGGCGGGCAACTTGGTAAGAGCAGGTTCGGGCAGATTTCGAATCTTGCAGGGCTTGCACCATCTTAGAGGTGACCGTTACGCCGCCGTTCTGACAACCCGAGTTTGCTACGATGACGCGGTGCGCACTTTATCCTTACTGCTGACCGTTGTCTCTCTGGCCTCTCTGACGGCCTGTTCTCCTCCACCCAAGCCCGAGAGCAAAGCACTTGAACCCGCACCCCCGTCCGCGGCGGTCGCCGGGCAAAAGTTTCAACACGACGGCGTCGATTTCTACTATGAAGTCCACGGCTCAGGCGAACCTTTGTTGCTGATCCACGGCAATGGAGGCAGTAGCCGCGATTTCACGGCGCAAATCAGGCAGTTCGCCAGAAACTACCAGGTGATCGCGATGGATAGCCGCGACCAGGGCCGGTCCGGTGACAGCTCTGCGAAGATCACCTACGAGAAGATGACCGACGACCAGGCAGCACTGCTCGATCATCTGAAGCTTGGCCCCGTCAACGTAGTGGGCTGGAGCGACGGCGGCATCGAAGCGCTACTACTCGGCATCCGCCATCCCGGAAAGGTGAAGAAGCTGGTCTCCATGGCCGCCAACCTCACGCCGCAAGGGCTGCATCCGGATTCTTTTGCCTTGATTAAAGATATGTTGAAAGACCCCAAGATCCCCGCTCGCGACCGCAAGGTAACCGAAATGATGCTCACCGAGCCGCAGATCAAACTGACCGCGCTCGAGAAAATCAAGGCGCCCGTACTGATTCTCGCGAGCGATCACGACCTGGTTTCGGACGAACATACGCTGGACATCTACCATCACATTCCGAGCGCGCAGCTCCAGATCTTCGCCAACGCGACACACATGATTCCGGTTGACGACCCCGAACGGTTCCACTCCGTCGTGGCCGTATTCCTGCAAAAACCGTTCGTGAAAATTGATCGGCTCGGCGACACGATGAAGTCGCTCGAGAAGTTGCGGACGGCTGCAACGAAGTAGGCCGTCACTCGCCAAGTGCTTTAGCCCTGCTCCGTTCGGGTTGGTGGGCAATCCGTCTGAGGGCGCTTGTCGCCCAACTTCGAGATCGGCATCCGCGCAGGCAGATGCCGACTCAGAATAGCGACCCTCTCACCTGGCATGGGGCGCTTCGGTTGCTTCTTCCTGCGTTCTCTCGATTACCTGACGGAGAGAACGCCATCTCGATTTCCGGTCGGAACCGGAACACGGCCTTGCCTGGCTTTCAGAACGTGCGTCAGACTTCGGTAATTGTCAAAGTCTTCAACACGTCGCCTTGCTGGACCGCGTTCACAATACCCTGCCCGCTTACGACTTCGCCAAACACGGTGTGCTTGCCGTCGAGCCAATCGGTGGCAATGTGGGTGATAAAGAACTGGCTGCCGTTGGTGCCCGGTCCCGCGTTTGCCATCGAGAGCGAACCCACTTTATGCCGGCGGGGGTTATTTTTCACTTCGTCTTCGAACCTGTAGCCCGGGCCGCCGCCGCCCGTGCCTTCCGGGTCTCCGCCCTGAATCATGAAGTTCGCGATGACGCGATGGAACATCGTGCCGTCGTAAAACGCGTCGCGCGCCAGGACAACCAAATTATTCACCGTCTTCGGCGCATCCGTCGTAAAGAGCTCGCAAACGATTGTGCCGCGCGAGGTTTCAAAGGTCGCCGTGTACTTCTTGTTCACGTCGATCACCATATCGGGCGCTTTAGAGTATTGTTTTGAGTTAGCCACTGTCTCCAGTTTAGCCGAGACAGGGCGCGCGCAGCTACAGTGTCTGTCCGACCTGATTGGCTGGCGGAAGAATCTCGAAGTTGTCCTTGGTAAAGCGCAGCGTCTTCACCTGGCCGCGCTTGCCGATGGGGCCGATCGCTTTGCCGTTCCAGCGGATCTCAAGACCCGCCGCGTTTCCGACGCTCACCTTGGCGAACTCGCGGCCGGACAGCGATTTCGACTGGCTCGGCTCCAGGATGCCGCTAAAGATCTGCTTGCCGTCGGACGTGATCGAGATCCAAACTTTCTCGGTCGCGGCGACGTTGATCTGGACGTTGTCCAAGCCGTTGAACGTACCCACCTGTTCGAACGCAACCGGCTCCCTGCCGGCTTCGACGCGCGGCACCGCCGCCGGAGCCTTTTCGGCAGTCGCTTGTGTCGCTGCCGGAGCTGAGTTGCTTACTTCCGCGGGTCTGCCGGTCTTGGTCCATCTCTCGTAGACGAAGCCGCCTCCGAGCAGTGCGACAACCAGCGCCACGGCCGGAATCGCCACGCGGTTGTCAGAGAGCATCCGGCGATTGGATTCGATGATGATCGGATCGCCGCCGCGCGGATCGCGGTACTTCACGGGCGAAGGGCTGACTTTATAGACCGGGTCGTCGCCGGGCAGAGGCAGCGGCTCTTCCGCCGGCAGCAGTGCCGCAATCGCTCCTGCCAGGATCTTCTCGTCGACACCTAAGATGTCTGCATACTGCTTCACGAAGCTTCGGTAGAAGAAGACGCCCGGCAGAGTTTTCAGATCATTGTGTTCGATGGCGTCGAGATAACGCTTCGTAATGCATAACGCATCCGCGATCGGCCCAAGCTCTTTGCCCTGCCGCACTCGCTCGCCGCGAAGTATTTCACCAACCGAACTCATCATCCACCTAAACCCGCTTCGACTTTCGGCCGGATGGGATCGTTCCAGATCCGGCGCAATACCAACGGCCAGCGGCCAAGCGCAGCCCACGGCAACCCGAAGAGATCGGTTGCCAAGGCCAGACGCAGGCTTCTGATCCGAACTCAGTATAATACTACATTGAGCAAGCGGAAGACTTTATCGGCCTCACTCAGCGCCCCCGGACTCTCGTGACTGCGCCCACATCGCCCTCCGTCGCTGTCGTCATCGCCAATTGGAATCGTCGTGACCTGCTCCTCGCCAGCCTCCGGAGTCTGGCCGCGCAACAGCTTGTACCGGCTGAGATCGCCGTCGTGGACAATGGCTCGACAGACGGCTCCGCGCAGATGGTGAAGGATATGGCCGCGGACGCCGCCTTCGCGCGCACGCGGCTTTTCGTCATCGAGAATCGGGACAACCGTGGATTCTGCGCCGCGAACAATCAGGGAATCGTGGCCACGACGGCACCCTTCGTGGCTTTACTGAACAACGACGCGGAGGCCAGTCCGCAATGGCTGCAGGCGCTTGTGGATGTTTTTGCACGCCAGCCGGATGTTGGCATGGCCGCTTCGAAGATTCTGGTGTGGGAAGATCCGTCGACCATCGACAAAGTTGGGCACGTCATGTATCCCGACGGACAAAATCGCGGCCGCGGGCATGGAGTGAAAGATGCGGGCCAGTACGACCGTGTGGAGGAAGTCCTCTGGCCCGACGGATGCGCCGCCATGTATCGGCGTGCGATGCTAGTCGAGATCGGACTTTTTGACGAAGACTTTTTCGCCTACGCCGACGACGCCGACCTTGGTCTGCGCGGGCGTTGGGCGGGATGGAGTTGCCTGTACGCGCCGGACGCGGTCGTCCGCCATCATCGAGGTTCGACGCTTGGGCTCGAATCGATGTGGCGCGTGGAACTGATTGAACGCAATCGCGTCCTATTGGTGGTCAAGCTATTCCCCTGGAGCCTGTTGTGGCGAAACGGACTGTATCTAATCGCAAGAATCGCCGGCGGAATGGTGGCGGCAATCCGCAATCGGGGGGAGATGCGCCGGTTTCCGGGGCTCTCCTCGAAGCTGCGCGTCGCAACGGCGTTGATCAAAGCGGATTGTTCGGCACTGCGTCTGATTCCGTCGATGTGGCGCAAGCGACGGCAGTTTCAGCCCCGCCGCTTGAGCCCGCAACAAATCCATCGCATTCTGATGCGGCATCGAGTATCGCTTCGGGACATCTCCGAGCAGGCGACAGCGTAGCGGGGCCCTCCGCCGAAATCGCCCACGTCCTGCGAAAGCTTTCGATGGATGGCATGCTCGACCATGCCGCCGAGCCGACCGTCGAGATTCCGGCGGCGACGCCAGCGCGGACCTTCGCGATCGAAGAGCCCGAATGGCCGCGCATCGAATCTCGAAGCGTAGAGGACTGGCGCGCGGCGGCATTCGATGAGCCTGATCCCGAATCCGAAGAGCCCGCGTCCGCACAGCCGCCAACCCCGGCCCAGGTACTTGCCACGCAGCCGAAGGATCAGTGCCCGGCCTGCGGGTCGATCGACGTCCACACACTTTTCCACGCCAATGATCGTCTGTACGGCACGACGGATCGCGAATTTCTCGTCATCGAATGCTCCCATTGCAAACTGATCCGGCTGTTCCCCCAGCCCACCCCTTACGAACTGCGCGACTACTATCCGGACTCCTACTGGTTCACCGAAGAAGACGGCGCGGCCGACCGCCTGGAGCAAGCCTGGCGCCGCTTCGTGCTTGGCGATCATCTTCGTTTTGTCGAGCGCGCGCTGCGTGAATCCCAAGAAAACGGCCTGGTTTTGGACGTCGGCTGCGGCGGCGGACTCTTCCTTCGCATGCTCGCCGAACGCGGAACCGCCAACGTCGTCGGCCTAGATTTCTCGCTCGACGCCGCCGGAGTCGCCTGGCGCAAGAACGGCGTGCCCGCCGTTTGCGCATCGCTCGGGCGCGCGCCGTTCGCGCCCGAAAGCTGCGCCGCGGTGACGATGTTCCACGTGCTCGAACACCTGTACGATCCGGCCTCGTATCTCGATGCCGCGCACAAACTCCTACGGCCCGATGGCCGGCTGATCGTGCAGGTTCCGAATGCCGCTTGCTGGCAGTTTCTTCTCTTCAGCGAACGCTGGAACGGCGTCGATGTACCGCGGCATCTGTTCAATTTCCGCGAAACCGATCTCGAACTGCTGCTCGATTCCTGCGGCTTTGAGATTCTGCGACGTAAGCATTTCTCGATGCGCGATAATCCGGCGGGTCTCGCGACCACGCTTGCGCCGAAGCTCGATCCCATGGCCCGGCGTATCCGCCGCGTGCCGGAAACACCCAATCAGCGGCTTTTCAAAGATCTCGCCTACTTCGCGTTGCTGCTCGGCTCCATTCCGTTCACGCTCCTCGAAGCCGCCTGCCGCGCCGGATCCACCATCATGTTTGAGGCGCGCAAGAAGTCGTGATCTACGCCGCGGCCCGTTCCTCGCTGCCGCGCCCGCTGCGCCGCTGGATCATGCATTTCGAGGTTTCGATCGAAGATGCAGTGGATCAGTTCGCGGCGTCGATCCACCCCGGCCTTCGTGTTCTCGATGCCGGCGCGGGCGAAGGCCAATACGCAGACCGCTTCACGACGCACAAATACACCGGCGTCGATCTCGCGATCGGCGACGTGCAATGGAACTACGCCGGGCTCGACTGTCTGGCCGATCTCACCGCATTGCCCTTCCGCGACGGCCTATTCGATGCGGCGTTGCACGTCGTGACGCTCGAACACGTTCGCGAACCGCAACGCGTCCTGACCGAACTCGCGCGGGTAATGAAGCCCGGCGCAACGCTCTTGCTCATCGTGCCGCATGAGTGGGAAGAGCATCAGATTCCGCACGACTACTTCCGCTACACGCAGTACGGCGTCAAACTGCTGCTCGAGCGCGCGGGACTCGCCGTCGATTCCCTCAATCCGGTGGGTGGCTTTTTCCGTCTGCTGTCGCGGCGTTTGTTCAACGCGCTGCAGTTCTTCCCGGGGCCGTTTTTCTTCCTCGCGGCGCTGTTTCTCGTTCCGCCGGCGCTCGTCGCGCCGCTGTTCGATCCACTCGATCGCGAGCGCCGCTTTACACTGGGATATATATGCGTCGCGCGCAAGCCATTCTCCTCGCACTCCTGATCGCGGCAGGTTGTACGGCCGCGTCCGATTTTTCGGGCGACTCCGCCATGACGTTCACCAAGCGTGTGGTCGCTCTTGGGCCGCGGCCTCCGGCATCCGCGGCGAACAAGAGCCTCCAGGCGCTGATCCTCGCCCAAATGCGATTGAACGGATGCCAGATCATCGAGGACGCCTTCCTGGCAACCACGCCCAAAGGCCCGATGCCGATGCGCAATCTAATTTGTAAGTTCCCCGGCACGTCGGGCAAGGCGGTCGTGTTCACCGGGCACTTCGACACCAAACTGTTCCCGGGCCGCAAGTTTGTTGGTGCGAACGACGGCGGCGCGTCCACTGGATTGCTGCTCGAGATGGTTCGCGTGCTCGCGAACAAGCCCCGCAAAGACGACGTCTATCTCGTCTTCTACGATGGCGAGGAAGCCATCGGCGAGTGGACCGCGACCGACGGCATTCACGGCAGCCGTCACCTTGCCGATCGGTGGAAGAAGGAAGGCGTCTCTACCCGCATCAAGGCGCTGGTTAACGTCGACATGATCGGCGACAAGAACCTCGGCATCTTGCAGGAGGCGAATTCCAGCGTCGGACTTCGCCGCCTTGTCTGGAAGATCGCCGCCGACCTCGGCTACAGCAAGTACTTTCTGGACACCGAAAGCGCGATCGAAGACGACCACATGCCTTTCGTCAAAATCGGAGTGCCCGCCCTCGACCTCATCGACTTCGACTATCCACCATGGCACACCGACGACGACACCATCGACAAAATCAGCGCCCGCAGCTTGATGGTAGTCGGCGATGTACTCCTCGAACTGCTTCGTCGGCTCGAAGGATAAGTAGCGCCGGCCTCCCGGCCTGTGACAACATGATCTCCTGAGAATCGACATGAAGCTGCCTCTCGCAACCCGCCGCACGCTGCTCCAGACCCTCGCGGCTCCGTTCCTGCTCGCAGCCGCCCCGCGCGAACTCGCCGCCGATGTCGTGATCTGCGGCGCCGGAGTCGGTGGCTGCGCCGCCGCGCTGGCCGCTCTGCGCAATGGCCTCCGCGTCATCCTCACCGAAGAAACCGATTGGATCGGCGGCCAATTCACCGCGCAAGCAGTTCCGCCTGACGAGCATCCCTACATTGAACAGTACGGCTCGACGCGCGCCTACCGCGACTTCCGGATCGCCGTTCGCGACTTCTATCGCCGCCACTATCCGCTCACGGCGGAGGCTCTGCGCCGGCCTTTTTTGAATCCCGGCGATAGCAGCGTCTCGCGCCTGACTCCTGAGCCGCGCGTCTCGCTCGCTGTCTTCGAGGCGATGCTTGCGCCCTATGCAGGCAGCGGCCAATTGACGCTGCTGCTCGATCATTCGCCTCTTGCCGCCGACGTGACTGGCGATCGCATTCGCGCCGTCGCCGTGAAGTCGACCGCCGGCGTCTCGCGCGTGATCAGCGCGCCGTTCTTTATTGACGCTACCGAGCAAGGCGACCTGCTGCCACTGACGAAGACGGAGTTCGTAACCGGCTTCGAATCGCAACGCGAAACCGGCGAGCCGCATGCGCCGTCCGAAGCGCAGCCGAACAATATCCAATCCTTCACCGCCTGCTTTGCGATCGATCATCGTCCGGACGAAGACCACACCATCGACAAGCCCGGGGATTATGCGTTCTGGCGCGCCTATGTGCCAACGCTCAAGCCCGCTTGGTCGGGACCGCTGCTCGCCTGGGTGCTGTCGGATCCGGTCACGCTCAAGATGCGTCCCGTGTGGATGTCGCCCGACGGCGCCGACCGTCCGGAGCGCGGCCTCAACTTGTGGACGTATCGCCGCATTGCCGCCGCGAAGAACTTCACGCCGGGTGCCTATGCAAGCGACATCTCGCTCGTAAATTGGCCGCAGAACGATTACTGGCTCGGTAATCTGCACGCCGTTCCAGAGCCCGAGGCCGCGCGCAATCTTCGCAGCGCAAAGCAACTCAGCCTGTCCTTGTTGTACTGGATGCAGACTGAAAACGGCTTCAAGGGTTTGCGCTTGCGCCCCGACATCGTGGGCACCGCCGACGGCATGGCCAAGTATCCGTACATTCGCGAGTCGCGCCGCATTCGCGCCCAGTTCACCGTCGTCGAGCAGCACGTCGCCACCGCACTCCGCAAAGACGGCGTGGCCGAGAAGTTCGCCGATTCGGTCGGCATCGGCAGCTATCGCATTGACCTCCACCCCTCAACCGGCGGCGACAATTCGATCGACGTCAGTTCACTGCCATTCCAGATCCCGATGGGTTCACTGATTCCACGCCGTGTCGAAAACCTGCTTGCGGGAGCGAAGAATCTCGGCGTTACGCACATCACCAACGGCTGCTACCGCCTGCATCCCGTCGAATGGAATATCGGCGAAGCGGCCGGAATGATCGTCGTGGAATCACTGGCGAAGAAGACCACGCCGCAAGCGATTCGATCGGATGAGAAGTCGCGCAAGGCGCTGCAGTCCAAGCTGACCGCGCAAGGTTTCGAACTCGATTGGCCCAAGCCGACGGCGCGCTAGCAAGCTCTTCTGCAAATGTAATCCGGCGAAGCGAATGACGCTGTTCCGGGAAGACGGCCTTGCTGCTGCCCGCCCCAGGGGCAGCAGAAGAGCATTCCCGCCAGGCACCACTCACCGAACGGTGTCGCAGATCGGATCGGGTGGGGTACTTGCGTTGGGCTATCCATTTGCGCGACTATAACCGCTTTCCCCTCGGTCATGGCACCGGGTGTTCTCTTCTACTTGTCCACTATGCGCGTACGCATTCTCTATCACGATCACTGCTTCGACGGAGCAGCGTCCGCGGCCTTCTTCAGCCGCTTTATTGAGGAACGGTTTCATCCGGGCGCTGAGTTCGCCTACACGGGCATGGCCCACACGGCATCGCAGCTATTTGACGACAAACTGTTCGACGGCGATGAAAATGCGATCGTCGATTTCAAGTATTCGCCGAATCCGAACTTGACCTGGTGGTTCGATCATCACCAGAGCGCATTCCTGTCTCCGGAAGACGCGGAGCATTTCCGCCGCGACACAAGCGGGCGCAAACTGTTCGATCCGACGTATCGTTCGTGCACGATGTTTATCGCGACCGTGGCGCGCAAGAAGTTCGGCTTTCATGCGCCGGATCTCGACGACCTTGTGCGATGGGCCGATATCATCGACGGTGCGCAGTATGCGGATGCAGATGAGGCAGTGGCTTTACGCGATCCGGCGCCGAAGCTGACGATGGTGATTGAGGCTGCGAAGGGCTCGGAGATCGTGCAGAAGATCATCGGCTATATGCGGCGCGAGCCGTTGTCGCAGATCATTGCGGAGCCCGAAATTCAGGCTCTGTACGCCCCCCTGTATGAGCGCCACTTGAAGTCGATTGAGACCATTCGGCAGACTTCGGTCTGCGAAAAAGGCGTGGTGTTTTTCGACCTGCTCACATACGATCTGGAGGGCTACAACAAGTTCATTCCTTACTGGCTTCATCCGGAATCGACGTATACGGTTTCAGTGAGTAAGTCGAGCTTCCGGACGAAGGTTTCGGTAGGCTCGAACCCGTGGGTGAAGGAGCCGTTGCGGCATAATCTGGCGACGATTTGTGAACGCTACGGCGGAGGTGGGCATCCGAAGGTGGGTGCGATCAGTTTTCCGATCGGGGCGAACGAAGAGGCGCAGAGGGTGGCCGAAGAGATTCGGGTGGAGTTGCAGGGCTGATTAGGCCAGCGTGTACTGAGGCACGAAGTTCAGGAAGGACTTCATGGTGTGCTGCACGGGGGCCTGGAGGCGGCAGGAGCGATCATCGGCGCAACCTTCGAGATGAACTTTGGAGTCGCGGCGCGTAACGCGATAGGCCATCGAGGCTCCATGTTCGGCGCGGAGGGATTCGAGAGGCCAGTCGGAGCGGTTCGATTGGGAGATCATGCGAATTCCGCCGGTTTCCGAAATGAGGATCGCCATGTCGGGCGCTTCGCCCGCCTCACCGATCGATTCGGCTGCTTCGAAGATTCGCAGCGCGTTTTCAGCAAACCGTCCCATAAGAGACTCTTCGACGTGCGGGCTTGTGGTTTGAGGTTTTTTTTCAGGGGTGGATGGCGCGTTCGTAGTGTGTCAACTCGGGCTTCGGTCCCAGCAGCACCGTTACGACGTCGAAACGCACCTGCGCCCAGTCGATCCAGGCTCGGCGCGTGTACTCGCGGGCGGACCAAATAAGTGCGTCCTGCTTGTCGGCGCCAATGGCACGGTCCGGGGGGCCATAGGCAGCGGAGCGGCGGGCTTTGACTTCGACGAATACCAGCTCGTCGCCATCCCAGGCAATGAGATCGACCTCTCCCGCGCCGGAGCGCCTTCGCCAGTTTCGGGCAACGATCTGATAGCCCTTCTTCCGCAGGTAGCGGTGGGCAGCGTCTTCGCCTTGGCGTCCGGTCGCGACGTCATCCGCGACGCGGCCATGCAGGCGGGATTGGCGCAGGCGATCGGACGTTTTCCAAAGCCAAGTGAGCAACTTCGATTACTTGACGACCCGCAGCCGCCACTCAATGACTTTCCCGCGTACAACGTAGCAGAGATAGAACTCCCAGAAACGCCGGAAACGCGGAAAGGCGTTGACCAACAGCTCGAAGCCGAGCAGCCTCCAGAAAGAGAGTAGCTTTACGCGCGTAGAAATCTCTTGAAATCGTGCTTTCGAGTAATAGCCGTAGCCGGCGTTGTCCTGCCCGAAGTAGCGCAGGGAGTAGCTGTTGAGGTGCCACTTGTGGGTAGGGTCGCAGAAAGAACTGAAGTCCGTGTAATGCGGCGTGACGATAAAGACTTCGCCTCCGGCGCGAACGAGGCGATGGAACTCTTCCATCGTCTTGATGACGTCGGAGACGTGCTCGATGACGTGGACGGCCTGGAGTCCGTCGAAGCTCGAGTCGCGGAAGGGGTAGGGGAAGTGGTCGAGTTCGACGAGGACGTCGGCTTTGGTCCCGGGGATGCGGTCGATGCCGATGGCTCCGGCGCGTTTGTTGATGCCGCAGCCGACGTCTAGGATTCGGGAAGTCAAGCGTTCATGGTACCTTGCCCGGCGGCTAGGACGATGCTACGCTCTGCGTAATGCCTCGCTTGATTCTCTTGCTGGTTGCCGTCATCGGCTGCCTCGGACAATCCTTTCCCGACGCCAGGGAGGGCGATTGGATTGCCCGAAACTTCGCCTTTGGCTCCGGTGAAGCGCTGCCTGAGTTGCGGCTCCATTACACGACCCTGGGGACTGCGGTGCGCGATGCGGCGGGCCGGACTACGAACGCGGTGCTGATCATGCATGGGACTGGCGGCAATGGGCGGGCTTTCTTGTCGGAGGGCTTCGGCGGCCTGCTATTCGGGCCCGGACAGCCCTTGGATGCGGCGCGGTTTTTCATTATCCTGCCGGACGCCGTTGGTCATGGGAAGTCGAGCAAACCGAGCGATGGCCTACGCATGAAGTTTCCGCGTTACGACTACGACGATATGGTTCGGGCGCAGCACGCGCTGGTTCGCGAAGGCCTGGGCGTAAATCATTTGCGGCTCGTGATGGGGACGTCGATGGGCGCGATGCATAGCTGGGTTTGGGGCGAGATGTATCCGGAATTTATGGACGCGCTGATGCCGCTGGCGAGCGCTCCGGTGGCGATCGTGGGACGGAATCGAATGTTCCGAAAAATGATCGCGGATGCAATCCGCAGCGATCCGGAGTGGAAGAACGGCGAGTACACTTCTCCGCCAAAGGCGCTGATTGCGGCGCAGTATTCGTTGTTCATGATGACGAGCACGCCTTACCAAATGCACCAGACCGCGTCGACGGCCGAGAGGGTCGACGCGGAGTATCTGCGGTTGCGGGATCGGGCGCTGCGGACGGATGCGAACGATATGCTCTACGCGTTTGAGTCGTCGCGAAACTACGATCCGTCGCCGGGGCTTGAGAACATCAAGGCACCGCTGTTTGCGGTGAATTCCGCGGACGACGAGGTGAATCCGCCGGAGTTGGGGATTCTGGAGCGCGAGATCAACCGCGTCGCGCAAGGGCGCTACATCCTGATTCCCACAAGTCCCGAGACGCGCGGGCATGGGACGCATTCGCGGCCGGCGCTGTGGAAGCAGCATCTGGTCGAGTTGCTGCGCGTGTCGCAGGGCCGGCGCTAGTCCGTTGACCGCGTGATTCGGATCGAAACGATCCCCGCCGTAACGGGCGGGCTATAACCCCGGGCGTTAGCCCGTTGATGTTTTGTGCCGGTCAGAGCGCTAGTTCCTTGTGAAGATCCGCTCACTCCGTTCGCGCTTCTTTGCCGACGCAGCAGTGGATGGAACCGGGACGTTGGAGTTCGATACACTTTGAACGAAATGCGTCTCCTTCTGCTGGCGGGGCTGTGCGCGGCTTCCGTGGAATGTGGCGAATTACGCAAAACGGAACTGCAGGCGGCTTACGAGAGCGCCTTACGAGGGTTTGAGGGCCGTGTTGGCATCTGTGCGCAGGACGCGAGGGGCGTCGCTTGCGTCA
Organism: Acidobacteriaceae bacterium; assembly: GCA_043788745.1. Classification (GTDB taxonomy): domain Bacteria; phylum Acidobacteriota; class Terriglobia; order Bryobacterales; family Bryobacteraceae; genus JBBQWZ01. The sequence goes on from JAYVTO010000088.1 coordinate 19,269, forward strand.
ACGGCTCTCAGCGATTCTCGCTGCAAAGCGTTATCAAGATGCTCGCTGGCGTCGCAACGCTCGACGCTGTCGACCGGCGGGGTTGGCATCTCGACGAAACGATTGTCGTGCGGAAGCGGGATCTGAGCCTTTATGTGCAGCCGATCGCAAAACTGGTGACGAAGGACGGCTATCCGACGAGCCTCGCCGATCTCATCCGGCGGGCGACTGTCGATAGCGACTCCGCCGCCGGCGACATCCTGATTCGCAGGCTTGGTGGGCCGCGCGCGGTGCAGGCCTATCTGGATCGCAATCGCGTCGCCGACGTTCGCCTGGATCGTGATGAGCGCGATTTACAAACCGAGATCGTTGGACTGAAGTGGAAAGCGGCATACCTGGACCCGGAGGTGCTCGATCACGACATTGCAGCGGTGCCGAAGTCGCGGCGGGACGCGGCGTGGGAGCGCTATTTAAAAGATGTGCGGGATACGGCGACTCCTCTGGGGATGGCAGATTTCTTGTATCGATTGGCGGGAGAGAAGTTACTGTCGCCCGCTTCGTCGCGCTTCATGTTCCGTGTCATGACGGAGACACTTACGGCTCCGGATCGGCTGAAAGCGGGCGTTCCGGCGGGCTGGACGCTCGGGCACAAGACCGGCACGAGTGGGGGTTGGAATGGCAGGACGGTGGCGACGAATGACGTCGGCATCCTGAAAGCTCCCGATGGCACGATGATTTCGATTGCCGTTTTCGTGGGCGATTCCCGTGCGACCGGGGAGGCGCGAGCGGCGTTGATTGCGAAGCTTGCGGCGCTAACGGTGGAGCACTACGTGCCTTAGTGCGCGTCTTGGCGGGAATTAGTACGCACGACCGTGCGGTCGCGCCTCGTTGCGTCTGGTGGTCCGACCTGCGGCATTGCAAGCGGAGCGCCTGTTGCCAGGCGCTCCGCTTTAGGGTTCGGAGGGACATGTCTGCTTTGATTACATAGTGCTTTACCGCCGCGATTTCTCTCAGGGAATCGCGCTCGCAGCGGCACTCGGATTACACCGATAGGGAGTAGCCTTTTGTCCGGTGCGGCTCTCGTACTCTTGCGGAACCGAGGACAGGAACCCGGCGACCGCATTTTCATTCAGCAAAACGACGATACAGCCTCCGAAACCTCCGCCGGTCATCCGGGCTCCATGGACGCCTTCTCTGGCGAGGGCGATGTCAACGAGGGTGTCGAGCTCGGCGCAACTGACGTCGTAGTCGACGGTAAGACTCTTGTGGGACGCGGTCATCAGCGTTCCCATCTGGGTTAGGTCGGCGTTTTCGACGGCTTCGACAAGGGCGAGGACGCGCGCGTCTTCTGTAATGACGTGACGCGCGCGGCGGCGGGCGGTGTCGGACATTTCGAGTTTGAGATGGTCGAGCGTGGCGTCGCGGAGGCTGCCGACGCCAGGGGCGACGGCACGAATGGCGCGGAGGGCCTCCGCGCATTCTTCGACGCGTCGGCGATACGCGGAGGCTCCAAGCGCGTGGCGGACTCCGGAGTTCACGATGAGCCACGAGGCGTGCTCGGGCAAGCAGATCGCCCTGCGCACAAGCGATTGGCAATCGAGCAGCATGGCGGATCCGGCTTCGCTGAACAGGCAGGCGAACTGGTCCATGATTGCGCAAGGGACGCCGGCAAAATCGACTTCGGCGGCAAGGCAGAGTTCAGCGAGCGCACCGGCATCGGCACCGGGCGCGAGTGCCATGGCGATACCGACTTCGAGTGCGGCGGAGGAGCTGAGGCCCGCCCCCTGCGGGATGTTGCTTTCGACGAGCAAGTTCTGACCCCTGAGCCGATAGCCGCGCAGGTGGAGTTCGCGGACGATGCCGATGGCATAATCGGTCCAATCGCTCCGGGGCTGAGCGCTGACGATATCGTCAAGGCGGATTTGCGTTCCGCAAGCGAGGTTGGCGGAGTAAATGCGGATCCAATCGTCGTTAGAGGGCGCGGCGGCGACTTGTGTTTCCAGCTCCAAGGCGACTGGCAGAACGAAGCCGAGGTTGTAGTCGGTGTGTTCTCCGATGAGGTTGACGCGACCGGGCGCGCGGACGATCCGCGGAGAGTCGCTGCGCGGATAGAGTTTGGCGAAGCGCGATCTCATGCGCGACGTTTGGCGAGCCAGAGCATCGTCGCGCCAAAGGCGGCCATCGCGACTCCGCAGTAGGCATTCACGGTGCTGCCGCCGGAATCGCCGAGCGCGGCGGTTGCAATCAGGATCGCGCTGAGGATCGTAAAGAAGAGGCCGATGGGAAGGCGGAGGTCCATATTGTTACCAGAAGATGATATTGAGACCGAGCAGAGCAACGCCTACGATCATCGCAAGGGACGCGGGGCGCTGCCACCAAACTACCGTTTCCACCGGCGTTTCGGTCAGGCCGTAGACTAAGCCTCGGAGTTCGTCGTCGCTTTTCGCGCGCGTTGCAAGGCTGACCAGCAGCGTCACGGTGAAGCAGGCGGACCAGGCGAAGATGGCGATCCAGAAATTCTGCGCCATTGTCGAGGGGAACGATTCGACCGTGGCCAGCCAACCGCCTTTGCCTTCGGCGAGCGTCAGTCCATGGGCCGCGGCCGCGGCGGCCGTGCCGGCGACGAGTCCGGCGAACGCGCCGTGGCCGGTGGTCCGCCGCCAGAACATGCCGAGCAGGAATGTCGCGAAGAGCGGCGCGTTGACAAAGCCGAAGATCAACTGCAGCAGATCCATGATGTTGTTGTAGTAGGTGGCGAGGTACGCGGTCGCGACGCTGAGGGCGACTCCGGCAACGGTCGTCAGGCGGCCAACAAGAAGATAGTGAGAATCAGGCGCGTTCTTCCTGATGTGCCCGCCGTAAATATCGTAAGTGAATACGGTGTTGAAGGCCGTGACGTTGCCGGCCATCCCCGACATGAAAGACGCGACGAGCGCGGTGAGTCCGACGCCGAGCATGCCGCTGGGGTAGTAGGTCTTCATCAGCGTCATCAGGGCCTGGTCATAGTCGTAGCCTCCGTCTTTCATTGGAAGGGTGTAGCCGGAGCCGGCTTTCGTCAAAGCGAGCGCGGCGATTCCCGGGAGGATCACGATGAAGGGCATGATCATCTTCGGAAACGCAGCGATCAGCGGAGTGCGTCGCGCGGCGGACATCGAGTTCGCGGCCATCGCGCGTTGGACGACCAGGAAATCCGTACACCAGTAACCGAAGCTGAGCACGAAGCCGAGGCCGGCGACGAGTCCGAACAGTTCGACTCCCATTGGGTTCTGGCTTGCTGTCGCGGCGTACTTCCAGGTGTGCGTCATCACGGGGTCCAGGCGCGCCGACATTCCATCCCAGCCTCCGGCCCGCGTGACGGCGATGATCGCGAGCGGCGCGAAGCCGAGAACGATCAAGAAGAACTGCAGGACCTCGTTGTAGATGGCGCTGGTCAGTCCGCCGAGGTAGGTGTAGACGAGCACGATGGCCGCGCTGAGCAGCACGGACGCCGTGAAGCTCCAGCCGAGCACGAGCTGAAAGAGGATGCCCAGGGCGTACATCGAAATGCCGGAAGAGAACAGCGTCATGATCGCGAACGTGATCGCGTTGAGCGTTCGCGTTTTTTCGTCGAAGCGGAGCTTCAGGTACTCCGGCACCGATCGCGCGCGGCTGCCGTAATAGAACGGCATCATGAAGACGCCGACGAAGAGCATGGCGGGCACTGCGCCGATCCAATAAAAGTGCGCCGTCATGATGCCGTACTTGGCTCCGGAGGCGCACATGCCGATCACTTCCTGCGCACCCAGATTGGCGGCGAGGAAAGCGAGGCTGGTAATCCAGACAGGGACACTGCGCTCCGACGTGAGGAAGTCGGCGCTGGTCGATACACGGCGCTTCACCCACCAGCCGATGCCGAGGACGAAGGCAAAGTAGACGGCGAGGATGAGGTAGTCGACGGCCGCGAGCGTCATGACCTCTTAATGTACACTAGGCCCTTCATGTGGCCACAATCCTACTCGCCGCTGGGCGATAGCATTCCTCTTTCGGCGGCGGTTGCTGCCTTGCCGATTTTGGCGTTGCTCTTACTGCTAGCCGGATTGCGCAAGCCTGCTTGGGTCGCCGCTCTATCCGGCCTGGGGACGGCGGCTATGATCGCGGCGTTTGTGTATGGCATGCCTGCGGCGCCTTTGCTCGCGTCCATCGGCTATGGTGCGGCGTTCGGATTGTTCCCCATTGGGTGGATTGTTTACTGGGCGATCGTGCTCTATCGCATCACGGTGGACACGGGCCAGTTCGAGATCATCAAGGATTCGGTCGCGGGGCTCACCGCGGATCCCCGGTTGCAGGCACTGTTGATCGCCTTTGCGTTCGGTGCGTTTATCGAGGGTGCGGCGGGATTCGGCACTCCGGTGGCGGTGGCGGCGGCGATGTTGACGGGGCTCGGATTCTCGCCGTTCTATGCGGCGGCCATTTGCTTGTTGGCGAATACGGCTCCGGTGGCGTTCGGCTCCATTGGCATTCCGCTGGTGACGCTGCAAACGATCACCGGGCTTCCGATGATGGAGCTCAGCGGGAATGTCGGCAAGATTTGCGCTCCCGTATCGCTGTTCATTCCTGCGTACTTGATGCTGGTGATGGGCGGCATCAAGGCGCTGCGCGGCGTATGGCCCGCGGCGGCGCTCTGCGGAATCGCGTTCGCGGGTGCCCAGTTCGGCGTGTCGACATATCTTGGGCCGTATCTGACCGACATCATCGGATCGCTTGCCGCGATGCTGGTGTTGGTGGTCCTGTTGCAATTCTGGACGCCTGGCGACGGACCGCCGCAAGCGCCTCCGCACAAGCATTCGACGGCGCAAGTGGTACGCGCCTGGGCTCCGTATGGATTATTGGTTGTGTTCGTTTTGCTCTGGGGCTTTGGGCCTGTCAAGAACATTTTGAACGGCGCGACCATGATTTTTCCCTGGCCCGCGCTCCACAACGCGATTGTGCGAATGCCTCCGGCAGTGGCGACACAGTCGCCGTACGCGGCGACCTTCACGCTGAATTTGCTTTCGGCATCGGGCACTTCCTGCGCGATCGCCGCGCTCGTGAGCGCGGCATTTCTGGGCGTTTCGTTTTCGAGCTTGATGAAGATATTGAGCGGAACGTTGCGGCAGCTTGGCTTTTCGATGTTGACGATCGCGAGTGTCTTGGGCTTGGCGTTCCTGATGAACTACTCCGGCGCCACAGCGACGCTGGGTCTCGCGTTCGCCGCTACTGGCGCGGCGTTCCCGTTCTTTAGCGCAATCCTCGGATGGCTCGGCGTGTTTCTGACCGGTAGCGATACGTCGGCCAATGCTCTGTTTGGAAACTTGCAGGTGATCACGGCGGGTAAGCTGGGGTTGGATCCGGCGCTGATGGCGGCCTCGAACTCAAGCGGCGGCGTGATGGGCAAGATGATCAGCCTGCAGAGCATCGCGGTGGCGGCGGCGGCGACAGGGATGAGCGCAGAAGACGAATCGAAGCTGTTCCGGTTCACGCTGAAGCACAGTGTCTTCCTGGCGTGCGTGATCGGCTTGGTGGTGGTCGTTTACGCCTACGCGTAGCTACTCTGCCGTCGGCCCGGCGCGACCGTAAGGTCGCGCGTGAGCCCTCCGCCCCCGAGGCGCGATCGTAAGGTCGCGCGTACTAATCCCACCGAGGCGCGACCGTAAGGTCGCGCGTACTACACAAGAAGAACGCTGACCGCAGGTTTTTGCCGTCGGGCAGGT
>JAYVTO010000089.1:0-4562 GCA_043788745.1 Acidobacteriaceae bacterium
GCATGCTGATGATCAATCCCTAGCATGCGCCCCTTCAGGCTCATCCTGCGTTAGAAACAGGCCCTCCTTCAGGCTCATCCTGCATTAGACAAGACTCTCTTATGAAAATCCGCCTACAGGCTGATATACTCAGTGGAAACATTGTTCGGGTAGGGGGTTTCCACTTGAAAACGAAGTTTGTCCACCTTCTCGCGTTACTTGGCTTGTCGGCCTCGCTTGGCCTGGCCCAAAGCGCGAAGTCTGAAATCAACGGCGTAGTCCGCGATAGCTCGGGCGCGGTTGTGCCCGGCGCGCAAGTGACGCTGACGAATGACGCCACCGGCATTTCGTTCCGCCAGACCACGACGCCTGCTGGAGTGTTTGACTTTCCTTCGATCACAGTCGGCCAGTACTCCCTCGGCGTTGAGATGAAGGGCTTCAAGACGGCGAAACGGACGGGAAATACGCTGACGGTCGGTACGGTGGTTGCCGTCGAGATCGTCCTTGAGGTGGGCCAAACGGGTGAGACTGTTACGGTTGAGTCACGGGGCGAGCAGTTGCAGACCACAAACGCGGCTGTGGGCAACGTGGTTGAGCACAAGGCAATTGTTGAACTTCCGTTGAACGGACGCAATCCGCTGACGCTGCTAACCCTCGAACCTGGCGTGGTCCAGCGCTCGGCTGGGGGCGCCGGTTCCGGTGTTCACGTCAATGGATCGCGAGACCGGTCGCACAATGTGACGATCGACGGAATCGAGGCGAACGAGTCGTCGGTTCCGAACCCCGTTTCGAACCTGTACCGCCTCACGCCCGATAACGTACAGGAGTACAAGGTTACGACGAGCAACGCCACGGCCGAAGAAGGCCGCAATAGCGGCGCTTCCGTTTCCGTTGCGACCCGCTCAGGAACGAACAAGCTTCACGGCACACTGTTCTACTTCGGTCGAAACAGAGTGTTCAACTCCAACGAATTCTATTCGAACGCGCAGGGCACTGCGAAGCCGGACATCAAGATGAACCAGTATGGTCTTGAGGTTGGCGGTCCGATCATCAAGAACAAGACGTTCTTCTTTGGAAGCTGGGCGGATCAGAAGATCAACACCACCCAGCCGATCGACCAGACGTTTGGCGTGCCGACCCTCTACACGCCGTCCGCACTCGCGGGCAACTATCGCTACTTCCGCCAGGATCCGAACACCCCGTTTTCGGTAAACGGCACGAGGATCACCCGCAACCTGCCGCAGTTGGTGAACCCGCAGACGGGCGCGCTGCAGGCCGGCGTTCGGAATTGCGCGACGAATACCGACTTGAACTGCGTCGCATCGTACAATTTTGCGGCAGACGACCCGAAAAAAATCGGGACTGATCCCACTATCGCCAAGCTGTTCTCCACCTATCCGACGCCCAACAACTACCAGAGTGGGGATGGCTTGAACACGGCGGCGTACATCTGGACGCCGCCGGCGAAGTTCCGGGGGCCCAACTTTATGGCTCGCGTTGACCATAACTTTAATGAAAGAAACTCTTTCTTCTTCCGCGCGCTCTGGGGCAACTACAACACGCTCCAAGGCGATCCGTTAAACGGCCGGCCGCAGGTGTTTCCGAACACGCCGCCCTTGGGCGAGGTTTACCGTAAAACGCGCAACTTCGCCGCCAGCTATAGAAGGGTATTTTCCCCACGGTTGATCAATGAAACGACGGTGGGTTTGTCCCGATTCCTTTTCCTGTTTACGCAGGGTGAGGCCAATCCGACGTGGCCAAACGTGGTCCCGTACTCCTTCGCGAACGCGTCGCTGCCTTTCATCAATACGCCCAGGACGGCGCGAGCGATCACAACTCCGCAATTGATCAATAATCTGACGTACATTCGGGGTTCGCACGTTGTTCGGGCCGGCATTAACTTCCGCTTCTACCAGCACAACGATCAGCGGGGCCAGCCGGGCGGCGTCAATGTGACTCCCAATCTCTCCTTTGCATCCGGCGTGCGCGCGCCGGTTGGATTCAACACACCGACGGCGATCGATGCGAACGACAACACGCGGCTGTTGGGAACAATCAACGACATTATCGGAATTCCATCTCGCTTGTCCCAGGTGTTCCTCGGGGATCTTCGGAGCGACCAGTATCTACCGTTCCTCTCGGGCAATTCAGTCACGCTCTGGGCGCAAGGCCAGCGCGTGAAGCAGTTCAATTTTTACTTGCAGGACGAGTGGCGGATCCGCAACAACCTGACGATGACGTACGGCGTGCGCTGGGAGGTGAACAAGGCCCCCACGGAAGCCGGCGGACGCGTGTACGTACCAAACCGGTCGATTACTGGCAGTGAAGGTCCGGTGACGTTCCAGAGTGCGAACAGCTGGTACCAGGGCAACAACCTGGGGGCCATTGGTCCTCGCATCGGAATTGCGTACTCACCGAATGCGAAGACGGTCATTCGCACAGGCTACGGCATCGCGTTTGACCCGCTCTCGACGTTTCAGGTTACCGCCGTGGCCGGTAGAGTTCCGGGCTTGACGCTCTCCTGTTCCTCGACGCTTGGCCCAACGGGCGCGACCACTACTGCCGGTTGCCAAAGCGTTCCGGACGTACGAATCTCCCAAGGCTTTCCGAACGCGCTCGCAGCGCCTACGCAGAAGCCGAGTTCTTATTTGACGCTTCCGAACCAAGTACTGACGAACGCGCCGTTGCTGACGGTTTTCGATCAGAACCTGAAGATGCCGACGGTCCATCAGTGGAACTTGACGGTGCAGCGGGAATTGCAGGGCGGACTTGTGGCGGAAGTCGGATACATCGGCCGGCGCGGAACGCGCTTGTTCCGTGCCTATGATGTGAACCAGATCAACGCCGATCCAATTCTGGATTCGTTCAGGATCATGCAGGCCAACAACGCCGCGGGTTGCCGTCCGGACGGCAGCGGTTGTCCGGCGGGTAAGCTTGGCCAGGCTGTTCCGCTTGTCGCGAACGGCATTGTCACTTCGGCCTTCGTTAATTCGGCGTTGACGATTACGGATCTGGCGACGAACGCGGCCGGAAACTTGGCGGGCCGCATCGAGCAGACAACACTCAATGCCAAGCTGCGGCCGAATCAGCAATTCGCCGGAATCACGTATCTGGATTCGGGCGGCGACTCGTACTATCATTCCGGACAGGCGACGGTTCGTAAGCGCTTTGACGCAGGCCTGTTGATCGGCTTTGCCTACACGTTCGCGAAGTCGATCGACAACCAATCGGTGGATCCCGTCGGTGCCGCTTCCGGTGGCGGACTGAGCGCCACAAACTCCCGCACTCCGACGGACACACGCAACTGGCGCAACGAACGCGCGGCTTCAGACTTCGACCGGCGGCATTCCTTTACGGCCAACGGCGTTTACGAGTTGCCGGTCGGCAAGGGAAAGCCGTTCTTTGGTGGCGCGCCGTCGTACCTCAACCACGTCATCGGCGGATGGTCGTTGAACGGAGTCTCTACCGCCTATACGGGTGAGCCGTTCTCGGTTCGCAGCGGTACGCGGACTTCAAACTTCTCGCACGAGTCCCGCGCGGACCTAGCTCCGGGCGTTACATCGCTCCCGGTAGCGCAGTTGCAGAATGCGGCCGGCTTCGTGGGACCGGTGCTGTTCCCGAACGCGAGCCAGTTCGCGATTCCCGCACCGGGAACCAACGGCCTCGGCCGGAACATCTTCCGAGGGCCGAGTTACTTCAACCTGGACCTTGGACTGACGAAGAAGTTTGACCTCACGGAGCGGATTAAGATGCAGTTCCGGGCAGAAGCGTTCAATGTGCTGAACCACGCGAACTTCGACACTCCAGTGAGCGCGAACACCGGCTCTCCGAGTATCCGTTCGACGCTGTTCGGCTCGGCTTGCTGCGCGACGGTGGCTCCGCCATCGACGCAGTCGATCATTCAGACTGGTGAAGCGGCTCGCGTCATTCAGTTTGGTCTGAAGGTCAGCTTCTAGCGTAGTGCGTCTCAAATCCCACGCAGTATAGTGTCCCCTCCCTTACGGCCGGGGTTCAGTGCGCCCCGGCTGCTGAGGCTATTTTCCGAGCGAAATGCACCAAATCCGAGCCGCGACCAAAGCGGCCCGAAGGGCCGCGTCGGGAGCGGATTCACCAGCCGGCACCCCGTCAAAAAATGCTCCTCTCGAAGAACCGCGAGCGTAAGCGAGCGGCCACACACCACTCACCACCGCCATAACCCCGCCCTTCACGGCGGAAATGCCAACGCCTCCGACAACCCCGCCACAGCACCAATCTCGTTCACAAAATCCGCACATTCCGTAACTACCTGTAGAACCATCACGATACCCACCCCAAGCCACCCCGCGCAAGGCCGACTTTCCGGCAACCCGTGCTATAGATAATCCCGAGAGCGCAATTCCTCTCACTAAATACCGAAAAGGACAAACTATGTCACACTTTAATTCGAAACGAGAAAAGCGTTCTCGCGCGGATATCAATCGCGCCAACGCACAATACTCCACCCCACCGTGCACGCCCGAAGGCAAAGCCGCGTCCCGTTTCAACGCGCTCACGCACGGCCTGTGCGCGCAGACGCTCATCCTGCCCGAAGCGGACCAGGACAC
>JAYVTO010000090.1:0-6409 GCA_043788745.1 Acidobacteriaceae bacterium
AAGGCTTCGTGCTGCTCGACTACGGCCCTCAGACGCTGACGGCGTTTCCGCTGCCTGCGGCGGGTGAATTAACGGTCGGCGCGAACTCCGGCGAACTCAACAATTGGATCTACGGCGTCAACGCAGATCCGGCGCGGCGCACTGCCGATACCCTCTTCGGCCTGGACGGCGTTGCTTCGGCGGTCTTCAGCCTGGCGTTACCGCAGACGCTGACCAGCTTTATTGGCACGGTCGAAGTTCCGGAACTCAACTCGCTGCTCGCTACGGGCAACAATCGGGGTAATGGAGACGGCGGACTGGTCTTGTTCGATCTCGACAATCAGGCCACGCGCGTCTTCGCGATTCCCGATGGATTCACGACCGCGACGATCGTGGCGATCTTCCCCAACACGCGAAAGCTTGTCGCAAAGGGCACCAGGGGCGCGGGCAACACCGCGACCGGGTCGCAGTTTCTGATCTACGATCTGCAGTCGCCGGATCTCGAAATCGTCCCGAACCCCGACGGCTGCGCGTTTGCCGGCGCGGTTCCCGGACAGCAGGCGCCGCCTACTCCGGGTCAGGTTGCGGCGATCACGCAGCGCGTCAATGCCAAGGCGAACACCATCGAAGCAGTCTGCTTCGATGCGGCGCGGCGGCAAGCGGGTATCATGGTCATCAGGATCCACTGATCGTGCCTTCTGCTTCCGCTCCCGCCTCGCGTGTCGTATCGGGTCGCCGTTTCGTGGGTATTCTACTCACGGTGTTGGTGCTGCTGCTTGCGGTATCGTTCGCGGGCTGGTTCTGGTCGAAGGCGAATAAGCCGACGCTGCAGCAGTTCGGCGCGCCGAAGGAAGCCGGAGGGGGCAGCCGGTGACTCCGTTCGAATTCCGCCTCGCTCCTTGCGCGGTTCGAAACAAGGCAGTTCGGTCGCTGCGATTCTTATCCGTCGTGGTGAGCCCAAGGTCGTTCATCTCAGCTGGCTAAGATTTCTTCACCTTCGCACGAGCGGTGTCATAATAAAGCAGTGTCCCGGACCCGCGACCTCGAGCAGCGCCTCGACTACACCGAACTTCAGCTCCGCGCCGTGCAACGTGTCAGCCGCTTCATGGCTCGCGAAATGCCATTGAACGACGCGCTCTCCCGCGTCGTTTCGCTGGTTGCCGAGTTCATGGCGTCGGATTCCTGCCTCCTCTATCTCGTCGAGAACAACGAACTGGTGCTGTGTGCGACCAGCGTGCCGAACCCGAGTGCGATCGGCAAGATTCGGTTGAAGCTGAGCGAAGGGCTCACCGGCTGGGTGGCGCGCGAGCGCCGTCTGCTGGCGATCTCGCGCGAGTCCTACACGGACCCGCGCTTCAAGTTCTTCGGCGATCTGCCGGAAGACAAGTTCGAGGCGTTTCTGTCGGTCCCGATTCTGGCGCGGAACCGGATGCTGGGCGTGATCAACGTGCAGCATCGCGCGCCGCACAGCCACACAGGCGGCGAGATGGAACTGCTGTCGACGATCGGCGAACAGGCGGGCTGTCTGTTGCTGTTGTCGCGTCTGGACTCGTCGGCGATCAATCCGGTGGAAGCGGTTCTGACGGCTGCGCCCGCATCGCCTCTCGCGTAAGCGGGAAGTCTGCCAACATAAGATCTGGATGCCTTTCGCGTTGTTGACCCGTTCGATTCTTGCCGCGGTCATGCTGTCGCGCGCGGTCGCGCAAGCGCCGGATGCGCCGCGGCTGCCTATCTGGAAGCTTGATTATTTCTTCGATAAAGACCGGTCTTCGCTCACGGTCGCGGACGCGGTGTTCGTTTCGCCGAGCAGGGCGATCCTTGCCGGCGGCATCGACGAAAAAGAGAAGCGGCGCAACGTCATCGGCCGGTCGAGTGACGCGGGCAAGACGTGGACGTTCGATCTGATCAAGGAATCACCGGTCGCGCTGTTTTTCATCAACGAGAACAAGGGTTGGCTGGCAACGCAGAAGTCGATTCAAACGACCTCCGACGGCGGCCGGACGTGGCAAAAGCTGAATCCGATGGGCGGGATGCGGCGGCTCTACTTCTTCGACGAGAAGCGCGGCTTTGCGATCGGGTCTCCGAAAGCCGCTTTCTCGACGCGAGACGGCGGCGCAACGTGGGACCCGATCGAAGCGGCGCAGAAGCCGGGTTCGAATCCAGACACCACGATCTACGAAGGCATTGCCTTTGCCGGGAAAGTCGGCGTGATCTTCGGATCTTCGTATCCGCCGCGGCGGCAGAATGGCGTGCCGGAATGGGCAGATCCAGGCCTCTCGGCATCGACGCGGCAGGTTCCGACGCTGACAATCGCACTGACCAGCGTCGATGGCGGCGATACCTGGTATCCCGCCACTGCGCCGCTCTTCGGCCATCCGCAGGCAACGGTGCTGTCGACGTCGGGATACGGCCTGACCGTGTTTCGGTACGACAATCAGTTTGAGGTTCCGAGCGAGGTCTATCGGACGGACATGCTGAACGAACGCAAGATCCGATCGGTCTTCAAGCGCAAGGACCGGCTCGTGACCGACGTCTACATCCGCCCGAACGGCGGAGCGATTCTCGCGGCAATTGAGCCTCCGGGCCAGTCTCCGTTGATCGCGATTCCGGCGAAAGTGAAGATGCTGATTTCGGCCGATGGAATCACTTACGCCGAGACGAAGGTCGACTATCGCGTGACCGCGCGGAGCGTATTTTTCTGCCGGTTTGGCGACACGGTTTGGGCGTTTACGGACACTGGGATGCTTTTGCGTCTGGTCGAGTAAATCGCTTCGCGAGCTGGGAGCAGCCCCACGTTTGGCGTCCCGTCTGCAAGTTTAGAAGCAATCCGATCAATCCTTTTCTGGAGGGGGGAACATCTCCCCAGGATTTCCACCGGCTTGGTGCCCGGCTATTTGGAAGCCATCGCCATCGCGATGGTGGCCCAATTCGTGGCCGCCGCCGAGATGAACTGATCCTTGCCGTACGGGAAGCCCGCATCGAAGTGCGGTTGAATCGGCACGGCGCGCCGCTTCACGTACCACGACCCGTCTTCGGCCTGGTTCATCCGCAGCCATTCCAGTCCGCGCTTGCACGCCGCATCGGCCGCCGCGCCGGATTCCTGCAGCGCCACCAGCGCCTCGCCCGTCGCATACGCGTCGCTCGCCGTGGTCGGGATCTGCGCCCAACCTCCGTCGCTCCGCTGCTCCGCGATCAACCCGGCCGCAGCCTTGCGAATCAGTTCCTTATCGGCGCCGCTCCAGACCAGCGCCCGCAGGTGATACGCCCCCTCCGCGGTCCCGCCTGGCGTCGCTTTTGACATCCACGCCGCTGCCATCTTTACTGCGGCGTCGTACTCCGCGCGACTGGTTTTTGGTGCATACAGCTGCAGCGCCCGCATCGCGACGGCCGTAACTTCCAGGTCGCTGCTTTCGAGCGGCGGTCGCGTTGCCAATGAGATCCAATGCCCATCGGGCCGCTGCTGCAGCCGGATGTAGCGTGCCATCGCATCCGTGGCGGCGTCCGCCGGATAATTGGCCGCGCCCAGTCCAACCAAAATGGAGCCGACCGTGTCGGTGTCTCCGGGAATGCCAATGTTCTGCAGCGCCTTCTCCCGCCACGTTTCCAAATACGTTCCCACCGTTTTGAGCTGCTGCTGCGCCTCAGCCTCGTTCACGGGGAATCCTTTCTTGCGCGCCAACGCGATCGCTTCCGCTTCCAGCGAATTGTTGTGGCATGAAACGCAGCCCGATTTCTTGAGGAACGACGCGTCATTGCGCTGCAGCAACGGCAGGCTCCTTTGCACCGCGGTGCGTAAGTCCGCCGCCGGCTTCGGCCGGATTCGGTAGGTCTCCGCGATGTGGCTTTCCGTGGCACCTGCTTTTTCGAGCAATTCCACCACCGGCGTGCGTCCGTGCCGCTTCGCCAATTCCAGCGGAGTTTCGCCGGTAACGAGCGTGCCGTTTTTGTCCGCGCCGGCGTCGAGTAGCGCTTTTATCGCGTCCACCGGGCTCGCCGGAGAAGACGCCACCAGCGCCAGAATCGAATTCCCGCCCGGATCCTTCGCCTTGGCGTCCGCACCCCAGGCCAGCAGCGGCTGTACGCCGAAACCGGGACCCAACGGAGGCGAAACGAAGAACATTGCCTCGCTCAAAATGCCCGGATCCGGCGACTTCGTCAACAGTGCCGTGCAAGGTCCACACTGCGCGCGCATCGTGAACGCCAGGCCCGCCGGACCCGCGCTCTTCGGATCGGCGCCATGCTCGATCAACAGCCTCATGCTCGCTTCATCGCCCGCCAGCGCCGCTTCCGACAGCGCGGTGGCAGCACGGAACAGTGCCGGACCTTTCGCGGACACGTCCGCGCCGCGCTCCAGCAGCAACTTCACCACCGCGCTCTGGCCATAAACCCCGGCTGCGATGATGAGCGCCGTACGGCTGGACTCCGATTTCGCGTTCACGTCGGCGTGATGATCCAAAAGCAGCCGGGTCTTCTCTAGATTGTCGGCCGCCCACAGCAACGCCGTCGCGCCATTGTGATTGCGGGCGTTCACGTCCGCGCCTTTGCCGATCAGCATCTTCACCGTGGCGAGATCCCCGTAAAGAACCGCGTACATCAGCGGCGTCGAGCCGCCAGGACCCTTCCCCTTTACGGACCCGGGTTCGGCCGCCACCAGTTTCCTGACCTCCGCCGAATCGCCCCGACGCAGCGATTTCATCAGCCGCGAAGCCTTCTCGTCAGGCGGCGGCAGCTTGATTTCCCCCGCGACAGCGTCGGGCCAATTCGCGCCCTCATCGATCCACTTCCTGATGATTTCGATCTGTTGTTTCGGTAGCGCTCCGGCTGGCGGCATCTGTGGCCCGTATTGGGGATTGAGCAGCTTAAGGTACATGCGGCTGGCTGCGGAGTTCCCCGGCCCAATCATCGCAGCTGTCCCACCCTTCATGGCGTCGCTGCGCCGGTCCAGCCGAAATCCGTTCATCTGCAAACTCGGCCCGTGACAATCCACACAATGCGCCTTAAGAATCGGCATCACATCGCGCTTGAAATCCGCGGTGGCGGAACTTTGGCCGAAAATAGCCTGTACCGAAAAGCTTCCAGCGATCACGCCAACCAGCACACACTTCTTTAGCATGTATCCGCCTCCAACTACCTGCGGAGTATATCATGAATTCCGCGAGATCCTGGCCCATTATGCCTTGACCATTGGCAGGCTCCGTCGATTGACACCAATTTAGGACAAGAGACTCCTATTCCGGCTGAAGGTGCCGCATCCGAGCGCCGAGATCCGGCACGATCTTCTCTGCGCGAAACGAGTCGACGCTCGTCAATAGAATGATCAGTCGATGTTCGTCCAAGTACCAAAGATAGGTCGCGTTGAAGATATCATGACCGCCGGAGGGTCCGAAGGTGCGCGTCCCCTTACGAAGGGACCTGACCTTCCGAGAAATTAAACAACGGGGCCACCCGACTCCGTATCGCTACCCGCGCGTACTCGTACACCTTCGGATCGCTCATCAGCCGCGCCATCGAATTCGCGTGGCTCGTCATCGCCTTTAGCTCGAACACCAGTTGCACCGGGTCCATCGCCGGATCGATTTCCCCCGCCGCCTGACCAGCCTTCACTTCTTCCACCAGCACGTCCGCCCAGCGCGCCATCATGTCGACAATCCGGTCGCGGACCCGCCCGGGTTTGTCATCGAACTCGGCCGTCGCCGCGGAGAAGAAACAGCCGCCCGTAAACACGCTGTGCTCCATGTGCCGGACGTGTCCTTCTAACAGCGCTAGCAACCGCGACACTCCCGTTGGATTCGCAAACGCCGGCGTCACGATGTTGTCCATGAACACCTTCACCGCCGCCCCAATCGTCGCGACCTGCAATTCTTCTTTCGACCCGAAATGCGCAAACAGACCGCTTTTGCTCATCCCCAGTTCTTTCGCCAGGTCGCCAATCGTCAGCGTATCGAGCCCGCGTTCGGAGGCGAGGTTCATCGCCAGATGCAGGATCTTGTTGCGAGTGTCCTCGCCCTGCTGCGCGCGCACCCCAAGCGGCTGCGGCGTCGATACCGCCGAAGAAGCGGGGGCCGAGTCGGCAAGCTGCGGCGCTTCCGGTTCGTCCGCAGCCTTCCGCTGCGCGTTCAAATAAGCTCTCGATAAAGGATCCAAGACTTCTTCAGCGTACAACCTCCCGCAGTCAGAGGATGACCTTTCAGCCACAACCCATCCGGGACAGGGAAAAGTAGTTGACGACGGACACGTCCCGTAACGGGCAGACTGTTCGCGGCTCCTTGATGGCGATGAAGTGGTTACCGCAACCTTACTCGGCACTGGCAGGCGGGGACTCCAGAAACCGCGCTGTAGGTTGTTGATTCCGTCAGCCGCAATTCTGGGTGCTAAGCGGCGCTTACTTCGCTCGGCCTTCGGCCTCGCTTTGTGCGCGCCTCTTCGCATT
>JAYVTO010000091.1:0-3032 GCA_043788745.1 Acidobacteriaceae bacterium
CGGATCGGGAACGGATTTTAGTTGTGAAGAGCATGCTTCTTCTGAGGCAATTCAGCGGCCACTGTCAGGCCGAGGCTCGCGTGCCGCGCCGGAACGCAGTGCCCTGCCGCGGTTACAAGCATCCAGAATGCGAAAGGCCGGACCTGGCGGTCCGGCCTTCTCTTCCGCTCCCTTATGGTCGCGGTTCGTTGCCAAGGTCAGTCGGACCTGGCGGTCCGACCAACTGGCGTTTGGCGACGACTACTCGGTGGGTGCGGGGCCCTTTAGCTTTTCGCGCTGCTCTTTGAGGATCGCTTTGCGGCTCAGCTTTACCTTGTTGCCTTCGATGCCGAGGACCTTGACCAGGATCTGATCGCCTTCGTTGAGCTCGTCGCGGACCTGCTTGATGCGGTTCTCCGAGATCTCAGAGATGTGCAGCAGGCCGTCGGTGCCGGGGAAGATTTCGACGAATGCGCCGAAGTCGACGATGCGGACGACCTTGCCCAGGTAGGTCTTGCCGATTTCGGCGACGGCGCCGATGTCGGTGATCATCTGGATGGCCCTTTCCGCGGCCGGACCCTCGGACGCGAAAATCTTCACGGTGCCGTCGTCCTCGACGTCGATCTTGCAGCCCGTCTGCTCGACGATCGAGCGGATCATCTTACCGCCCGGCCCGATCAGCTCGCGGATCTTGTCGACCGGAATCTGCAACGTGTAAATACGCGGAGCGTAAGGCGACATCGTCTCGCGCGGCTCCGAGATGATGGCGTTCATCTTGTCGAGCAGGAACAGGCGCGCTTTGCGAGCCTGTTCGAGAGCCTCGGTCAGGATGGCGGAGGTGACGTTCGGAACCTTGATGTCCATCTGGAGGGCGGTGACGCCGTCCTTGGTTCCGGTGACCTTGAAGTCCATGTCGCCGTAGTGATCTTCGGCGCCGGCGATGTCGGTGAGAATCGCATACGCGTCGCCTTCTTTGACGAGACCCATGGCGATACCGGCAACGTGCGTGGGCAGCGGCACACCAGCGTCCATCAGAGCGAGCGATCCGCCGCAGACCGAGGCCATCGACGAGGAGCCGTTCGATTCGAGGATGTCGCTGACGATCTTGATCGTGTAGGGGAACGCCTTTTCATCCGGCGAGACGACCATCAGGGCGCGCTCGGCGAGAGCGCCGTGGCCGATTTCGCGTCGTCCCGGCCCGCGCATGAAGCCGACTTCGCCGACCGAGAAGGGCGGAAAGTTGTAGTGGAGCATGAAGCGCTTGGAAGTTTCGGCGGTGTCGAGCGGCTCAATGCGCTGTTCGTCGTCCTTGGTTCCGAGCGTTGCGGTGACCAGCGCCTGCGTTTCGCCACGCGTAAACAGGGCCGATCCGTGGGTGCGGGGCAGAACGCCGACTTCGATGTCGATCTTGCGGATCTCGTCGAAGGCGCGGCCGTCCGGACGGCGCTTGGCCTTCAGCATCTCATCGCGGAAGATGGATTCCTTCAAGCGATCGAACAGGTTGCCGACGACGGCGAGTTCCTCGTCGGTGGTGGCGAGTTCCTTCGCCTTCTTCTTGGTGGCGGCGACCTTGGCGTAGCTGTCGAGCTTCGCGTACTTCTTGGTGTCCATCGCGTCGGTGAGGTCAGCGCGGAGGGCCTTTTCGATCTTCGTGTAGAGATCCTTGTTGACCTCAGGCGACTTGAACTCGAACTTCTTCTTGCCGCACTTGGCGACCAATTCTTTGATTCCGGCGATGAGTTGCTTGCAGCAGTCGTGACCAAACTGGATCGCGCGGAGAACGTCGGTTTCGCTGGCCTGCTTGGCTCCGGCTTCGACCATCACGATGCCGCTTTCGGTACCCGACACGATGATCGAGACGGTGGCTTCGCGAGTCTGGTCGTACGTGGGGTTGGCGACGCACTTGCCGTCGATGATGCCGACGCGCAGACCGGCGAGCAGGTGGTGGAAGGGAATATCAGAAATCGCGAGTGCGGCGGCTTCGCCGACGAGGGCGAGCGGGGCAGGGTCGCGGATCGGGTCGGCCGACATCACCATCGCAATGATCTGCGTCTCGTGCGTGTAGCCTTCGGGGAACAGCGGACGAACGGGGCGATCAAGCAGGCGGCTGGTGAGGGTTTCCTTCTCGGAAGGCCGTCCTTCGCGCTTGATGAAGCCGCCCGGGAACTTTCCGGCTGCGTAGGTGTACTCGCGATAATCGCAAGTGAGGGGAAAGAACGAAGCGTTCGGCTTCGGTTCCGGCGAAGTGCAGGCGGAAACGAAAACTACGTTATCGCCTTGGCGGACAAGCACGGAGCCGTTCGCCTGCTTCGCCATTCTGCCGGTTTCAATAGAGAGGGTTGCGTCACCGAACTGGATCTCAACGGTGTGGGTCATGAACAATGCATCCTTAATCAATCGCGACCGCAACCACGCTGGTCCGCCGTTCATGACGGGACGCGGCTGGGCTCTTCGTTCGATTAAGAGGGAGACTGGGAGCGAACGCGGGGAGGACTGTCTCTACTCTCGAGAATTTAGCTTTCGGGTGCCCGGTTCAAAGATTGGTTCCCCAAGGAACGCTCTCTATCGATTCCCCATGGAACCGAAACCAGGCTGACAAACCTAGCGGCGGATGCCAAGACTCGTAATGAGGCTCTTGTACCGTTCCGGGCTGTGGCTGCGCAGATAATCGAGCAGCCGTCGGCGGCGCGCTACCATCATCAGGAGACCCCGTCGTGAGTGGTGATCCTTCTTGTGGGTCTTGAAATGATCCGTTAATTCGGAGATTCGCCTGCTGAGGATGGCAACTTGCACCTCTGGCGACCCTGTATCGGTCTTATGGACCCGGTACGTGGAAATAACTGTTGTTTTAGCTTCAGCCGCCAGTGCCATTCGAAAGTAAACACTCCTCGTCTAAATCTTAATCGTCTTGTATCAACCGTAGAGTACCATACTCGTCGTCCGAATGCACGTGGCAGTCTTGTCTAATGCAGGATGAGCCTGAAGGAGGGCCTGTTTCTAACGCAGGATGAGCCTGAAGGGGCGCATGCTAGGGATTGATCATCAGCATGCGG
>JAYVTO010000092.1:0-15671 GCA_043788745.1 Acidobacteriaceae bacterium
CCGCGTGAAGTCCGCCGAGGAACTTCGACAGCGCATACTCAAGGGTATTGCGGAAATCAATGAGGCGCCGGTCGTACATCGCTGGAAGGCCTTCAAAGCTCTCTCATCGGATACTGGTTACTGAAACGATATACTAGACACATTGCATGGGAGGTGAGTCCCCTGATGATCGCGTTCGGTCGATGAGCCGGCTACCGGACCTAATGATCACGGCGAAGGGGCGCGCCGAAGTGCTATGTTATCCCCCAGTTTTTCTGGTTATCACTGGTAGGAAAGACGGGGGCAGGTCACCTATGGCTTTCGAAACTTCAACAACTACAGACTCAGAGTTAGGGTTATGTGTCGTAGGTCAGTCGGAGGCAGGCTTGCCCCCGTTGTTGGCGTAGAGCCGTTCTCGATAGGCGCGAGAGCCCCCTGCGCTGCCGAGAGACGACCTCGTTAGAACCCGTGCAGAACGCCACAGCTACAATAACGACTACAGCCGTTTTCTCGGGCCCCGAGAAAACGGCTGTACTTTGTTAATTCTATTGGTCGGGGCGGGGCGATTCGAACGCCCGACCCCCTGCGCCCAAGGCAGGTGCGCTACCAGGCTGCGCTACGCCCCGACTTCTACTGGTACCTTCATTCTAAACTACTTCTGCATCCGCTATTCATTCCGAAACTCGTTTTCAGCCGCAAAATGTATCAACCTGGACCAAAACTCCTCTTCACGGACCTTTACCGTATCAAAACCCCTTGCCTCGTTGGCATGCCGGTTGATCTTTTCCAGGCCTTCGCGCTTCATCTGAAGCTTCATCTGCGAGTACTTCTTGAAGACCTTCGCGTCGCCTTGCCGCAGTATCTGGGTCACCCTCTCGTCTGCCACCTGTCGAGTTGCGGACATCGAGCGGAGGCCGTAGATGCAAAAGTACGGCATCTTCGCGCGCTTCAGCGTCTTGTGCCGAACGGCCTGGAGGGTCGTCTGGTGCCTGATTCGTTCTGATGCGAAGGAACAGGTAGTCCCCTGGCGTGCGACGAAAATGGAGTCGGTCGCGGTGCTGACTCTGCTGATTCCGATGCCGCCCTTTCCACTCCCGAACTTCCGGCGCACCCCTCCCTTGTGCCGTTTCGCCCTGTCAGGCGCCCATTGCGAACAATTGGTGTTGACCGTTTCGCATCCAGCGCTTCTAATGGGAGGCACTGCATTGCTTCTTGCGCGCGGCTCTTCAAGCGGCGCGACTGGCGTGGGGTGGATCCTCCGCGTTTCAGGCTGTTTTGGGTCTTCGGGCGGCCAGCCTAGGCCTCCGGGAGAGTTGTTGGGGAACAACTCTAGTTATGGGGGTTACTTCAATGGTTCGCACCTCGATGCGGCTGCTTCTAGCCGTCTTTTTTCTCTGTCTTTCTTTGACCGCGCAAACCAGCACTGTCCTATCGGGTACCGTGACTGATCCGTCGGACGCCATCGTCCCGGGCGCGTTGGTCACACTTACCAGTCGCACCACGGCAGCGGTCCGCACGGACACTGCCGATGCGAATGGCGCGTTCTCCTTCCCGCAACTGCAACCAGGGCGCTACGACCTGAAGGCCGAAAAGACGGGCTTCAAGACGGTCATCAGCAAGAACCTCGATGTACTGGTCAACACGGCGCCACGGATCAATCTGCGCTTCGCCGACGTCGGATCCGTAACCGAGACGGTTGTGGTCAGCGCCCAGGCGGGCGCGGTGAACACGTCCGACGCGACGATCGGAAACGCATTCAACTCGACGCAGGTTCGCGATCTCCCGCTGAACGCGCGCAACGTGGTTGGCCTGCTTTCGCTGCAACCCGGCGTGACGGCGGGCGGCTCAGTGAATGGCGGCCGTTTCGATCAGGCAAACGTTACGCTCGACGGCGTTGACGTGAACGATCAGGATCAGTTTGGCGGCGACGGCAATTCCGGAAACGCGTTCTTCAGTGTGTTGCGCGTGACCCCGGATTCACTCCAGGAATTTCGCGTAACTACTACCAACGCGAACGCGGACCAGGGCCGTTCGTCGGGCGCCCAGATCGCGCTCCTGACCAAGTCCGGTGGAAACCAGTTCCACGGCTCGTTGTACGAATTCAACCGGAACACCGCGACCACCGCGAACGATTGGTTCAGCAACAAGGCGGGACTCGACCGCGCGAAACTGATCCGCAACAACTTCGGTGGTTCGCTCGGCGGGCCGATCCAGAAGGACAAGCTGTTCTTCTTCTTCAACTACGAAGGCTTCCGCGAGGCGAAGGGCCAGGTGGTCTCCAGCCAGGTTCCGTTGCCAACTCTCGGCCAGGGCATTGTCCGGTACTTTTCAGCAAACGGCGCAAGCGATCCCGGTTGCCCATCCGGGACACCAACGGGAGTGACGTGCATCAATCGTCAACAGATCAGCCAGGGTTACCTCGCGGCCAACAAGGTCGATCCGGGCACGAACCCCGCGGCTTTGGCCATTCTCGCGAGCGCGGCGGCCCGGTACCCAGCGAACGACACCACCCAAGGCGATGGACTGAACACCTCGGGCATTCGTTTCAATTCCTCGGCGCCACTGCGGCAGAACACGGCCACGGCGAAACTCGATTACGTCCTGAACGCCAAACACAGCCTTTCCATTCGCGGAAACTACCAGAACGATACGGCGCTCGGCGCGTCCCGTTTCCCGGACACCGCGCAGGTCGCCATTTGGGCCCACCCGCGGGGCTTGAGCGTGAGCGACACGTGGGCCGTCTCGCCGAGCATCGTGAATTCGTTCCGTTACGGAATCACTCGCGACGCGATCACAACGGGTGGAGACTCGAATCAGAATTTCACCACGTTCCGGTTCATCTATCAGCCGTTCAACTTCACCCGCAATCGCGTGCGCACAACTCCGGTCAACAATTTCGTTGACGATCTCACCATCACCAAGGGAAAGCACACCATGCAAATGGGTGCCAACATCCGATTGATTTCGAATAATCGGAACGCCTTCTCCCTCTCATACGACACCCTGAGCACGAACCCCTCGGGATATCAAGCGTCTGGCGATGTGCTGATCCAAGACTCGCAGGGCAACAACATCTTCGCCAATCTGGCGTCCAGATCGTCGCAGAACACGCGGGATGCGCTCGCGGCGGTGATTGGCCGTTTCAGCCAGTACACGGCAAATCTGGTCTATGATCGAAGCGGCAAAGTGCAGGCCGTCGGGACCGGCGTTTCCCGCACCTTCAACACCCAGGAGTACGAAGGCTACTTCCAGGATTCCTGGCGCGTCCGCAGGAACCTTACGATCAATGCCGGCTTGCGCTGGTCGACAAGCACGCCAGTCTATGAAGCGAATGGCTTCGAGGTGAAACCCGTCACCAGCCTCAGCGACTATTTCGATAGCCGCGTTGCCAGCGCGAAGAACGGCGTGCCCTTCAATCAGCCGATCAACCTGGATTATTCCGGCAAGGCTAACGGCAAACCAGGCCTCTATTCGCAGGATTGGAATAACTTCGCGCCCTCCGTTTCGGCGGCCTGGCAGTTCTCGAAGAAGATGGTGCTTCGCGGCGGATACCGGATTTCGTATGACCGCATCGGCAGCGCGTTGGCGACGAACTTCGATAACCAGAACACGCTCGGCTTCACCTCCGCCGCCGCGATTTCGGTGAACACGTACAACACAACAACCAGTCTGGGTCCACTGCTAACCGCGATCGGGCAGGACGTCCGCAGTTTGCCCAAGCTCACGATTCCGTCCACGCTCCAGTTTCCGAAGGGGCAGCCGCTCGATTCATTCCGTCGAATTGAAACGACCCTTGACGACAAGCTGACGACGCCGTACAACCACTCCTTCAACCTCAGCTTGAGTCGCGATCTCGGTCGCGGATATTCGATCGAGGCCTCGTACGTGGGCCGCATCGCCCGCAGCCTTCTCATCAGCCGCGACGTCCTGACGCCCAACAACATCACGGATCCCAAGTCGGGTCAGACGTGGTACGGCGCAATTCGCGCCTTGATCGATCTGCGCAACAGCTATACGCCAGTTACCTCGGTGGCGCCGATTCCGTTCTTCGAGAATCTACTTCCGAAGGCGGCCGGCCCGACGACCGTGCTGGGGCAGAAAGTCAACCTTACAGCTACGCAGGCCGCATACCAGTACATTGCTCGGCGCGTAGTCGGCGGAAGCAATGCCACCGATTACACAACGTTTCAGGACGATTTCGATTTCGCGGGAGCCGGCAAAGATCCGGTTTTCTATCAACCGCAGTATGGATCGCTCTCGGCGCTCTCGACTCTCGGGACATCGGACTTCCACTCTGCGCAGTTCACCTTCCGGAGACAACTCCAGAACGGCTTCGGCTTCGACCTGAACTATACAACGGGACATTCGCTGGATACAGCTTCGGGCGCACAGAATACGGGCTTCTCAGCGGCCACCACCGGAAACTTCGCCGCGCCGTTTGTGCAAAATCCGTACGATCTCAACATCAACCGCGGAAACTCGAGCTTCGACATCCGCCACAACGTGAACTTCAACTACTTGTATGAACTACCTGTTGGCAAGGGCAAAGCGTTACTGTCCGATGCGAACCGGTTGACGCAAGCGCTTGTCGGCGGATGGACCACCACTGGTATCTTCCGCTGGGCTTCCGGACTGCCGTCCGGCCAGCCGACAGACGCCAGCCAGTGGGCGACCAACTTCAATGCGCAGGCTCGCGGAGTCGCGATTCGGCCGATTGAGTCGTCACCCACGCGTAACGGCGACCCGAATTTATTTGGCGATCCGACGTATGCCTACAACAGCTATCGCAACGCATTGCCCGGCGAATCCGGCAACCGCAACGTTCTGCGCATGCCTAGCTCTGTCAGCATGGACGTGGGACTGTTCAAGAGCTTCTCGATCGTGGAGCGTGTGAAACTGACCTTCCGCGCGGAAGCCTTCAACGTCACGAACACGCAACACTTCGGGTTCCCGCTCAACGGCCTGCCAGCCTTTTCAGGCCTCGGCTTGGCGCGGGATCCGAATGCGTCGCAGACACCGGGTGGGGCGCTTCCAGCGCCGCCATCGGCGTTCGGCAAGTTCACGTCTATCCAGGGCACGCCGCGAATCTTCCAGTTTGCGATGCGAGTGGATTTCTAGGCTCACTGCGATTGTTTTGGTTGCAGAGTAAGTTCCTCCAAAGCGGGGGCGGCCTTCGTGGCTGTCCCCGTTCTTTTTGGGGTTGATCCGCGCGGATTCGCTCGGTTCCTTCGCGGTTGATCAGTAGCTAGGCGGGTCGTGTCCACTCTCTTACGGCGAGTGGTTCGGTGTTGAATTTAGACGCCTCGGCAGAAGGCTAACGAAATCGATCTGTGCGCTCCCGACGATGAAGATCGAGGCGCGACCGTCAGGTCGCGCGTACTCACCGTGCGAATCCCCGGCCTGAAGGGCGGGGATATAGCGGTGGTGAGTGGGGGGGCTCGCTTACGGTCGGGGTCCGGGGGGATTAGTACGCGCGACCTTACGGTCGCGCCTCGGGGCGGCTTGGGCTTATGCGCGTACTCGGGGCGGCTTGGGCTTATGCGCGTACGAATCCAGAGGGCCGATCGGGAGAGTGGTGTTCCTTATTTTGCCAATCAGTCAGAGAACTAGCGAACCGCTGCGACTGTCTTTGCCGCCGGAGCGGCGTAGGCCAAGCCCGCCGTGGCCCATGCGGTCGCGGCGGCCGAGATCCATTGGTCGTGGTCGTGCGGGAAGCCACTCTGGAAGTAGGGCTGGAACTTCAGGGCGCGGCTTTTGACGTACCAACTGCCATCCGGCTTTTGGGTTTGCAGCAGGAACCCGACGCCGCGGCGATAGGCTTCGTCGGTTGCCGGAACGCCGAGTTCGTGCAGGGTGTAGAGCGTCTGGCCTGTGGCGTAGGCGTCGCTCGAAAGCTCCGGCGTCTGGCCCCAGCCTCCGTCGCGGCGCTGATTGGCGCGCAGCTTGCGAAGGGCGGCTTCCTGGGCAGCCTGGTTATGTTTCGCCCACTTGAGACCCAGCAGTTGGAAATTAAGATCTTCGGTGTTGATCGGCGGTTCGGCGGCCAGCCACTTGGCGGCTTGCTCGATGCGCTTTGTGAACTCGGCTCTGCGGCCGGCGGGTCCGTAGATCTGGAACAAGCGGAGGCCGAGTGCGGTCATGGTGAAGTCGCCGTCTTCGAGCGGCGGGCGAGCGACGCCGGAGCGGCGCCAGGGTCCGCCTGCGTTCTGCGAGGCGGCGAAGTAGTGGATCATCGCGTCGGTGGTGCGGTCCGCAGGGGCTTTTTCGGCCGCCAGATGGAAGGCCGAGTACATGATGACGTCGAAGTCGCCGGGCGGAGCAATCGCTTGGAGGAGGAGTTGCTCCTGCGAAACGAACGACAGGCGGGCGGCTTCGGACTGATCCTTCGCGGATTTCTCGTCGACGCCGAATCCGTTGGCGCGGGCGGCGGAGACGGCGAGCCCGCTGAGGTTCTGGGCGTGGCAGCCGACGCAGCCTCCAGTGATCAAGAAAGAATCGCTGGTCTTTTGCAGCAGCGCGAGACCATTGCGCACGGCGTCGCGCAGATCAGGGAGCTTTTCGGTGGAGGCATTGATAAGGGCCGGGGCTTTGGCCGGCGGCAATCCAAGGGCGTCGAGGACTTTCGGCTGGTTGTATTTGCGAGCCCAATCGATGGCAGTTTCGCCGTCAAGATTTTTAGTGGAGAGGCTTGCGCCTTTTTCGATCAACAAGCGAAGAATGCGAAGGTCGGGCCGATCGGTGGCAATGGCGAGCGTCATCGGAGTCATGCCTCGGACGTCGACGACATCAGGCTTGGCACCAGCGTCGAGCAGAACTTTGACGGCATCGGCACCGCCGTAGGCAACTGCAAGGAGCAAAGGCGTGAACTTGCCGAGAGCGATAGGTCCGTTCTTGACGCGCCCGGCGAGTTCGGGAGGGCTGGCGGCATTGACGTCGGCTCCCCAAGCCAGAAGCATGCGTATGTTCTCGACCGTACCGGTGCCTGAGGCGTTTTGCAGAGCCCGGCCAAGATCCATCGGACTGGGGCGTGGATCCGTGTCGAGGAGTAGTTTCACGATGGCGGGGTCGCGGGTGCTGGCGGCGGCGACGAGCGGAGAGACGCCGATGAAATCATGCGCGGCGGGCGATGCGCCCTTTTCCAGAAGGAGCCGGACGGTTTCTGCGGTGCCGTTTTGCGATGCCGCGACGATGAGAGGCGTTCGCTTTTGCTTCGAGGCGGCGTTGACGTCCGCGCCCTTGTCGACAAGGAGGCGGACGCGATCAAGATCGTAGGTTGACCACAGGAGCGCGGTGGCATCGAAATCGTTCTTCGCGTTGACATCGGCCCCGGCGGCGATGAGGAGCTTCATCGCGTCGAGGCTGCCGTAGGCGGCGGCGAGCATCAAAGGAGTAGCTCCGCGCTTTTCGCGGGCGTTGACGCCAGCGGATTTGATGAGGGTCCGGAGAGTGGCGAGGTCGTTGTCGCGGATCGCTTGGTAGATCCGCTCGGCCTGATCCGGCGGCGCTGCGGTAAGCGTAAGCGTCACGCTCGTGAGCAAAGTGAAAGCGAATCGCACGAGCATAGTCAAATCCTTTGCGCCAATGATCAAAGTGGAGGCGCAAGAAAATTCCACGCGCACCCAATCCTGTCTGACCTGTAGTCTCGTACAGAAGCCTCTAAAAATCAACTGGTGCGGCTTTGGCCCTGAGTTGCGTTTCAGCACTGGCGCGCTACTATTGAGGCATGGAACGTCAGAGAGATTCTCGCCGTAACTTCTTAGGCAAAGTTGCTGGACTTGCGGGTACGCTGGCAGCGGCGGCTCCGCAGCGCGTGCTCGGGGCGAAGGAACGCGTCCGCCTGGGTTGGGTTGGCGTCGGCGATCGCGGTACGGAGTTGTTGCGGCAGGCACTGGCCTGCCAGGGCGTCGAGGTGGTCGGCTTGTGCGACGTCTACACGAAGCGCCTTGAAGCCGCCAAGGCACTGGTCCCAACGGCGGCGACGTATCTTGACCATCGGCGCATGCTCGACGACAAGAACATAGACGCTGTAGTAATCTCGACTCCGCAGCATTTGCATGCGGACCACTTTGTCGCGTCGATCCAGGCGGGTAAGCACGTCTATCAGGAAAAGACGATGGCGTTCACCGTGGAGCACGCAAAGAAGATGCGCGCGGCTTACATGCCGGTGCGCGCCAAGCAGGTGGTGCAGATCGGGCACCAATCGTGCTCGTCGGGTCAAGTGCTGGATGCGCAGGCCTTCCTCGCCGACGGCAAGGTCGGCAAGATCACCTCGATTGAAGCGCACATGTATCGCAATTCGCCTCACGGCAAGCCGCAGTGGAGCAGGCCTGTGGGCGCGGATGTGAATCCGGAGAACGTCCTGTGGGAGAGCTTCCTCGGCGGCAGCGCGAAGCGCCCGTTCGACGCGCAGCGTTTCATTAACTGGCGCTTCTTCTGGGATTATTCGGGCGGCAATGTGTACGAGAACATGTGCCATCA
Organism: Acidobacteriaceae bacterium; assembly: GCA_043788745.1. Lineage (GTDB taxonomy): Bacteria > Acidobacteriota > Terriglobia > Bryobacterales > Bryobacteraceae > JBBQWZ01. Next base: position 8,458 of record JAYVTO010000092.1, read on the forward strand.
GGTGTCGTTCTGGTACAAAGTGCTGGGCCTGCAGATTCCGAAACAAGTGACAATGACGGGCGGTATCTACCTCTGGAAAGACGGCCGCGAGGTTCCCGATACAATGCACGTCTCGATGGAGCACACCGAAGAAGTGCTGTTTAGTTGGAGTTCGGGCTTCGGCAATTCGCGGCTCGGCGTGACGGAAGACGTGCTGGGCACGGACGGAACAATTTCGAAGAGCCAGCAGATCCGTTATCAACCGGAGCGCGTGAATCGGCCGCAAGGCGTGGAGTTAGTGGGCAATCAGCCGACGACTCCGCTCGCGCACATGGAAAATTTTCTGGACTGCGTGCGCACGGGGAAAGAGACCAACTGCCCGTTCGACGTTGGTTTCCGCGTGTCGATCGTCTCGCGCATGGCAGTGGATAGCTATCGCCTCGGGCGCGCCGTGAAGTGGGACGCAGCGCGCGAAGAGATCGTTTAGCGAAGGCCGAAGTACAAGTTGCGAAGTTGTAGGAAGTTACGAAGTACGCAGTACCAGTAATGAATTGTTGTGTCCTTGCCCGTATAGCGGGAGGCCACTGTGTCCGTCAATGAATCCTCCGTTCTCATCGTAGTTCAGGAACGCCTCCTGTTTCTCGATCCAGCCTCTGATACAAGCATCGCTTTGTCGGCATAGAGAGCGCGTATGGCATAGTGGTAACTCAGGCCGCTTCTGCCGACCAGCACCGCGGTTTCTTCACGAAGGCTCCCACAACCCATGGATTTCGAATACTCACAGGAACAGAATCAACTGCGCAAAGCAGTCAGAGAATTTGCGGAAGGCGAACTCGCTCCGCACACGATGGAATGGGATGAGTCGCAGCACTTTCCCGTCGACACGTTCAAGAAGGCCGGCAAGCTTGGGCTGCTTGGCCCCGTGTTTCCGGAAGTCCTCGGCGGGGCGGGCCTTGGCTACATCGACTACTCGATCATGATGGAAGAACTGGCGCGCGTCGATCCCTCGATCGCGCTGAGTGTTGCGGCCCATGTGTCGCTGTGCACGAATCATATTTATCTTGCGGGCTCGAAAGAGCAGCATTTGAAGTACATTCCGAAGCTCGCGTCCGGCGAGTGGATTGGCTGCTGGTCGCTGACGGAGCCCGAGGCTGGCTCGGACGCCGGCGGAACGCGGTCGACAGCGGTGCGCGATGGCGGCAATTGGATTCTGAATGGCGCGAAAACATTTTGTACGAACGCCCAGGTCGCGCAGGTTTGCGTGGCCATGGCCGTTACCGATCGCGCGGCGGCAAGCCGGGGAATTTCGGCGTTCATTTTGGAAGAAGGCATGCCGGGGCTGCGGTCGGGCAAGAAAGAAAATAAGCTCGGCATGCGGTGCAGTCCGACGGGCGAAATCATTTTCACGGATTGCCGCGTGAAGGACGCACAGCTCTGCGGCAATCCGGGCGAAGGCTTCGTCGATTCGCTGCGCATTCTCGACGGCGGGCGCATCTCGATTGCGGCGCTCGCGGTGGGCCTTGCGCAGGGCGCGTATGAAGCAGCGTTGAAGTACTCGAAGACACGCAAGCAATTTGGGCGGCCGATTTCGGAGTTCCAGGCAATCCAATTCAAGCTCGCGGATATGGCGACGCAAATCGATGCGGCGCGGCTGATGGTGTTCCGCGCGGGCTGGATGAAGGACAACGAACTCAACGTCAACAAGGAATCGGCGATGGCGAAGCTGTTTGCGTCGGAAGTGGCAGTCCGCGCCGCGGACGAAGCATTGCAGATCCACGGCGGATATGGCTTCATCAAAGACTATCCCGTGGAGAAGTTCTACCGCGATGTGAAGCTCTGCACGATTGGCGAAGGGACGAGCGAGATTCAGCGCATGGTCATCGCGCGGCAATTGCTAAAAAGCTAGATGACGGACCTCGCACAACGAATCCGCGGTGGCGACACTCGCGCGCTGGCGCGCGCCGCAACCGCCGTTGAGAATCGCCGCGCGGACGCCGAGCCGCTGCTGCGCGAATTATTTCCCCACACGGGCAAAGCGCTTCTGATTGGCGTGACGGGGTCGCCGGGCGCGGGCAAAAGTACCTTTTGCGATCAGCTCGCACGGCTGCTGCGGCGCGAAGGCAAGACAGTGGGCATTATCGCCGTCGATCCGACGAGCCCTTATTCGGGCGGTGCGATCCTGGGTGATCGCATTCGCATGCAGGATCATCACGCCGACGATGGCGTGTTCATCCGGTCGATGGCGACGCGCGGTGCGCTCGGTGGATTGGCGCGCGCGACCACGGACTTGGCGCTGCTCATGGACGCGGCGGGCCGAGATGTCGTGCTGATCGAAACCGTCGGAGTCGGGCAAGGCGAGGTGGAGATCGCGCGCTTGGCGGACGTCACCATTGTCGTCCTGGTGCCGGGAATGGGCGACGACGTGCAGGCCATCAAGGCCGGTATTATGGAGATCGCCGACGTCTTTGTGATCAACAAGGCCGATCTGCCAGGCGCCGACAAGCTGGATCGCGAGTTGAAGAGTAACCTGACTTTGTCGCATCGCCCCGATGGCTGGACGCCTCCGATCGTGCACACGATTGCGAGCGACGGCAAAGGAATCGACGAAGCGATAGCGGCTGCACGCGAGTTCGCAGCGAGCGGCTTGGTAGAGCGGCGCGCTGTCGAGCTTTGGCAGTTCCGGCTGCGCGAGATGTTGAGGGATCGTTTATTAGAGCGCGTTCCGCTCGAAAGTTTGGATGCCGCGGCAAGCGAGATTGCGGCGCGGCGCGTCGATCCCTATTCGGTGATTGAGCGTTGCATGAATGAATGGATGCGGCGAGAGGAGAAGCGTTGACACCACGCATTGGAATCATTGGGGGCAGCGGCCTGTACGCGATGCCCGGATTTGAAGCGCAGGAAGAGCGCGCGCTCGAGACGCCGTGGGGCGCTCCGTCGGATCCGTATGTGGTCGGGCGCCTGGCGGGCAAAGAGGTCGCGTTCCTCTCGCGGCACGGCAAAGGCCATAGGCTGTCGCCGTCGGAGTTGAATTTCCGCGCAAATATCTGGGGCATGAAGTTGCTTGGCGTGCGGCACATCCTGTCGCTGAGTGCGGTGGGTTCGCTCAAAGAAGAGCTTGCGCCGGGAACGTTCGTGGTCGCGGACCAGTTTGTAGATCGAACGATGGGTCGCGCGTCGACCTTCTTCGGCGACGGCTTGGTGGCACACATCGGCTTCTCGCATCCGGTTTGCGAGGAGTTGGCGAACGTCGCGTACGCCTCTTGCCAGAAGGTCGGCGTTCCCGCAAAGCAGGGCGGCGCCTACTTGTGCATGGAAGGTCCCGCGTTTTCGACGCTCGCCGAATCGAACCTCTATCGCAGTTGGGGCATGGACGTAATCGGCATGACCAACCTGCAGGAAGCGAAGCTCGCGCGCGAGGCAGAGATTTGCTATTCGACGGTGGCGATGGTGACGGACTACGATTGCTGGCATGCGGATCATGCGGCCGTGACTGTCGAGCAAATCATCGGCGTCCTCACGCAGAACGCAGAGAACGCGGCAAAGGTGGTCGCGGAAGTAGTTCGCACGATGCCGGAGGATGTTGTGTGCAAATGCCACTCGGCACTGGCGCACGCGTTGATCACGGACCGGAAAGCGATTCCGGAGGCGACGAAGAAGAAGCTGGAGTTGCTCGTTGGCAAATATCTTTAGTCAGAGCCATCCGCTCAATGGCTCTCGTGAGCGCGCTCCGCTCGATCGCTTGCCGGGCGACCTTTCCGATCGCGCTCTAGGAGACTGGATCAAGCAGGCGGAAACGCCCGAGGGAACCCGGGCGTTTTTTGCGTCCGCCATTGAGCCTCTCGGCGATCTGTTTGAGCCAGCGTTGTGCGATGTGTACGTGCGGCTGTTCTCGCGTGTCCTCGAACAATTGACGCCATTGCGCGATGTCGCGTCGCGGTACTTCCGGGTTCGGCAGCAGGTCGACGTTCCAAAAGATGTGCGCAACGTATTCGTCTTGTCGCGCGTGACGCTGGGCGCGGACGTGGCGGTCACATCGGTCGTGCTGGACGCCGCCAAGCAGCGATTTCCAGATGCACAGATCTACCTCGTTGGTGCGCGCAAGAATTGGGAACTGTTTGAAGCCGACGCGCGGATCGGCTTTCTTCCGGCTCCGTATGCACGTGGTGCGACGCTACGTGATCGCTTGCAGGTGTCACTGAACTTGCGGGACTTGCTCGACCAACCGCAAAGCTTGGTGATTGATCCGGATTCGCGATTAACGCAGTTGGGTTTGGTGCCGGCGTGCGCGGAGGATCGATATTTGTTCTTCGAAAGCCGGTCGTTTGGAGGAGATGGCGACGACCCACTTCCCGTGTTGACGTCCCGTTGGGCGGAACAAGTGCTTGGCATCGCCGGCGCGCGCGCGTTTGTTGCTCCGAGACCGATAGCGGCCGGCGCGGACGTCACGGTCAGCCTGGGCGTGGGCGACAATCCAGCAAAGCGCGCGGCAGATCCGTTTGAGCGGGAGTTGTTCGCATTCCTCGCATCGACCGGCGCCTCGGTCTTGGTCGATTACGGCGCGGGCGGCGAAGAGTCGGAGCGTGTCGAACGCGCGTTGCGGCCAGGGATGCGGACGTGGCGCGGCGCATTTGCTCCGTTCGCCGCGGAGATCGCCAAGAGCCGCGTGTACTTCGGGTATGATTCGGCCGGGCAGCATGTAGCGGCGGCGTGTGGCGTTCCGCTGGTGTGCGTGTTTAAAGGCTACGCGAGTGAGCGCACGTTTGCGCGATGGCGTCCGCGCGGGGCGGGACCGGCGACGGTGATCCGTGATGGCGATGAGTTGGCGCAGGCTTGTGCCTCGATTGCGCACTATTTGAACCGGGAGTGATCGTAGTCGCTTACGGTCGTGGTTCAGTCGGTGGTGAGTGGCCGTGGGCGCTCGCTTACGCTCGCGGTTCTTCGTGCGGAGACCAGACAAATGCTGGTGCACTGATTCCTCCGCTGCGTGCCAGCCTTCCTGCCCCGGGCCGAATATTACGAGCTGGAGTTCCGAACGGAGGTCAACCTCCGATTACTTCACCACCGTAACTTGCACTTTGACGACGGCCTTCATCTCGGCTTTGTCCGGGTTGGACAAGGTAACGGTCGCGCTCTGGACTCCGGCGGCTACATCGGATAGGTCTCCGACGGACACGGTGAGGTTCGCGGGAGTCTTTCCGGATGGGGCGCTTAGCTTCAGCCAAGGCTGGTTGGCGGTGGCGACCCAGTTCAGCGGATTGCGGACATTCCGATTGGAGATCGTCACGACCTCCGAAGGGACACCGTTTGCGGGGTCAAGGAAGATCGCCTCGGGTCCGGCCTGGAGAGCGTCCTGCGCCGGCGGATCCTGATCGCGGGAGGCGACGACGGTAAGCGTGATCGAAGCCTTCGTGGGGGCCCCGCCGGCGTCGTTCTCGGCCGTGCATGTGATGGTGTGTTTCCCCACCGATAGCCCCGTGACGAGAATGGTCTCGCCCGTGCCGACAGCGCCGTCAATGCTCGAAGTCCATTTCACCTTGCTGCGATCCACTTCTCCGGAATCCGGGTCGTACGCGTAGGCTTCGAGCGAGACCACTTCGTTGACGGAAACGGTGCGGTTGTCTTCGGGCGACAGAATCTCCAGGATCGGTACAAGATCCGGCACCGAAAATGGTTTCGAGACTGCGATCGTCGTGTGGATGCCGTCGGTCGCCAACACACGGAATTGGCCTTTGTCGGAGCCGCTGAGATCGGTGCGGTCAACAGTCGCGGACGGCGTGGTCACGTTCTGCTCGATGGTTTCCCAATTGGAGCCGTCGGGGCTGTACTGCAGCGTGAAAAAGAGCTTGTCGGAATCGGTGTCGCTCGCAGTCCAGGTGACCTTCGTCGTGTCACTGAGCGTTTCGCCACCGGCTGGAGCGGTGATCTGAACGACCGGAAACGCAGCGCCGGCCGATACCGTGTACACGATTTGCTTTCCGGGTCCTTCGATGTCGACGCGTGTGATGCCATCCGGTATCGGTACCAGTTCGTTGATCGCGGCTAGCTTCACTTCCGGCTGCGGAGGTTTGGTGGGGTCGGAGGCCCCGCTGGTCATGGCGCTTGGAGTAAACGGATAGCGGGCAACCTCGGCGTCGGCCTTCCGCAGCACAATCGCGTAGTCGCCGGGCTTGCGCGGGTCGATCTCGATGGCGTCGTTGATCGTGTAGAAGGGCTGCATCTTCGGCTTGGGCGGATTGGTGTCCATGTTCAAGTCGCCCACCACCAGCAGCATCGCCTGACGGGCGGCTGCAAAACGGGCCTTGGTAGCGGCTTGCGCGGAGGGCAGCACGTCCTGCTGGAACGCGTCCATCAGCGCGTGGTACGTGAACTTTCCCGTCCATTGGTAGGTGCAGTACGTCATGACGTCCTTCCAATTCGAGTTGTAGATTTCGCCGGTTCGAATATCGAAGCCGAAGGCGATTTCGCCGGCCGTGCCCGCAGGGCTGATGCGGCCGCCGTCAAAGGGATAGGGCGCCCCGGCCTGCGCATTGCAGAATTCGGCATGAAACCGCGCGTAGTTGTGGGCTACTTCGTGGGCACCATACCAGTCGCCGAAACTACCATCTTTGTCCCAGGTATAGCCGGAATAGTTGGCCGGGTCTCCGGTTGGTCCGGACGACGTATAGCCCGGCAGGCCGTCCGCGCAGCCACGCATGAAACCACCTGCGTCGCTGACCATGCCGTAGTAACGGGCATTTCGAGGGATCTTGTTCGCCGGGTTCTGGAGATCGAGCAGACGCTTCGACGCCATGAAGGAGTTGACGACGTCGCATTCGGGAAGGCCGTTCCCGATGACGGTGCTGATGTCCTCCTTGCGGAGCCAGAACTGCACGTTCGGAACCGGCCAGGCGCGTGCGATCCAGTCCGCCATTTGGCGAAGGTCTTTGTCGGGTGCGAGCAGCAGTTGTCCATTTTGATCGCGATAGCCGATGTTGTAGATGACGAGATTCAGCGTCGGCACCACCTCAAACTTCGCTTCGAGTGCCGCGGTGTTGTTGCCCGTGTCCGTCTCGATGACACGCCGATCCGGGTTAGCCGGATTTACCTCCGCGGCAAGGCTCACCGTCCCTTCGCGAAAGCCCTCGGGAAGCTCAAACAGGAACGCATCGTTGCGAACCGCGCGGTTGGGGGCGGGCTTGACGAGAATCTCTCCACCTGGATTAATAGGCTCCAACGTCACGGTCCTCTCGCCTTGC
>JAYVTO010000093.1:0-18171 GCA_043788745.1 Acidobacteriaceae bacterium
GGGCACCCGCTCGCTTACGCTCGCGGTTCTTCGAGAGCAGCAGGGGTCGATTTTTCGCAGTTCCTTACGACCGTGGTTCAGGGCTGCTTTCGAGATCCACTCACTGCGTTCGTGGTTCTTTGCTGTCGCCGCATTGCGGCCGATTTTTCCGTGGATTCCGACACTTGGCACTAGAGGCTCCGCGTGCGAAGCCCCGCCTGCGAGGCTCCGCGTGCGAAGCCGCGCGTGACAGAAGCCCCGCGTGTTTCGTGAGGGCCTTTGCGATTGGGTTAGACTCGGTTAGCGTATGTCTTTGCCTTCCGGGACGCGACTGGGTCCCTACGAGATCGTCGAGCCCGTTGGGGCAGGGGGCATGGGCGAGGTGTATCGCGCGATGGATACGCGGCTGGGCCGCGAGGTCGCGGTGAAGCTGCTGGCCACCGAATTCTCCGAGCGCCTGATGGCGGAGGCGCGCGCGATTTCGGCGGTGAATCATCCAAATATCTGCGCGATTTACGATATGGGATCGCATGACGGACACAGCTACCTGGTGCTGGAGTTCGTCAAGGGAAAGACGCCCGCCGGACCGCTGCCCGCAGAGCAAGCGCTGCGGATTGCGGCTGAGGTCGCGAGCGCGCTCGATGCGGCGCATCGCAAGGGCGTGACACATCGCGACCTGAAGCCTTCGAACATCATGCTCACTGAGGATGGCTCGGCGAAGCTGCTCGACTTTGGCCTGGCGCGGTTTGCGCGAATTGGCGACAACGACGTCACGCGGACGATCGCGGGCGCGGTGATGGGGACGGCGGCGTACATGGCTCCGGAGCAGGCGGAAGGCAAGCCGCTCGATGTGCGCAGCGATATTTTCAGTTTCGACACGGTGGTGTACGAGATGATCGCGGGGCGACGCGCGTTTGAAGGCGACTCGATGGCGGCGGTGTTGACGGCGGTGCTGCGCGACGAACCGGCTCCGCTTGGCGCAGCGGCGCAGCCGGGTATGGAAGCAGTAGTTAAGAAGTGCCTGCGGAAGAACGCCGGCGATCGATTCCAAACGATGCAAGAGGTGCGGCAGGCGCTGGATCTGCTGCGCGCTCCGACGCAGGTGATCGAGCGGGTGGCGGTGCCATCGGAGGCGTCGATTGCCGTGCTGCCATTCGATAACTTGAGCGCGGATCCGGAGAACCAGTACTTCAGCGATGGGCTGGCGGAAGAGATCATCAACGCGTTGACGCAAGTTCGCGGCTTGAAGGTAACGGCGCGGACATCGGCGTTCGCGTTTCGCGGCGAGAAGCAGGACATCCGAAAAATCGCGGAAACCTTGAATGTCCGCACGATTCTCGAGGGCAGCGTGCGGCGGAGCGGCAATCGCATTCGCGTGACGGCGAAACTGATCAACTCGGCGGACGGCTATCACTTGTGGTCGGAGCGCTACGACGCAGAGCTCGCCGACGTGTTCGCGGTGCAGGACGAGATCTCGGCGTCGATCGCGGCGGCGTTGAAGGTGAAACTTGGCGGTCCGGAGGAGCGGCCGAAGCATACGCCGAAGGTGGAGGCCTTCGAGGCGCTGCTGAAGGGGCGGCATTACTTGATGGAGGGCACGCCGGAGGGCATGGCCAAGAGCAAGGAATGGTTCGAGCGGGCGATCGCCATCGACCCTGAGTACGCGCTGGCGCATTCGTCGCTCGCCGGATACTACTGGTCGCTTGCGGTGAATGGTTTGCGTCCGGCGAAAGAAGTAATGACGAGTGCAGGCGCGCTGGCGGTGCGCGCGTTGGAGCTGAATCCGAACCTGCCGGAAGCGCAGACGGCGTTCGCGATCGGCGCGGCGGCGTTCAACTATGAATGGGCGGAAGCGGAGAAGTGGTTTGGATTAGCGCTGAAGAGCGGGTCAATTCCGGCGACCGCCCGTTGGGGCTACGCGTTCTACTTCCTGATGCCACTTGGCAGAATGTTCGAGGCTGTCGATCAGTTGGAGCGCATGATCGAATCGGATCCGCTCAACGGCGGTATGCGGATTGCGCTGATCAACGGATTGCACGCGGCGGGCATGGACGATCGCGCGATCCGCGAAGCGAATATTGTGCTGGCGGAGGATCCGGCGAAGTGGAATGTGCATCTCGCGCTGGCCCGTATTTACGCGTCGCGAGAGATGCTCTCCGAAGGCTTGGCAGCGGCGGCACGCGCGTATGAAGTCGCCTCCTGGAATACCAAAGTCGCCGCGGCGTATGCGGCCCTGTTGACGCTAACGGGGGATTCGGAACGGGCGGCTGAAGTGCTGGAGCCGATTCGCTCCGTACCGGACGCCTACGGGTCGGCGATGGCGATGACGATTTACTACGCGATGAGCGGCGATGTCGAGCAGGCGGCGGACTGGTTCGAGAAAGCGATCGGGGAGCGCGATCCTACTGTTATTGGCTACCTGCGTGTTCCGTTGATGAAAGGCCTATTGGCTAGTGCGCGTTGGCCGGCGTTGGCGCAAAAGTTGAATCTGCCGCAGGCTTCTTCCGCTCGGAAGCTCTAGACCAGGCCGCGAATCGCCGGATAGAGCGATTGATAGGTGCGGTGGCCGGCGACGTATGCCGACGCGTTGGGACCGGGTTCGATGACTTCGACATCGCGAACGCAGGCGCGGGCAGCTTCGGCGACGGTGGCGTACGTTCCGGTGGCAGTGAGCGCAAGCAGCGCCGCTCCGTACGCGGAGCCTTCCTGTGTTTCGGGCACCGCGACTTGTTTGTTGAAGACGTCGGCGAGCAGTTGCCGCCAGAAGGCGCTACGCGCTCCGCCGCCGGAAACGCGGACTTTCTTGATTTCGGCGCCGAGGCCTGCGATGAGATCCAGGCAATCTTTCTGCGAATACGATACGCCTTCGAGCAGCGAACGAATGAGGTCGGCGCGGGTGTGTTTTGCGGTGAGGCCAATCCAGCCGCCTCGCGCGGTGGGATCGAGATGCGGCGTGCGTTCTCCCATCAGGTAGGGCAGCCAAAAGAGACCTTGCGATCCGGCGGGTGCTTGCGCGGCTTCCGCGGTGAGGGCGTCGTAGGCGGAGTCCGGCGCAAGCTGGTTGCGGAACCACTGCAAGCTTAGGCCCGCGCCTTGCGTGACTCCCATCGTGTGCCACGCGTGTGGCACGGCGTGACAGAAGGTATGGACTCGGCCGCCTGCGTCATAGGCGGGTTCGGCGAGATGTGCGAAAACGACTCCGGAAGTTCCGATCGTGCAGGAGACGATTCCGGGTTCGACGATGCCGTTGCCTACGGCGCTGGCGGCCTGATCGCCGCCGCCGCCCGCAACGGGCGTGCCTGCGGCGAGTCCGGTGAGTGCGGCGGCTTTTGCGGAAATGCGTCCGGAGATCTCAGCGGATTCGACGACCGTGGGAAGCCAGGCGCGATCGACGCCCACGCGGCTGGCGAGATCGAATGCCCAGCGCCGGTTGACGACATCGAACAGGCCCGTACCGGAGGCGTCGCTGACTTCGCTTACAAACTCGCCAGTGAGTTCGAAGCGAACGTAGTCTTTCGGAAGAAGGACGTGCCGGATGCGCGCGTAGTGCTCGGGTTCGTGATCGCGGATCCAGAGTAGCTTCGGAAGAGTGAAGCCGGTGAGCATCGGATTCGCTGTTTGGGCGAGTACGAAATCGGCTCCCGTTGTTTGGTTGATCCAATCGACTTGCGCCTGGCTTCGCTGATCGCACCAGATCAGTGCGGGACGAATGACCGCATCGGCGGCGTCGAGGAGCGTGACGCCGTGCATTTGTCCGGAGAGTCCGACGCCGCGGACGGCAGTTCCGTCGATGCCGGCCTGATGAAGGACGCCGCGGATGGCGTTCTGCGCGGCGGACCACCAGTCTTGCGGGCGCTGCTCTGCCCAAAGTGCGTGCAGCATCGTCATCTCTTGATGCGGTGCTGTGAAGGCGTGCGCGACGCGGCCTTGTTGATCAACGAGGAGCGCACGAGATCCGCCGGTACCGATGTCGAGGCCGAGCCAAAAATGTGGTGTCATGCCGGTCCTGCCTACACGTTCGAGAAACGCTTTTCAAACGGCAGGAACGCCGCACCGTACAGACCGGCCTCACCGCCGAGCGTGGCGCGCTCGATGCGGGTTTTTGTATGACGGAAGGTGAAGGATCGCTTCTCGATCTCCGCCATCATCGACGGAGCGAACAATTCCCAGCCGGCGAGGACGCCTCCGCTTAACAGGTAGAGCGGAAAGTTGAAAATGTTGATCAGATTCGCGAGCGCAATGCCAAGTGCGCTGCCCACCGAGACGAAGATTGACTTTGCTTTCTCGTCGCCGTCGATTGCGAGCTGGTAGATCTGCTCGCTCGTGAGATTGTTGCCCAGCGACAGCAGGCGCGCCATGGCGGTGATTGCGGTCGCGGAGGCGTGTTTTTCGAGGCAACCGAAGTTGCCGCAGCCGCAGGGGTTGCCGTTCGGAACGACGGTCATGTGGCCGAGTTCGCCGGCCATACCCACGAAGCCGTGCATGATTTGGCCCTGGTGTATGATGCCTCCGCCGATGCCGGTGCCGAGTGTGAGCAACACGAGATGGTCGACCGATTGTCCCGCGCCCATCCATTTTTCGCCGAGCGCGGCGACGTTGGCGTCGTTCTCGAGGATCACGGGTGTGCCGAGTTTCTGCTCGATCGCGTCCCGAACCGGGAACTGGTCGAAGCCGGGCAGGTTGTTCGAGCCGATGATCATGCCTTGTTCCATATCGATGAAACCGGGGACGCCGATGCCGACGCCGGCGAGCCGGTGCGTGACTTTCAATTTCTCACGCAAGGTGACGATGCTCGACACCATGTCGTCGAGAACGGCGTCGCGTCCGAGCGCCGGATTCGTCGAGCCGGATACTTTGTCCAGCAGGTGGCCCTTGCGGTCGATTGCAGCCGCGCGAAGATTGGTGCCGCCGAGGTCGACGCCGATCGAGAAATCATCCATGACGACTATCATCCGACAGTTCTTGCTCCCGGAACGAACGGTAGTATCATTTACCAATGCGCGCGTTGCTCGTGCTTACTGAGTTTCCGCCGTCGATCGGCGGAATGCAGACCCACGCGATCCATCTTGCTCATCACCTGCACGCGCGCGGGCATCATGTGGACGTGGTGACGTACCGGAATCGAAGTGACGAGGAACTGGCTTACGACGCCCGCCTGCCGTTTCCCGTGCACCGCACGCTGAGCCGCTTGAGCCACTGGTACAACATTGATGCTGTTTGCGCGCTGGTGAACGGTGCGGACCTAATCTACGCATCTACCGTCTTCTATGGACTGGCCGGCGAGCGCACTGGGGTGCCCGTCGTCTGCCGCTCGGCTGGCAATGACGTACAGCGGCCGTGGATCGCATACCCGTTCCGCTTTGCGAGTGGGTTGCTAAGTATGCGATGGCTCGACGAAAGGATCTACGCGGCATTCCGGCGCTGGCGGAGTCCGGAGTGGACGCAGTCGATCTTTCGCGAAGCTCGGTGGAAGCTCATGCTGCGCTCCGCGCGTGCGAATCACTACATTCTCGCGAACAGTGGATTCACCAACGAGTTGCTCCGCCAGCTTGGCATTCCGTCGAAACACCGCGAGGTGTTGCCGGGCGGCGTGGATTGCGCGCGCTTCGCTCGCCCACTGATTCCGCGCGATCCGGATTCTCGACATTTGCTGACGGTGTGCCGGCTGGTGCCGAAGAAAGGCATCGACTTTCTGCTTCGTGCGTTCGCTGCGTATCGAATGGATGCGCCGCTCGCGACGCTCACCATCGTCGGCGACGGCCCGCTGCGGTCGCGATTCGAGGCATTGGCGGCGCGGTTGGGACTTGGCGATTCCGTGCGCTTCGCCGGACGGGTTCCGTTTGCGTGCGTACCGGAATTCTATTGGTCGGCCGATGCGTTGATATTGCCGAGCCGCGACGAGATCCATGAGGCGTCCGGCACGCGCGATGTCGAAACGATGGGGCGTGTGTTATGCGAAGCCAACGCGGCCGGGCTGCCGGTAATCGCGGCCCGCTGCGGCGGCGTGCCGAGCGTGATCCGCCACGAGGCGAATGGCCTGTTGTTTCTACCCTGTGACCAGGATGCGCTGGTGGGCAGCCTACGCCGCGTGTTCGCGGACTCGGCATTGCGCCGGAAGCTGATTCAGAATGGAATCCGAACCGCGCGCGAGAAGTTCGATTGGAGTGTCATCATGAAGCGGCACGAAAAGATATTTGCGAAGTTGGAGAATCACGTTTCAGCGAGATCGAAAGTTCGGATGTAAGGTGGAAGCGATGACTGCGGAATCTCTGTTTTCATTTGCGAGCACGCTGGTTCTTCCCGGATGGCTGTTGTTGGTTGTCGCGCCGCGGTGGAAGTGGACGCAGCGGTACACGGCTTTCGTCGCGCCGCTCTTGATTGGCGCGCTGTACGCATGGGTCTTCGGATCGCATTTCGGCGAAGCGAAAGGCGGCTTCGGATCGCTGGCCGAAGTCGCGCAGTTGTTTCAGAATCCCTGGCTGTTGCTCGTGGGCTGGGTGCACTATCTTGCCTTCGATTTGTTTATCGGCGCGTGGGAGACGCGCGATGCCGCGCGGTCCGGCATTCCCCATCTGGCCGTCGTTCCGTGCTTGCTTCTGACGTTTCTGGTTGGGCCGATCGGCTTGCTGTTGTATCTGCTGCTGCGCGCGATCTTGCGCAACGAGATCGACCCGGCATGACGTTGCGTGATCTGCACCGGTGGAGTCCGCCGTTGGCGATTGCGGGCTGGTTCCATATCGTGTTGCTTCCGGTCGCCCTGCTCGCGTTTCCGTTCGATACGCGGCTGGTGCTGGGAATCAATCCGTGGATCAAGCCGATTAAGTTCGATGTCTCGACGATCCTCTTCGTGTGGACCATGGCCTGGTATCTCGGCCGGTTGCCGCAACGGTGGAATGTGCGGGCGATTGGCTGGCTGATCGCCGTGAGCATGTTTGTCGAGAACGTCATCGTTACGGCGCAATCGGCCCGTGGCACGACATCGCACTTCAATAACGGCAGCGCACTTGACGGTGTGCTCTTCGGAATCATGGGTTTGTTTATCGTGGTCAATACAGTCGCGGTATTTTGGACGTTCGTGCTGTTTCTGAAGGAATCCACGGCATTACCGCCCGTTTTGTTGCTGGGCGCGCAACTCGGCTTACTGCTCTTTCTTTTCGGAACGATCGAAGGCGGCTTGATGATCGCAAGGCAGTCGCACACGGTGGGCGGCCCGGACGGCGGGCCCGGATTGCCGTTCCTCACCTGGAGCACGAAGTTCGGCGATCTGCGTTGGGCGCACTTCCTGGGAATGCACGGATTGCAGGCTCTGCCGGTCACCGCGTGGCTGTTGGGGCAAAAAGCGCTAGTGGCTGCCGTGTTTACCGTTGCTCTCGGCATTACCATTCTGGCGATGTTGATTGCGCTCGACGGCCGGCCGATGCTCGCCCTCTGATAGCCTGACAACTGCATGAGCTTCCGCGAACGCTGGGCGCTGACCTGGAGCATGACGTGGCCCTTGCTGCTGGTCGACGCGCTCGCCGGCCTCCTGGTGCATGGCGCGCTCAAAGGTGAAGCGAGTGCGGCGGAAACAATCTTTCAGGTTTTGTCTTTCTTTGTCTTGGGTCCGTTGATCCTGCGCAGGGCCTTGCGGCAAGGCACACAACAGCACTTTGTAGTGGCCGCGGCAGGCAATCCCGGAGCCGACGTGGATCTCGGCATCGGAGACGCGTTTTCGATCTTTTGGCTGCTGGGGTGGCGCAGTTTGATTTTGGCGTTGTTAGCACTCGTCCCCCTATCGCTGCTACTGAAATCGATTGTGCCTGCGGGCTTCAATGCGTGGGTGCGCGAGGTAGCCGCCTCGCCTGCCGCCAACGCGCTCGGCCTTACGATAGTCGATGGAATCATGAACATGGCGTTTGTGCCGTTCCTGATTCCGGGCATGTTACGCAAGCGGTACAAGCGGTTCTCACTCGAATTGCGGCGCCGTGAGACGACATCCAACATGAAATCTGTTTCACGAAATAGTGCAAAAAGAAACTTGCCGATGCGATAGAACGTCTATTAGAATGTGGAACTAAGATCGTGTGGCGGACACTGGCTTCCGCCGTGGGTTTCAAGTTTCACGACCGCGTCGTCGATATGACTATTAGCATGAGGTTCCTGTATGGACATCTTGGGCGATCGCAAATTCGTGGAAGTACCCGGCGGCAAGAATCATGAGCTGCCGCCCCTGCTGGTAAGAATGAAGCCGCAGGTCCGCAGTCTGGACCGCGTGATGAGCCTTGCCAACGGCCTGATCGAGCAGGAAGACATGATTCCGGTGGCGCCGATCGAGGCGTTGCTTCCCGAAGACGCGCTCGACCGCGCCAGGCAGCAACTGGATCGCTCGAAGATGGATCTCGCCCTGAATCTCGTCGACCAATACCTCGGCCTGGTGAAGCACTGGCAGTGGGGCGACGGCATTCTCGAATGGATTCGCCAATGCGAGATGACCTTCGAGATGCGAAGCGACCTGCGCTCGCTGCTGCACCCCGACGTCTGGCCGCATGCCGGACGCTCCAGCTTCGTCCAACTGCTCGAAGACAAGGACGTCAAAACCCAAGGCGTCGAGATCGAGAAAGCCGTGGGGCTGCGGCTTACGTTCCGGCAGCCTCCCCCCATGTCCTGCTGCACGAATCAGTTCCTGTTTTATTTGAACGGCACGCTTGCGCATTCGGCTTACGATACCTGGGCGGGCATGAATCGGGATCGGCCCTCGGCGTTGCCGCCGGAGCGCTTTTCGTTCGAAGTCGTGAACATGACGATCTACTAGGCGCGCCGTGCTTGCGATTCAGCTACGATCTTCATTGATGAAGATTGCAATCGAAAGTAGCCTCGTATGAAGCTCGGTGTCTGCGGACTCGGCTTCATGGGCGCCACCCATCTCAAAGCGCTGCGCTCAGTTCCCGAAGTCACGCTAGTCGCTGTTTGCTCGCCGGACGACAAGCAACGGACCGGTGACTTATCCGGAGTTGGCGGCAATACTGGATCCGGCGGGAAGTTCGATTTCGCCGGAATCGCGCGTTGGCGCCGTCTTGAAGATCTACTTGCCGATACCAACGTGGACGCCGTGGATCTCTGTCTGCCGACATACCTTCATGAGCCCGCCGCGATCGCGGCGTTGCGTGCGGGAAAGCATGTCCTGGTTGAGAAGCCGATGGCGCTCGACGCCGCTGCCTGCGGGCGGATGATGGATGCTGCCAGGAGTTCCGGCAAGGTGCTGATGACAGCGCAGGTGTTGCGCTTCTTTCCAGTCTATGCTGCGTTGCGGACCGCCGTGCCACGGCTGGGCCAAATACGCGCCGCATCGTTTCGACGCCGCTGCGCGATGCCTGGTTGGGGGGATTGGCTCAAAGACGTCAGCCGCTCCGGCGGCGCTGTACTCGATCTACTGATCCACGATATCGACATGTGCCTGCATCTGTTTGGGCAGCCCTCCGTGATTTCGGCGACGGGATTTCAGGATGTCGCCCGGGGAATCGACATCCTCGATGCGCGACTGCATTACGCGCAAGGCTTCACCGCCAGCATCCAGGGCGGGTGGCATCCCGGCGAGTTTCCCTTCTCGATGGAGTACTCGGTGGTGGGCGATGGCGGAGCGGTGGAGTACTCGTCCGCCGACGCTTCGAAGAAAGCACCTACGTTATATTCGCCGCCCGGCACCGAATCGCTCGCCCTCGAAGACACCGACGGCTATGCGGCCGAGATCGCCTACTTCGCGGAATGCTGTCGAACCGGCGCGGCTCCGGCGCGCTGCAGGCCGCGGGAATCGGCTGCAGCCGTGAGCGTCGCGCGGCAGTTGGAGCATTCTCGTACACGAAACGGAGAAATAGTTTCATGCCAGTAGCCACTCGCGATCGCGAGATCGGAATGATTCTGTGGGCCGGGCGCGACTCGCTCGATGAAGTGAAGGCACTCGGTGTCCGCTGCGGGCAACTTGGCGTCGGCGGCGATGTGGACATAACGCCTGAGTTCATTGCGGAATGGAAAGCCGCGGGCACCGGCTTTCCCCTGTATACGGTGACCGCCGCCTACACCGGCGAGAACTATGCGGACATCCCGACGGTGCAGCGCACCGTTGGTTTCATTCCGCCGGCGACGCGCGTGGAACGCGAAGCGCGGACGATCGAGATCAGCGATCTTGCGGACGCGTTGGGCGTCGCGGGCATCGCGTGCCATATCGGTTTCGTGCCGGAAGACGAGGCGGACGCCGATTACCTTGCGGTCCGCGCCATGGTGCGGCGCGTTTGCGATCACTGCGCAAAGCATGGGCAAACCTTTGCGCTCGAGACAGGGCAGGAGAGCGCCGTGGTGTTGCAGCGATTTCTCTCGGACGTTGGCCGCGCGAATCTCAAGATTAATTTCGATCCCGCGAACATGATTCTCTATGGCACTGGAGATCCGATCGAGGCGCTCGAGTTGCTCGCGCCCGATGTCGTCACGGTGCACTGCAAGGACGGCGACTGGCCGGACAAGGCGAAGCCGGGATCGCTTGGCAGTGAGCGGCCCTTGGGCCACGGTTCGGTTGGGATCGCACGGTATGTCGAAACGCTGAAGCGCGCCGGCTATCGCGCGCCGCTGTTCATTGAGCGCGAGTCTGTCGGGCAGCAGCAGCGGATGCGCGACATCGGTGAAGCCGCGAAACGATTGGAGTCACTGAGAGGCTGAAATGGAGATCGTCAACGGACTGCCCATCGGTAACCGCATCGATCCCACGCCAGCGCCACGGCCGGAGCGCCTCTCGATCAATGGCCGCTATGTGCGCTTGGAGCCTCTGGATCCGGCTGCGCACGGCGACGCGCTTTGGGAAGGCGTCCTCGGCAACGATCCCCTGTGGACGTACCTGTTCATCGGGCCGTATGCGACGCGCGCCGAGTTCGATGAGTACTTGCGAAAACTGGCCATCGCCGACGACCCGCTCTACTTCACGATCGTCGACAAGTCGACATCCCGCGCGGTCGGCATTGCGTCTTTCATGCGCATCGAACCGGCGCATCGCGTGATTGAGGTCGGCGGGATTTTGTATACGCCCGCGCTGCGGCAGACGCGCGGCGCGACCGAGGCCATGTACCTGATGGCGCGTTACGTGTTCGACCTCGGCTATCGGCGGTACGAATGGAAGTGCAACGACCTGAACGCGCCCTCGCGCAGCGCCGCGCTCCGGTTAGGCTTCACGTATGAAGGCACCTTCCGGCAAATGTACATCGTGAAGGGTCGCAATCGGGATACGGCCTGGTATTCCATGATCGATGCGGAGTGGCCCGCATTGCGGTCCACATTTGAGCGCTGGCTCGATCCTGCGAATTTTGATGAACGCGGAATGCAGAAAACCGGGCTGACGGCGCTTCGCTTGCAGTAGGCCAGTGCAATGAATAGCCTGCGGGATTTGTCCATGTCAAGCCGCCTCGACGCGGCCGGGCAGTGGTGCTCTGATCCAACGCCTGACGGAGCAGGGTCTTGATCACTGCCTGCCTGCTCACGTTGAGGCGCGCGGCACGCTCGTCGAGTTCCCGCAGCATTCCTTGGGTCAGATCCACATTGACGCGGCGAACCGGTCTCACGTCAGCGGGCAGTCCGTCCGCGCTTGTGGGTTGGGAAGGTTGTGTCGTAATGAAACCAACAACGGTGTCAGGCCGGTACCGATTCGTAATCTTCGGTCGATAGAACTTCTGCAGGGCGGGCTTTTGTCAACTCTGCGCCGGGGAAAGCGCACACGACGAATTCACCTGGCTGCAATGATCGTCCCGCTCGCCGCCTTCGCAGTGTCCGAGCGACGCCCGTGTAACAGCAGCGAGATCTTCCGCAGACCAGGAATCCGACCATTGAATGATGCGGCCCTCGGCCAAATCCGTGTAGCTGGTGTGCCCACGCGAGCACCTTCCCGGCCTCGGCGCGCGGAAGAGCCCGGAATCACACCAATCAACGATTCCTCTTGGGCACTGAGCACCATGAATAGAGTGCACTCGCGGTTTGAACCACCACTGGTGGCGGGTTCAACTTCGCGGACCGGGCGCGATCTTGACGAAGAGGTCGTCCACGGAGTTCCGCACAGGGAGCCCCGCGCTGGGCGGCGCGCAAGCCCAGCATGCCGATCTCGAAGATCAGCCGATTACTAACTTTGATTTGACAAATCAAAGTATCGTGATGTACTCTGAGCCTTGATCGTCGATCCAGTTCGCGAGCTGATGGCGTATTACCCGCGCATCTACCTTGCCTGTCACACGCGCCATGTTCGTGACCCGAAGAGCGGCAAAGTGTTGAGCGCGCACCAGGCCGGTATTCTCGATCATCTGGATGACAAGGAGCCGACCAGCCTTCTGGGTTTGGCGAGACATATGGGTGTCACGGCATCGACGATGTGCATTCACATCAATCGCCTCGCTCGCGATGGGTATGTTTCGCGCCATCGCGATACCGGTGACGGGCGGCGCGTCAAGCTCTTGCTGACAGCGGCCGGAGTGCGAATGAAGCAAGCGAACTCGGTGCTCGACGCGGATCGCGTGCAGGCGATGCTCCATCGCTTGTCCGCGAAAGAGCGCAAGGAAGCGATCGCGGGGTTGGCATTGCTCGCTCGCGCTGCGTCCGAAGAAATCGCTACGAAGTCGGTGGTGCGGGAGCGGGCGAAAACCATCGGAAGGGACGTCTAGTGCGATGAGGTGGATGCTGTGGATCGGCGGCGCGTGTGCCGGATTGGTTGGATTGATCGCCGCGTTTGGCGCGATGCTACCGAAGGAGCACGTCGCGACGCGGCGTGCCCGCTATAAGCAAACGCCGGAGGCTCTGTTTGCGGTGATCACTGGTCCACCCGATTGGCGGCCTCAGGTCGTGAAGTGTGAATTGCTGCCGGATCGCGAAGGCCGCCGCGCATGGAAGGAGTTCGACCAGCGCGGCGAGACCATCACCTATGAAGCGGCAGAAACGATCACGCCATCTCGCTACGTTACCCGGATCGCCGATAAGAGCCTTCCGTTTGGCGGCCGCTGGGTTTTCTTGCTGCAGCCGGTAGCAGGCGGGACCGAAGTCACGATCACGGAAGAGGGCGAAATCTACAACCTGCTGTTCCGCGCGCTTGCGAAATTAGTGTTCAGATATACGTCTTCGATCGACGACTACTTGCGGGCGCTCGGCGCGAAGTTCGGCGAACAGATTGCTCCGGAGGGATAGCGGATGGGATTGGCTGCGAATTGTGTGGCCCGTTATGGCAAACAAACCGGCGAAGGCTACGCCATGTGGGAGACGGACTATCTTCTCTTTCGCGGCGCGTTTCGGTTGAAGATCGATCGCAAGTACATCGAGAGTGTAACGGCTGTCCGCGGCACGCTGACGGTGACCTTTGGCAGCGAATCGCTGGCGCTCGAACTCGGTAACGCCGCCGCGACGTGGGCCGACAAGATCCTGCATCCGCCTTCGCGATTGGACAAGCTTGGCGTAAAGCCGGGGATGATCGTTTCGGTTCTGCGTGTCGAGGATGCCGACTTCGTTCCAGAGTTGGAAGAGCGAGGCGCGACGGTATCGAGCCGGGGCCGCGACAATTCCGATATTGTGTTTGCGGGCGCAACCGCCGCGACGGACCTGCGGTTCGATAGCTATCGCGGTTGGATCAAGCCGGACGGCGCGATCTGGGTGATCTATCCGAAAGGCGGAAAGAGCATCCGCGAAGCGGAAGTGCGCGCGGCGTTCCTGGCCGAAGGCCTGGTGGACGTCAAAGTCTGCGCGTTCTCTCCTTGTTTGACCGCCGTGAAGTGCGTAATCCCGCGCGCGAATCGAAAGCGCGCGATTCAAACCGCGAAGTAAGTCCCGAGCACGCGTTGGAAGTCCGAAAGTTCGGCCAGGTGGCCGAGAGCTTTCTCGAGGCGAGGATCATCGCCGCTCGCGAGCAGATCCACATAGAAGAGATATTCCCAGGGCTTGCCGCGCAGCGGACGCGACTCGATTTTCGCGAGACTGAGATCGCGCAGCGCGAAGACGCCGAGCGTGCGGAACAGAGAGCCCGGGATGTTGCGCGTCGTAAAGACAATCGACGTCTTCCATTCCTTCTTGCCGGACACCCGGGGACGGGGAATCGGATGCGATGCGCGTTCGAGCAGGAAGAAACGAGTGAAGTTGCGGCGATCGTCTTCGATGGACTTCTTGATAATCTTGGCGCCGTAGATGTGTGCGGCCAGCTCGGAGGCGATTGCGCCTTCTTCGCGCGAGCCCTCTGCCATCAGACGCTTGACGCTGCCCGCGGTGTCGTAATAGACAACCTTTTCCAACTGCTTGTACTTCGCGAAAAAATCGAGGCACTGATTCAGCGCCACCGGATGCGAGGCAACTCGACGAAGGTGCCTGAAGTTGGCGTCCGGCCGCACCATCAGGTTGTGGACAATGCGAACGTTGGTTTCGGCGACGATTGCCAGGTCGTGCTTCAACAACAGGTCGTAGTTCTCGTGCACCGAGCCGTGTAGCGTGTTTTCGATTGGCAATGCCGCTGCGTCCACCTCTCCGCGGGCCAGAGCGGCAAACACCTGGTCGAACCGTTGACAGGCGGTTGGCTCCGCGTTGCGTCCGTAGAATTGCTGGATGGCCTGCTGGCTGAACGCTCCCAGTTCGCCCTGGAATGCGACCCGTAGTTTCTTCATGGCTGGCCCTTCTCTCGACGGGGTCCGTCCCAGCGCGCTGCGCTTGGTTGTGGTACTCCCAGTAGATCTAAAACCCTATCGACGGAATGATCTACAAGATCCAGGATGGTTTTCGGGTTGTGATAGAAGCCCGGAACGGGTGGCGCGACGATCGCGCCCATCTCGGCGAGAGCGGTCATGGTTCGAAGGTGGCCCAGGTGGAAGGGCATCTCGCGGACAAGGAGAATCAGCTTGCGGCGTTCTTTCAGCGTCACGTCGGCGGCCCGGACAATCAGGTTGGAACTGATGCCGGTTGCGATCGCGGACATCGTGTGGATCGAGCAAGGGGCCACCACCATGCCGTCGGTCAGAAAAGATCCGCTGGCGAGCCGCGAGCCAATATCCTCATGAGGATAGTAGTGATCAGCCAGTTTCTTGAAGTCCGAGCCGATCTTGCCCATCTCGAGGAACGCGGTCTTCTCGCCCGAGCGCGACAGGATCAGATGCGTCTCGACGTCCGGGATGGCCTGAAGTTTCTCCAAAAGCCGCCAACCATAGATGGAGCCGCTGGCTCCGGTAACCGCAACTACAATCCGCAAGATGAAACTCCTCTTCTCGTCCGTTGTTCCGAAATTTCCAAAAGTTGAGATTCGCCGTTCTGAATTCAGAACGGAATGGCAACAAAGAGCTTGCAGCCGAACCAGCAGCGCCATATAATCTGAAAGCCGGGTACTGGTGACCGGTTCGGCGGGCGTTCAACGGGTTCGTAACTATCATGGAGGACGCGGGACAGAAACTCAAGCGTGTTCGCGAGCGCCTCGGACTTAAGTATCGAGACGTCGAAGAGGCGAGCCAGAAGATAGCTGCGCGTCATGCGAGTGAAGAGTTCTCGATTGCTTTGAGTAGGCTCTCTGACATTGAGAATAAAGGAACAGCTCCGTCGCTATTTCGACTGTATTCGCTGTGTGTAATATATCGAATAGAAATCTCGGAAGTCCTTCTTTGGTATGGGTTGCCGCTTTCTTCGCTGGCATCTGATATCGCCCGGTTGGAGTTGGAACGAACCCACCCGGTAGCCGTCGACCTGTCTGGCGGCGTGCTGCAGTTGCCCGTGTCTCTCGATCCCGGCTTTGACCCCGAACGAACCACCCACCTTACGCGGGCGATCCAGCGTTGGGGGGTGATGCCCCTGATGCTGTTCAGTCACTTGGACCTTAAGTCCCTGCGCTATGGCTACATAGGGACTGCGGACTACATGATGTACCCGCTGCTGCAGCCTGGCGCGCTGGTGGTTCTGGATGAGGGAAAAAAACGGGTTGCGACTGGCCCGTGGTCGCACGAAAGTCAGCGGCCGATCTATTTCCTGGAACACCGGGACCGCTATCTCTGCGCATGGTGCAGTCTCAAGGAGGGCACTTTGATCGTCCAACCGCATCCGGCTTCAGGTTCCGATCCCGAAGTGTATTCCTACCCGGAAGAGATCGAAATCATAGGCCAAGTGATTGGTATTGCTATTCTTCTCGATCCGGCCCGGCGGCGCCGGTCAGGTTCTTAAGGGTCTCAAACAGCGCGTCGAGGTCGGATAGAAAGACCTCGCGCTCAACTCCGTGGATCGACGCCGGCAGCAGAGAAACCGAACGAAGCGTCAGGATCCAGGTCTCGACCACTTCCCGTTTGGGTTCGTTTAGCGTGCCCAAGTAGAGATCCAGGTCTGCCTTTTGCTCTTCCAGGCGAAACTCCACCCACTCCTGAAATGCCTGAAAGTGGCTGATCTTAAGCGCTTCCTCTGCCTCATTCAACCCCACAACCGCCGCGAGGCCATGATGCTCATAGCGTCCGGAATTTGCGTTTCTGAGCCCCGACAAGTAGACTAGCCGCCCCAGCACGGATGGTATCTGGCTTATCGTCTTACGCCACAAATCGTGAGCCGCAGTCCGGTCCAACGGTGCCCTTGGTTTCGACATTCTCATGTGCCTTCCCTTTTATACAGGATGCGCCACCCACTCGTCACCCCGAATCCTGGGGCGTGGAGCGGCTCCGATGCACCGAATCTACCAATGTTCTGAAATCCGAAAAAGATCATCTCCGCCCCCCCCCAGCTCAGTACTAGTAGTTTAACCTTACCGCCTACGACACATCTGACATTGGTAGTAGGGCATACACCCTGGAGTAGATGCCCCGAAGTCAGGATGACCAGCAACCGGTAGCCGCCGTGCCCCGATTGCCGGACGCCGACAGACAGTCGGCGAGTTGGGTACATAGTTCGGATAAGGAGACCCCATGTTCAAGCACACACTGCTCGCTCTCGCACTCCTGGTGCCGATGGCTTTGATTGCGAAATCCCCGGTCACCAAGGAAGTTCCGTTTCCCGAATGCTTCCCGTGCGACCCCAAGACCGGCTCCTAGCCGCTCGACCACTACAAAACAGCACGACTGTTTCGGGAATCTAACAAAAATCGGGAATAGACGGCCGCGGTGTGGAGAATGTTGAAGTCTCTTCAGCGCGGCCTTCGTGCTTTGATTTGGAACCAGGCGGCCCGCATGCGCTGAGTGAGTGGAGCGGAGCGTCTGGACGGTACGGTACACTCAGGGCCAGCGGGAGCGTTCGCGATGACTTGGCCGCCAACCTCATATCTACCAGCGATCAACACGGGATTGTCGTACTTTGCCCAATTCCTGACGGTCGCCGTGCTGGTGCGGCTGTGGCGCGAGGATCTCCTACAAACCTACAAGTCGTTCGCCGCACTGCTGACCTTCGATTTTGTTTCTACCGTGTACTTCCAGACGGCGCTGACACCCGGCACTTATGCATACGGTAGGGCGTGGATGATCGTCGAAGCCGGGAAACTGCTGCTGTACGCGGCGGTGGCGCTGGAGTTATACGATGTTAGTCTCCAACCCTACCCTGGAATCCGGCGCGCAGGCCAGTGGGTGGTTCGCATCTCTCTGGCGCTCGCCACGGTGATCACGCTCGTCCTTGTTCCTGTCGATGTTGCCAGCATTGCAGATATCAGTATCAACAAAGTCTTTCCTTCGTTCCTGTCGATCCAGCGTAACGTCATTCTCACGCTCGCGTTGTTTCAGGTTTTTGTTTTGGTATTTCTCGTATGGTTTCCGGTTCGCTTATCACGCAATGCCCGACTGTATGCGTTTCTATACGTATTCTTCTTTACCGGAAAATCGATGGCGGTTCTCTACCTGCTTTTGTGGCGCACGGACAAAGAGCTTTCCCGGGCGCTCAGTGCGGCCAACATCACACTCTACTGCTGCTGCCTTGCCGCCTTCGCCCTGCGGTTGAGCCGCATTGGCGAAGAAACCGGCACGCGGTCGCCGATGGCCTTCCCGCGCCCCAACCCGGAGGTGCTGACTGCGAAGTTGCAGTCTATCAATGCTCGTCTGTCGGGTTACCGTAAAGAATAGGCATCTGGCTTTTGCGGTACAAAAATACCGAAATTAGTGGGCGACATATTGGGATTGCCCTAATCCGCCGGTAAGGGCCTTGGGATGACCGGTAGTGAGGGAAGCGGGGCGATCAGATATTGGAATGGGCGGCTGTTTTGAAAAGGTGGGGGAA
>JAYVTO010000094.1:0-19830 GCA_043788745.1 Acidobacteriaceae bacterium
CCCGGGGATATAGCGACGCCGGGTGCGCCGTTTTGATCCGAATCACGCGGTCAGAGCGCTAATGCGCAGCGGCGGCCAGTTCGCGCATTCCTGCGAGCAGATCGCCGTTTTCGTCGAAGGTCATCTCTTCGGGACCCGCAATAATTTCGAGCAACGGATCGGCTTCGATTTCGGAGCGCAGATTCTCGCTGACCTTGAGTACGGTGATATCGAGCGAATTGCGAATCCAGGCCCAAGTGATGTGCGCTGGATCGATACGGCCGACGGTCGTGTGGATTTTCTCCAGGCACTCACGGTCGGATGCGAAGTGGATCGGTGTACGGATACAGGCAGGCGTCGATGCAGTGAGCGAGTTGATCTGCGTTGGCGTCCAATCGATCTTCTCAAGAAGGCGGTTGTGAATGATGTCGGCCATCCCGATGCCGACTCCGTTGCCGTAGGTGTTGTCGCTTAAGTCGCGCACAAAAATGCGATGGATCGTCGCGGCGGAGGGCCACGGATTGTACGCGCCGTTGACGCTGCGATTCACGATCTTGGTGTCCATGCCGGCACCCGAAATATTTTTGCCGATTTCGTCGACGATCAGGATGTCGGCTTCGGCAACCGGGATGCGGCCCATCCAGCTCTTGGCGAGTTCGAGTAGTTCAAGTTCGCGCTCCTCCATGTGTTCGACCGGCACGGCGGTGAGTTGCGCGGTGTTGTGATTGGCGTCTTCGAGAATCGCGAGTCCGCCGAGGATCTTGCCGGAACTGAGCACTTGGCGGCCGATGGTGCGAATTACGTGTTCGAGGCCGAGGCGATACGCGTAGGTGTGATAGCGCTGCGCTCCGGCGAATTTACCGAGGCCAATGGCCATCATCTTCATGAGACCGCTTTCAATCTTTCCTTCGAAATCGGTATGCCACTTGACGCGGCCCGCGAGGAAGACGCCATCGCTTTCAAAGGCGGCGCGGTCGAGAAACGCTTCGATCCCGTCGGGCGTTTTGCCAACGCTCACAACGTCGAGTGAACTGAGCACGGGGCAGCCCATCGTCGCTTCCTGTATGCCGTAGTGCGCGAGCACGTCGGCCTGGCCTTCGGCGGATGCGGCGCCGTGGCTGCCCATAGCCGGAAAGATGAAGGGATGCGCGCCCACTTCTTTCCAGAAATCGACGATAGCGCGGGTGATGGTCGAGATGTTGGAGATACCACGCGATCCGACGCCGATGGCGACACGCCCGCCGGGGTTGACGCGGGATGCGAATCCGGAGGCATGCAGTTCCTTGCGGACGGCGGCGGCGGGGTCAGTGATACGGCGATCGGGGAAGTTCTGGCGGACAGTGAGAAGGCGCGGAAACTGCATCTGAACAGTCTAACTCCTGGGGGCGCGACGCGTGAGCTTACTCCGCGCGACCTTGTCGGGATCGGGCGCGATTCGATGTCGGCACGGGACGCCTCGGCGATTGTTAGTCGTCGTAGTGGCCGAAGGTCCGACTCAGGACTCTTGCCACTGACGCTCGAGCATGCGGGTGTATTCGCCGGAGGCGTAGATTTCGAAGACGAATCCGCGGCCGGCGATATCGGTGAACTGACCTTGGCTTTGCGAGCAGGCGAACAACTGATCGGCGAAGCGGTAATAATGTCTGACGAATTCGTTCGACAGATCTTTGCGATGCGGAGCGTTGGCGAAGATGGCGTTGAGGCCGAGGGCGCGCGTGAAGATGGATTTGTAGTCGGCGACACCCCACTTGCGGAGCTTGTCCTGGACCGAGGGCGGGGAATCCTGGACGAGGAGTGCGGCGAAACTTTGCGAGCGAATACCGAGTTGGTTCAGATCGGGGTTGCGGTTGACGTACTCGATGCACTGGTCGATCCAGCGGGCGAGGTCTTTGCCGACATAGAAGAGCATGCGAATTTCGCAGAAGCGACCGTCGAGGAGGGTGATTTCGAGATCTTCACGGCTTTGCTCTCCGACGGGGAGGAGGCCCTGGAGCATGAGGCCCGCGCGAGAGCTTTCGACGAGTTTATCGGGTCCGCCGGAATCGGCAAACGGGTGCAGGATCAGCGGAGGCATGTCGTGTTTAGCGCCGATCGGCGCGCCGGAGGATGCGGAAGCGAGCGAAGAATTCTCAATCATGTAATATCCACGGGCAGCGGCCCGAAATCGCGGCACATGCGGCCAAACCTCGTTGATTTCTGTCGAGGCCGGACAGAAACGATCCCGCCGCATCGCCCGTTCTACTGCACAGAGCCTGCTAAGCCCAAGTATGTCAAATCAACGGCGTTCGGTCAGTAGTACTTTCGCTTCAATCGTCTGGTCCCCTCGCAGGACCTTGACGAGTACTGTTTCTCCAGGTTTCTTTGTTCGAAGCAGGTAGGTAAAGTCCGTTAAGTTCTTCACTTCCTTGCCGTCGAACTCAATCAAAATATCGCCCGGCTTCAGGCCGGCCTTTTGCGCCGGTGTTCCATCGCGCACATCGGCGAATCGTACGCCCTTCGGCGGCTCGTTGAAATCCGGGATGCTTCCAAAGGCAGGCCCGTACCCACCACCACCCCCGGAACTGGACGCCGGCGCCTGCGGCCGGGGATCGACCACGCGAACAAACTCCGGCCGGTTTTCGCTGGACGCCAGCTTTGTGGCCAAATCCGCGACCAAATCCAGGACATGCGCCGCTCCAGTTGCATCGATCTTATCGGCCGTATCCGACGGTTTGTGATAGTCGCCGTGCAAGCCGGAAAAGAAAAAAAGCGTGGGTACGCGCTTGGTCGTGAACGACGTGTGGTCGCTCGATCCGTAGCCGCCTTGCTCGGAGAGATCGAGCCGCAGACCGTGGGTGTCTTTTGTGCCGTCCAGCAGCGCCTTGAATGTGGATCCGGTGCCCGAACCGCTCAAAAACACGCGGTTGTCGCGGATGCGCCCGATCATATCCATGTTGACCATGGTCACGGCCTTGTCCAAAGGCTTCAGTGGATTCGCCACGTAGTAGGAACTGCCGAGCAGTCCCAGTTCTTCGCCCGCGAAGGTCAAAAACAGAATGCCGCGTTTCTGTTTCGGCTGGAGCCCGAACCATTTTGCGAGCTCAATGACGCCCGACGTGCCCGATGCATTGTCGTCGGCGCCGTGATGCACCTGCCCGATCTGCGACGGCGCGAGCGAATGGTTATCGCCCAAGCCCAAATGATCGTAGTGCGCTCCGATGACGACGTACTCGTCGGTGTCGCCGGGCAGATAGCCGGCGACATTGTGCGCGGTCTTCGTGATTCGCGCGAGATCGGTCGCGATGTGCGCTTCGATGGACAGCGCAAACGATCGCGGCTGAAGGTCCTTGTCGATGCCTTCGGCGGCCGCTCGCAGATCCTTCCCAGCGTCCTTCAGCCAGGCTTCGGCGACCGACGCCTTCACCTGAACAAAGGGCATGCCGGCATTGGCGGGGCCGGCGGTTTTCGTGAAATCGTCGAGGCCTTCCTGTCCGCTTGGGTGCTGGTGGAGATCGTTCACCAGAATGATGGCGCGCGCGCCATGGATGCGGGCGTTGGTCGCCTTCGAGATGAACTGCGAATGCAAGGTCAGCGTCTTGCCGTCGAACTTCGACTTCTCGTCGAACTCCTGCGGCTCATGGCGCAACACGAGCACGATCTTGTCCTTGGTATCGATGCCGGCGTAGTCGTCGTAGCCGAGCTCGGGCGCGGTGATTCCGTAGCCCACGAAGACGACTTGGCCGGAAGCTTTGCCGGCTTCGGAGAATCCGTACGGCAGAAAATCGGCGGCGGTCTTTAGCTGCGTGCGCTTCCCGTTGCTTCCTGTGACCTCAAGGAGATTGCCTTTGCCGAGCCGCGCGCTCACCGTCACCGGAAACGCTTGCAGCCATGCCCCGCCTGCGCCCGCTGGCTTTAGGCCGGCCTTGCGGAATTCGCCCGCGATGTACTTTGCGGCCTTCTCCAGTTCCGGCGTGCCAGTCGCGCGGCCCTTGAGGGCATCCGACGCGAGGTACTTGACGTTGTTGAGATACGACTCAGGCTTGATCTCGGCGGCGTTGGCGGCCAAGGCAGCCGAGAGAATGAGAAACGCAATTCGATGGGTCATTGCGCGTTATTGTTTGCCGGGCAGCAACGATGGAATCTTCACCTCACAGCATTTTTCGCCGGCGTCGGGATGCGCTTTCTGATACTCGATCTCGATATCGATCAACTGCTTCATGCTCTGCCACGGGATGCTGCCGGTAAGACGCCGTCCGTTCAGGAAGATGGTCGGGGTCGCGTCCACCTGCAGCGACTTGCCTTGCGCGACGGACTGGTTCACTTCGTTTTCCGTCGACTTGTTGTCGACGCAGCGGCCGAGCGCGAGCGCATCCATTTTCTTTTCGGTCGCGAATTCGGCAATTTTCTGTTTTACGTTGCCGGCGTTGATGTCGCCTTGGCGGGCGAACATCCAATCGTGATACTCCCAGAACATCGCCGGATTCGCGCGGAACACACAGCGTCCGCCGATGGCCGCCGTGCGCGCCCAATCGTGGATCGCGTCGAGCGGAAAATCGCGGAAGTAAACGCGCACTTTGTCGGCGTATTCCTTGCTCACGTTTTCGCGAATCACTTTTGCTTCTTCCTTGCAGAGCGGGCACTGGAAATCGCTGAACACGACCATGACGACAGGCGCTCCGGGAGCGCCGAAGCTGGGCTGAAGGTCGACCTTCAACTTGTCAAGATCGTCCTGAAACGGACTCTTACCAAGGTCGTGCACGGAGCCGCGGAACAGCTTCTGGCCGTTCTTCGTCACGAAGTAGGTGCGATCCTGCGAGGCTTGCCCGTAGACGAGATGCACGGTGACTTCAAACAGCTCGGGCGTCGGGCCGGGCTTCGGATCTTCGACGGTCACGTTGACGGCCGGAACGATCAGGTCGAGATGGCGCAAATAGGCCTCGAGCTTCGTTTTGTCGAGTGGCGCGGCCGCCTTTGCCGGAGCAGCCGCTTTCGCGGCGGCGGGCTTGGGAGGCGCCGTTTGTGCGGACACCGTCGATAGAGCCAGCGTCGCGAGGATCGTCGACGCCGTGAGCATTCTTTTGAACATGCAATTCCTTCCCGAACTTGTTTGCACCAACTTCGAGGTTTACCCCGAACTGATATGACGTTGCCGCGCGCGAGGGGTTAGAGAACCGGCCCGATTCGCCAGGGAACAAACTCCTGATGGCCCAGCCGCTCACTGCACGTGCGCTCGCCCGACGCCGCGCGCAACACGATTTCGAAGATCTCGCGACCGACTTCCTCGACGCTCGCGTCGCCGTCGGCAATTCTACCTGCGTTGCTATCCATATTATCCTGCATACGCCGATACGTCGTCGAATTGGTCGAAATCTTGATGACGGGCACGGTGGGGAAGCCGATTGCCGAGCCGCGTCCGGTTGTGAACGCAATGAGGTTGACGCCGCCCGCCGCGAGTCCGGTGAGCGAAACCGGATCGTAGCCCGGTGTGTTCATGAAAACGAACCCGGGCGCGGTGATCCGTCCGGCGTAGTCCACCACTTCGTTGAGCGTTGAGGTTCCGGCCTTCGCGATGGCGCCGAGCGATTTTTCGAGAATTGTCGTCAGGCCGCCTTCTTTGTTGCCGGGTGACGGATTATCGTTGAAACTGCCGCCCCACTTGGTGAGGTAGGCCTTGTAGTTGCGCACGTGCTTCAGAAGAGTTTCGGCGACTTCGCGATTGCGGGCGCGCTTGACCAGCAGGTGCTCGGCGCCGAAGATCTCGGTGGTTTCGGCGAGCACGGCGGAAGCGCCGAGTTCGGCGAGCAGGTCGGAGCAGTAGCCCAGGGCCGGATTCGCCGTGATTCCGGAAAACGAATCCGAGCCGCCGCAGTTCAGCCCCAGAACGATTTTGCTGGCTGGCGTTTCGACGCGATGTTCGCTGGCGGCGCGGTCGATCATCCTGGCGATCTCGCGACGCGCGGCCTCGACGGTTGCCGTCGTGCCTCCGGAAGTTTGGAGCGTCATGCCAACGATGCGGTCGGCTCGCGGGGCTTCTCCCGCAGCAAGACCTAAGTAGTGATCGATCTGATTGACTTCGCAACCGAGGCCGAGAATGATCGCGGCGGACACGTTCGGGTGATCGAGCACACCCCAGAGCGTGCGCTGTAGTTGATCGGTGTCGGGTCCGAAGGAATGGCCGCAGCCTTCGCCGTGCGGAAACGCGACGATGCCGTCGACGTTGGGCGGAAGCGCTTTGTGGTCGTAGGTGGCGGCGATCAACTCCGCCGTGTGCGCAGCGCAATTCGAGGCGGCGACGACGGCGATGTAGTTGCGCGTGCCGACGCGGCCGTCGCCGCGCGGATAGCCGAGAAAGGTTCGTGTGTTGACGGGCGCGGCGGCGATTGGCCTCTCCGCATGCGGAAAGTCGTAGTCGAAGACTTGCTCTTCGAACTCGATGTTGTGCGTGTGCAGGTGGTCGCCGGGGTTGAGTGCAACGCGCGCGCGCCCGATCACTTCGCCGTAGCGCACGACATGTTCGCCTTGCGCAATCGGCTTCAGCGCGATCTTGTGGCCCATACCGATTGCCGAGCGCGTGCGCAGACGATGGCCGTCCAGTTCGATCTCCTGGCCTTCGGGCAGGGGCACGCGCGCGATCGCGACGTTGTCATGTTTGGTCAACAGAATCGCCGCGCGGTCGCGCGTGGGGGGCAGGGAAATGTCAATTAGACTCATCGCAGTAGCACCGTTTCTGTCACCTGCTCACCCAGGTGAACGTGGAGGAATTGTTTACCGTCGTTCGTGACGGGATGAATCCAGATGCCGCTTTCGGCTGGCAGCGGAATCTGGTCGGGTAAGGCAACCGTGACGAAGTTGGGGACTTCAACGCCTTCGAGCAGCCGCCCGATGTGGACGTGCATGTGGCACTGCGTGCGCACGCGCTGGCCGTTCATCGCGATCGCCCAGCGCTCGCCCCACTCGCTTTTCGCCTTGTCGATTGCGATCGTCCAGAGAGTGTTGCGCTGTTCGGCGGTCAGTTCTTCGAGACGGTGCGGGCCCGCGCCGTGCGCGCGCGGCAACGCGAGCCAGCGATTCGCTTTGCGCGGATTGATGTCTCGGACCAAGATGACTGGCTCGTTCGAGGCATGCTTCTCGACCTCGGTGCACAAGCTGCACTCGCGGGATTTCAACGTCTCAGGCAGCGAGGCGTTGCATCTGCAATCGAGTTGGGCGAAGGCCGCGAGGGGAAGGAGCGCCACTACGAGAACGCGCCATGCGTCGAGCCGAGTCACGACATTAGTATAACGGGCGAGGTTCGCCACGCCGTTCCATCTGAAAGCGAAATCGGCCACGGTGCGGTTGTGTATCGGTTGCTCTCCGCAAGGAAAAGAGCTTGCGTTCCGCAACGGATGCGGTAACTCGAAGGTACGAGGGTCGAACTCCAACCCGAGACAGAACGACTGGTGCAGGAAGAAATCAGCAACGGCCATGTTCACTCGATCGATGAACTGATCGTGTTCGGTGTACGTGCCTTGCGGGAGAAGCACCACTAAGCTCAACCCGGCACAGAAATGCCGAGCCCAAGCCGCCGCGCCCCGTCGATCAAATAGCGAGAACGACTCGGCCACTCCAGACGCCGTGTCGCTTCGCGCCGACCACTAAAGCCTCTTCCGTACCCGCGCTTGCCGCGACAGCGCCCGCCTCCGACCAGATTGTGCTGCGGCCGGCGGAGATGTAGCCTCCGCTTTCACCGCTGTAGTTCGCGAGCAGCACAGCCATGTTGTGTTGGCGCGCGTAGCCGCTGAGCAGCGGCTCCTTGCGCGCGGAGTCTCCGGCGTCGAGTAGCGCGCCTGCTGCATAAACGTTCGCACCGCGGCCAGCCGCGTTCGCTGCGTGTTCCGCATGCGAAATATCGGCGCAGATTGCGAAGCCGATGGAGGCGTCGCCGATCTGGAGCAACGGACCACCCAGCCCAGGTGAAAACACATGGAACTCGCTCGAATGCACATGGACTTTGGTGTGAACGAGCACCGAGCCATCGGGTCGGAAGATCAGCGCTCCGATGTGTAGATCGCCATGCTCGCCCGCCACCGGAGCGCCCGCGACAATCGTCATCGCCGCTTGTTCCGCCAAATGGCGAAGCGGATCTAACTTCTCATCATCCGGATAAAGCACATGCGACCGGGCGAGGTCGAGTTCGTAGCCCGTCAACGACAATTCCGGAAACACCAGTAACTCGACGCCGTGCCCGGCGGCCAACAGGCCGAAGAGCACGTGGTGCTGCACGTTCGCCGCGATGTTCCCGCCGATCGACTTCGATTGTGCAGCAGCTAGGATCACACTTGCCTACTTGATGCCGATGACCATCGAGTCAGGGCCAACCAGGTGCTCGACGCGCGTCTGCTTGAAGCCGACTTCTTTCATCCAGAGTTGGCAATCCGCGCCGGTGTAGTCGAATCCGCCTGGAGTTTCGATCAGCATGTTCAGGCTCATCAACAGACCAAAGGCGTTCGTCGAGCGATCGTCATCAATGATGCTCTCGTACACGATCAACGCTCCGCCGGACGGTACGGCGTCGTATGCCTTGCGGATCAGCATGCGTTTGATGTCGAGGTCCCAATCGTGCAGGATGTGACCCATCATGATCACGTCGGCTTTGGGCATCGGATCGTCGAAGAAGCTCCCGGGCGAGAACCTGACCCGGCCGGAAAGGCCGTTCGCTTCGATGTATTTCTCAAAGACCGGCGCGACGGCCGGAAGGTCAAAGCCGATCCCCTCGATCTGCGGGTTGGCGAGAGCGACCTGCGTAATCAGGTCGCCCTGCGCGGTTCCGACATCGACGGCGGTCCGGTAGCTGCTCCAAGGAAACTGCCGGGCGATGGTCATATTGGAGCCGCGACTGATGCCAGTCATCGCCGCAAGGAACTCTTTCAGGCGAGCGGGGTTGGAGTAAAGGGTCTCAAAGAAATTACGGCCGTCACGTTTGTCTTCGCTCTGCGGAAGCCCGGTTCGCAGCGCCGTGGTCAGCCTGCCCCAAAACGGATAGAGGCGGTGGTTGGCCATCTCCAGCATGCCGCCCATATAGGACTGCTTGCGCTTGTCGAGAAACAAATCCGTCGCGGGCGTGTTGTAGTATTTGCCGTCGCGGCGGTCGATAAACTTCAGCGCCACGAGCGAATCCAGAAAGTCGGCGGCGCCGCGCGGATGCAATCCGAGCCGCCTTTGCAGGGTTTCGAGATCCTCGGCGTGCTTGGCGAGTTCGGTGAACAACTCCATCTCGACCGCGCTTAAAAGAACTTTGGAAGCCCAGAAGCCCAGGCCCACCTGCAAAATATGATCTGGTTGTGGTTGGTTCATTTTAGTCTCGCTTTTAAAGTGTCGAATAGTGTAGCAGTTGCCCATTGCCCGGCCGAGACTGCGCTTTACTGTGGCAATTTCCACTTGTTGGGCAGTGCAATGGGCGCGACTTTGCGTATTCGATGCCGCCGAGGCCGAGTTCGGTAGTGAACCCGTTCGGCACCCAAGTTGACGATCAATCGCTCCGGTTGTTACGCGTGAAATCCTAATGATCGTAGCGGTGTCCGCGCGCGCGGTTCCTGCTGACTGCTTTGCCGGCGTCCGCACTCCTATACTGAGAAGTTGCCATCCGAGTCCCTTCCCCGCGCTGCACCGTTTATGGCACTCGCCGCGCTTTTGTTCTTCTACTTACTTGAACTAAATGGCGTGGGCATCCTGAGTACTGATGAACCGCGCTATGCTGCGATCGGACGTGCGATGGCCGATTCCGGCGACTGGGTGACGCCACGCCTCTGGGGCTCGCCTTGGTTTGAAAAGTCGCCGTTGTTGTACTGGATGACCGCGATCGCGACCCGCCTTGGCGTTCCGGGCGAAGCGGCGGCGCGCGGGCCGGTCGCCCTGGCTTCCGTCGCATTTCTTGCTTGGCTCTGGACCTGGATCCGGCGCCAGTTCGGCGATGCCGAAGCCTGGTTCGCCTGTCTGATTCTGGCCACTTCGGCCGGATGGATGGCGTACAGTTTTGTTGCTGTCACCGATTTGCCGATGTCTATGGCGTTCACGATCGCCGTCCTGCTCTCGATCGAAACCGCAGATAGGCCTGCCACCGGCATCTGGCCCGGCATCTGGCTTGGCTTCGCGTTGCTCGCGAAAGGCCTTGTGCCGCTGGTTTTGTTCGTTCCCATACTGTGGCCCGCGCGGCGGCGGTTGGCTTCGATCGCCG
Source organism: Acidobacteriaceae bacterium (assembly GCA_043788745.1). Classification (GTDB taxonomy): domain Bacteria; phylum Acidobacteriota; class Terriglobia; order Bryobacterales; family Bryobacteraceae; genus JBBQWZ01. The sequence goes on from JAYVTO010000094.1 coordinate 10,172, forward strand.
CTGGCTGCGTCCTCGTCGCCGCCCCCTGGTATGTGGCGTGTTATCTGGCGAACGGGCAAGCGTTCTTGACGGAGTTCATTTGGAAACATCACGTGCAGCGTTTCTTCAGCGACGATCTCCAGCACGTCCAACAGTTCTGGTTTTACATGCCGGTTCTTCTGGCCGGGTTCTTTCCGTGGACCCCGGTGCTGTTTGCGTTGCGGAGGCCGCTTCTCGAGGACGAGCGCCTGAAGTGGCTCGCCATCTGGTCGGTATTCGGATTCGTCTTTTTTTCCGTGGCAAAGAATAAATTGCCGGGTTATGTTTTGCCGCTGATGCCCATAGTCGCCGTGTTTGCCGGCGTCGCTTTCGTGCGCGCGAAGCGACCCGCGCTGATTCTATGTTCGTCGGCCGCGCTGCTTGCGCTGCTCCCCGCCATTGGACTCGTCCTGCCGGACGCGCTGCGAAGCGGTCTGTCTCGCGCTCGCCCGGACTGGTCGCTACTTCTGGGATTTCCGCTGGTGGTGGTGGCGCTGGTGGTTTTCGGCACCGGTCTGCTTGCGGTCAGCGGGAAGCGCCAACTCGCGGTAGTCTTTGTCGCGCTGGCGACTGCGGCGGGCGTTGCCAATCTCAAGCGAACCATCTTCCCCATCCTGGACGAAAAGGTCACGGTGCGGCGCGAGTTTCAGAACCTGACCGTTCCCGCGGATCAACTCTGCGCCGGAGACATTCACCGCGCGCGGCTTTACGGCTTCTCGTATTACTTGAACGCAGCCATTCCGGACTGCGAGGAAACCCCTCGGCCCATCGTGTTATCCAATGCTCCGATTCGTTAGCGCTTTGTCAGAAAACGAAAAGGGCCAGGGCATTGCGCCCCGGCCCCTGTGCTTTTTTCCCCGTTCGAGTTAACGGGCTTTACGAGCGCTTTGTGTCTTCGTCGACTCCGAAGCAGCGACCGCCATAGCGGCCATCGGCATCGAAACCGTCGTATCGACCATTCGCGCCATTTCCTGAATCGGCAGGCCTTCGGCTTCCTTCATGAAGCTGATCTGCTGATCCGCTTCGTCGTAGTCGACGCGGATCCAGTCGCCGCCGCGCACCTGCTCGGTGGCGATGAGATTCGACATCGGGTGCACGAGCAAGCGTTCGATCGCGCGCTTGAGGTGGCGAGCGCCGTACTTCGTGTCGGTGCCTTCTTTCAGCAAGTGATCCTTGCTCGATTCCGACATGGTGAACACGAAGCTGCGATCGGCCGACGTGTTGAAGATCCGCTGTTGGACCATGTTCAGCTCGATGTCGAGAATCTTCCGGAGTTGCTCAGTTCCGAGCGGCCGGAAGACCACGATTTTGTCGAGCCGGTTCATGAACTCCGGCGTAAACTTCTTGCGTGCCGCTTCGAGGCCCGAACGAGCCACTTTGCCGTCGAGCTTCGCATCGCAGTACCCGTTTTGGGACGCGAGTTTCAATTCGGGAGCGCTGAAGCCGATTTTCGGATTCATGAGCGCGTTCATCTCGGTTGCGCCGAGGTTCGACGTCATGAAGATCAACGCCTTCGAGAAATCTACCTTGCGGTTGTCCCCCAAAGTCAGCGTACCTTTGTCGAGAATGCCGAGCAGGAGATTCCACAGCGAATCGCTCGCCTTCTCGATCTCGTCGAACAGGATGAAGCTGATCTTCATCGTATCCGTATGGTGCTGATTGATTACTTCTTGGCTCAGCAGGGGGTGCGTTTCGCGGTGCCCCAGGTATCCGGGGGGCGAGCCTATCAGTTTGGCGATCTCGTGGCTGTGCTGAAACTCGGCGCAGTCGATCTTGATGACCGCGCGCGAATTCTTCACCAGGCTTTCCGCGGTCGCTTCAACGATGCGCGTCTTGCCCGATCCCGTCGGACCCAGGAACAGGAAGTTCCCGATCGGACGGCCCGGCGTCGACAGGCCCGTCAGGTTCATCTGGTAAATATTGACGATCTGCTGGATGGCCTCGTCCTGGCCGACAATCAGCTTTCGCAGATTGTTCTCGAGCGAGACCGCCTCGCGGCCGGCCTTGTTGGGATCCAGGGGAATGTGAACTCTAGTCATGGCTCGATACCCCCTTCCTTCCGACGCTTTCGTCGCGCCTTTCTGAGCGGCGGATCTCATGATCTCGCCACCTCTCCACAAATCCCTTGGCACGCCGTATGCCATACCCGTTTCGCCCGCCTATTTCTGTGCCGGTCTACTCGGTCGGACTTCCACACGGCTCACCAAGGTCCGCGCCGGCATCTTCACGAGCATCAACACGATCTCTGCAATGTCTTCGGGTTGGATCTTCCAACCCGCATTCACCGTGCCGCCCGTCGAAAACTCCGTCGCGACGCTGCCCGGCATGATATAGCTCACCCTCACGTTCTCGTTGCGGTGGTCCAGCATCATCGCTTCGCTCATTCCGTTGAGCCCAAACTTTGATGCGTTGTACACCGCTCCTCCCGCGAAGGCGTTCTTTCCTGCCAGGCTGCTCATATTGATGATGTAGCCACCTCCGCGGATACGGAACCTGAACAAGGATTCACGTGAACAAAAATACACCCCTGTCAGGTTCGTCTCGATTACCTTGTGCCAGTCGTCGGGCGTCAGATCCACAAGATTCTTGAATCGCCCCACGCCCGCATTGTTCACCAGGATGTCTAATCCACCCAGTGTCTGGTCCGCCCACCGGATTTCATCCAGCCAGCCAAACAATGCCGTTACGCTGTCACTGTCTCTAACATCGGCAACTTTTCCCGCGACTTTACCGGGGAAGTCCTGCACCAGGTCCTCTATTGCTCTGTTCACCCCCTTTTCCGTCGTACCTGTGATACCCACGTTTGCGCCCGCCCCGGCCAGCGACCGCGCCACCGCGAATCCAATTCCACGGGTACCTCCTGTAACCAACGCCGTCTTACCGCGTAAAGAGTTGTCCATACTCCTTATGATGCGCCTGGCGCGCGAACGGCTCGCCTTACGGCCAAATAGCACGCGGTACGACGGACGCACCGTACGCAAGAGAACCGCACAACCTGGATCAGGTATCCTGAAGCATAGATGCTCGAAACCAGCGTCCTTTGGCTTCGCGTCGCGACCTTTCTTTACGCGATCGGCCTGCTCCACGCGCTGATCGTTGCGCTGCGCCGCAACAGTAACGTATTCCCGGTTGCCATCGGAAGCTTCCGTGTTGCCGCTGTATTGCACGCCGTTTCGCTGGTCGAGGCCGGACTCTCGAGCGGCCATATCCCAGCTGATAACGTCTACGAATCGTTATCCTTATGCGCCTTTCTGATCGCCATTGCCTACCTCATTTCGCACTTCCGTTACGCGCTTTCGAGCGCCGCGATCGCCATCTTCCCCTTGGTCTTCCTGATGGCCCTCGTCGGCGCGATGGAGATTCCGGTCTCGGGCTGGACCGATCTCCGCGTCCGCCAATCCTGGCTGCAAGTGCATATTCTGTTGATCCTCACCGGACTCGCCGCGCTGCTGGTCACTGCCATCGGATCCATCCTCTATCTCGTCCAGGAACGCCGCCTCAAGTCCAAAACCTCGAGTTCCGCGTTTGACCGCCTGCCGCCGCTCGCGACGCTCGATAACCTGATTTCGCGCGCCATGGGGCTGGGGTTTGTCTTGATTACGCTCGGCGTGATCGCCGGCAGTACGTGGGCATTTGTGGAATCTGGAACGCGCTGGTTCGGCGAACCCCGCATCGTGATTTCGCTGATTACCTGGGCGCTCAGTCTCGCCATGATCTTTCTGCGCGTCTCCGCCGGCTGGCGCGGCCGCCGCGCCGCCATGATGGCGCTTACCGTTCTAGGCTGCAATCTTGTGACGTGGATCGCGCACGTCGGGTTGCAGCCCACCCTGAAGTGAGTCGCGATGAAGATCCACATCACAGGACTCAGTCATAAAACCGCGCCGGTCGAAGTCCGCGAGCGCCTCGCGTTCGGCGAGGGTGCCTTGCCGCATGCGCTCACTGCGCTTTGCGAACGGCCCGGCGTTCGCGAAGGCATGATTCTGTCCACATGTAATCGCGTCGAGATTGCCATCGCCACCGACAATGACGCGGACCCCGGGCAGCACCTGCCCGACTTTCTGGCGCATGTCAGCAAAGTCGAGCTCGATTGGGTCCGGCCCTTCCTCTACCGCCTCGACGAGCGTGAAGCGATCCGGCACTTGTTTCGTGTCGCGGCCAGCCTGGATTCGATGATCGTTGGCGAACCGCAGATTCTCGGTCAATTAAAGACAGCCTACGCGCTCGCCAAAGCGCACGGCACGGTGAACAGCTTCCTCGAACTGCTGTGCACCCGTGCGTTCAACGTCGCCAAGCGCGTTCGCACCGAGACCGAGATCGGCGAAAGCGCCGTGTCGGTAAGCTACGCCGCCGTCGAACTCGCGCGTGAAATTTTCGGATCGCTCAACGGCCGCAAGGTGCTCGTCGTCGGGGCAGGGAAGATGGCGGAGTCCGCCATTCGCCATTTGCAGCGCGCCGGAGTCACGCAAACCTTGGTGACGAACCGCACGCGAGAGCGGGCCGAACAGTTGGCCAGCGACTACGCCGGCACTGTGGTCGCTTACGACCAGTTCCTCAGCCGCATGCCCGACGTCGATATCGTGATCGCGTCGAGCGGCGCACCGCACTTCGTACTCACGCGCGAGCAGATGCGCAAGGTCATGAGCGCGCGCCGCAATCGGCCGATGTTCCTCATCGATATCGCCGTGCCGCGCAACATCGAGCCGGAAGCGAACAAAGTGGACGGCGTATTTCTCTACGACATCGACGATCTGCAGAAAGTGGTCGATCAGAATGTCGACGGACGCCTCACCGTCGCGCACGAAGCGGAACTGATTATCGAGGAGGAAGTCGAACGCATGGTCGCGCGCTTGAAGTCGCGCGAAGTGGCTCCGACGATTGTTGGCGTGCAGGAGCAACTCGAACAATGGCGCCTCGCCGAACTCGACAAGGTGAAGAGCAGGCTCGGCGATCTGACGCCGCAACAGATGGAAGCCGTCGAAGCGCTGACGCGCGGTCTCATTAACAAAGTCGCGCACGGGCCGATTCGCGAGATGCGCAAGGCGGCGGAGACTGGCAGCGGAGAAGTGGTCACGCTTGTCCGGCGACTGTTTCGCTTGGAGTAGACTGGTTTCTAGACATAGAGCAAGATTCTAGAAATGGCATTCAGCATCAAGAATCCACAGACTGACCGGCTGGCTCGCCAACTTTCGCGCGAAACCGGCGAAAGCCTCACCATGGCTGTCGACGCTGCCTTGCGCGAACGTCTGCTCAATCTGCGATCCAAGCGAAAGGAATCCACGCTCGCGAAGGATCTGAACGCCATCGTTATCAAGTACAATCGCCTGCCGAAGCGCGACAACCGCACAGCGGATGAGATTCTTGGCTACAACGATCGGGGCTATTTCGACTAAATGGTGATCGACAGCTCCGCCTTGCTCGCCATTTTGTTTGACGAACCGGAACGCGAGGAGTTCATTTCGTTTGTTGAGGCAGATCCCATCCGGCTCATGTCCGCCGCGACGCTACTCGAAGCCGCCATCGTTTGGGATCAGAGGCAGCACGCAAGGATGCGTTCCGGACTGAATGCCTTTCTCGACCGGGCCGCGATCGATGTTGTGGACCTGGATCAAGTGCAGGCTCAGATCGCGCGGTCTGCGTATGCCCAGTTCGGGCGAGGCAACCATCCCGCGAAACTGAACATGGGGGACTGCTTTTCCTACGCGCTCGCCAAGAAGACCCGCCAGCCACTGTTGTTCAAGGGCGACGACTTTTCGAGAACAGACATTGATGTGGTCGGACCTCGAAAGGGGCGTCCGCGTTGATCGTGATAGGATCCCGAGGCTCGCAACTCGCTCTCTGGCAATCCCGCTGGGTTGCCGCTCGCCTCGCCGAACTCGGCGCCGAGACGCGCATCGAGATCATTAAAACCACCGGCGACAAGGTGCTCGACGTCGCGCTGTCGAAGGCCGGCGGCAAGGGCCTGTTCACCAAAGAAATCGAAGACGCGCTGCTCGACGCAAGCGTCGACATCGCGGTCCACAGCTTGAAGGATATGCCTACCGAACAGCCCGCCGGCCTCCTCATAGCCGCGACGCCGGAGCGCGAAGATGTGCGTGATGCGATCGTCGGTCTGCCGCTCGCGCGACTGCCGCACGGCGCTCGCGTTGGAACCAGTTCCTTGCGGCGCGCCGCGCAGCTGCGCGCGCTGCGCCCCGATCTCGCTATTCTGGAGATTCGCGGCAACGTCGACACGCGCTTGCGCAAACTCGATGAAGGCCACTACGACGCGATTTTGCTCGCTGCCGCCGGACTCCGGCGTCTCGGGTGGCAGGATCGCATCGCCGAACTGATTGCCGTAGACCAGATGTGCCCGGCCGCAGGCCAGGGTTCGCTCGCCATCGAAGTAAAAGAGGACAATACGAAAGCCCGCGACCTGATCGCTCAACTCAATCACGCGCCGACCAACGACGCCGTAACCGCCGAACGCGCTCTGCTGCAATCGATGGGCGGCGGCTGCCAGGTGCCCATCGGCGCGCATGCCCGCGTCGATGCGGGCGCGCTTCATCTGCAAGCCGTCATTGCTTCGCAGGATGGAGCGAAGATGGTTCGCGGCCGGCGCTCCGGCCCATCGCACGACGCTGCCGCTATCGGGCGAGCGCTCGGCGAACAACTGATTCGCGAAGGCGCGCACGAAATTCTGACGAGTGTCTACGGCGCATGAAGCCTCTCGCCGGACAACGCATCCTCGTCACCAGAGATACTCGCGGCTGCGCCGAACTCGCCGTCGAGATTCAAAAGCTAGGCGGCGAAGCCATTTCGGTCCCGTTGATCGAACTCGTGCCGCCTACCGACCCGGTGCCCGTCGAAGAAGCCCTGCAAGAGACCGAAACCAACGATTGGATTCTCTTTACTTCGGCGAACGCCGTGCGCTTCTTCTTTGAAGCCGGCGCACGGGTCCCGCGCAAGCCGCGTCTTTGCGCGATCGGCCCCGCGACGAAGGCGGCGCTGCTCTCGCGCGGTGCAACCGTTGCGATCATGCCTGCTGAATATACCGCCGAAGGCGTCGTGGCGGCGTTCGAGAAGCATGATCTGCTCGGTAAGCGGATCCTGCTGCCTCGCGCGGCTGTTGCGCGCGACCTCGTCCCTGCCGCGCTGACGGAACTCGGCGCGCAAGTTGAAATTCTCGAGGTGTATCGCAACGTGCTGCCGGCCACGGCGGCCGCCAGTCTGAAACGGCTTTTCACGCAATCCCCGAAGCCCCACTGGATCTTGTTCGCGAGTTCTTCGGCCGTCAAGCACTGCTTGGCGTGTGTCGCTAAGGACGCACTCGCTGGTACGCGCATTGCTTCGATCGGTCCGGCGACCTCCGCTGTTCTGGCGATGCACGGCCTTGTCTTCGAGGTGGAAGCTGCCGAGCACACCGCCGCCGGATTGGTCGCGGCCATCTCCGGTTATACTTCGACCTCGACCACCACGCCGTCGGAGAGCGCATAGGCGTCGCGCAGCTTCACGTCAGACGCGATCTCAAGAATCCGGTGCGCCAAGGTACTCGTGCTCTCCTCCGCCGCATCGGTGCGAACGATGAAGGCCGCTCCCAAAGACGCGGCAGGGAACCAGACTCCACGAAACACTGCCGCCGTATTCTTCCTTCTCGATGCGGATCGCCAGCGCCCGCGGTACGCGCCACGGTTCTTTGAGATCCAGATTCAGCGTGCCAGGAAACAGCCGCAGACCGGTCTTCTGCCGATAGATTTCCCCGAGCAATGTCATCCGGTAGGCGACGTTGCCGAGGTCCGCCACCACGCTTCCTTTGAGAATGTGAGAGGATGGCGAGCTTACTGGCATCAAACGGAGAATATCAGACCGCGCAATCGCATGTACCACCGCCGCTTCGTCCGGCTTCCCCCGTTCGTCCACTTCGCAGCTACAATGGTTTTCGCCGCAACATGAATATTTCCGTCAAAGGCGAATACGCCCTCGAAGCCGTGTTCGATCTGGCCACCCAACCACAGGGCGAGCCGATCAAGATTGCCGACATCGCGAGGCGTCAAAAGATTCCGCAGAAGTTTCTCGAACTGATTCTTGGCTCGCTCAAGCAATCCGGTATTGTCCAATCCCGTCGCGGCGCCGAGGGCGGATACAAGCTCGCCCGCCCCGCCGACATGATCACCGTCGGCGAAGTGATGCGTGCGATCGAAGGCCCGATGGACGCGCGCACCAAACGCCGCAAAGACGTCCCGTTCTGTGGGCTTTGGAGGCGCGTCGACGAAGGCATCTCGAACGTCATCGACAAAACTAACTTCGCCGAACTCGCGCGCGAGTATCAGGAATCGAAGACCACCTACGTTCCGAATTGGGAGATTTGATCCGTGCCTGTTTTTGCCGACAATTCTCTAAGCATTGGCCGCACCCCGCTCGTGAAGCTCAACCGCGTCACAGGCAACACCGGCGCCACCGTCCTCGCCAAGATTGAGGGACGCAACCCCGCCTATTCCGTCAAGTGCCGCATTGGTGCGGCCATGATCTGGGACGCCGAGCAGCGCGGCATCCTCGGGCCCGGCAAAGAATTGATCGAGCCGACGAGCGGCAATACGGGCATCGCGCTCGCCTTCGTCGCCGCCGCCCGAGGCTATCCCATCACGTTGATCATGCCCGAGACGATGTCGATCGAACGCCGCAAAGTGCTGCGCGCGTTCGGCGCGAATCTCATCCTCACCGATGGCGCAGGCGGCATGCGGGCGTCGATCGACCGCGCGGAACAGATGGTCGAGGCCGACCCCGGCCGCTACATTCTTCTGCAGCAATTCAAGAATCCCGCCAATCCCGCGATTCACGTCACGACCACCGGCCCCGAAATCTGGGACGACACCGAGGGCAACGTCGACGTCTTCGTCGCCGGCATCGGCACCGGAGGCACCATCACCGGCGTCTCGCGCTACTTCAAACAGGTGCGCGGCAAAGCCATCACGTCCATCGGCGTCGAACCCGCTGGCAGCCCCATCATCACGCAGTCGCTGCACGGCGAAACGCTGAAGCCCGGCCCGCACAAGATTCAAGGCATCGGCGCAGGCTTCATTCCCGATACGCTCGACGTCACGCTTGTCGATCGGGTGGAACTCGCGTCCAACGAGGAAGCGATCGAAATGGCGCGGCGTCTTGCGAAGGAAGAAGGGATTCTCTGCGGCATCAGTTGCGGCGCTGCCGCCGCGGTTGCGATCCGTGTTGCGCACGAGCCTGAGATGGCTGGCAAAACCATCGTCGTCGTCCTCCCCGATTCCGGTGAACGCTATCTCACGTCGACCCTCTTTGAAGGTATCGGCGAGTAGGCCTGTAAGGCGTCATCGCAAGTTCGCGGGCCGATTCAGCACCCTCACCACAGCCATAACCCCGCCCTTCAGGGCGGGGAGAGAAATATTTTCGAGCGCCGTGACTGGGGTTAGTGCATTTGAGGAGTCGACGAAGCAGTCGCTAGAACGAGGATATCGGCGTCGTTGTGGAAAACACTGGAGATAAAGTGGAATTGAGACTGTCCCCATTGTTTCCCACAGAAGAGATCCCCGCCAGGGCAGATTTTCATTGCACCAGCGGCGGTAGTCCGCCATGGTGTCGAACGATCGATAACGCGCGTCGTCGAGCACGGGCTTGTAGGTGTGGAGGAAGGC
>JAYVTO010000095.1:0-2356 GCA_043788745.1 Acidobacteriaceae bacterium
GCATTGTTTGGAGCGTTTGGCCATTGCAACTGATCATTGCCGGGCATTCTGGCCAAAGGTCGCGAATCGTTCGAAGCCATTGTTCCAGCATGGCGCGGAATCGGCTTGGCCAACGGCTTGTTTCTGCCTGGAGTCTGCCCTTTTCATGGCTCCGCTAGTCGATACTTGGGATGCCGATGATGCATCCCGGCTTTGGGTTACGGTCTCGTGGTTTCATGCCATCGATGGCGAGTCGTCCGGCCGTTTTTCCATCTAGGAGTATCTTGGTGAGATCGTTGTTCCAGACGAGCGGCAGTTCAAGGACTATTGGCTGTAGCTTTTCGTAGGCGAGCGGTCCGTTCGTGATGAGTCGGTAAACGGTCGCTTCTGCGAGGGTGAGTTGTGCTGCTCGTTATTCATTTCTCGCGCTGGAATCTGCCGTTGTGGGGTTGAAGGGCAGTTCGGTTTGACCCGTGCGCTGTTCGCGATGGTCGCGCTGTGCGGTGGCGCGCACCGTCTCCTGTTCGACGAAAGCCTTTTTTTCGACGGCGCGAAATTCGGTGATTCCTTTGGGGCTTCGGGTGGCGTAGATAAGGTGGAAGTATGCTCTGTTGTGGAGCGGCTTGAGGATGCGAGTCGACGTGACGTAGGTAAAGTCTCCCGAGAGGCGCAGTTGTTCCATGTAGAGTTGTACGCTTGCTGCTTCCCGGTCGGGAGCATTGCGGATCGCGCGCCAACGGTCGGTGCCGAAGAAGCGATCAAGGGATGCTTCGTTTTGCGGTGTTGGGAGGTTGAGGAATCGGTTGATGAAGTCGTACATGAAGTTCACCATGACCTCGCCTGGCTGGTGGAGGAGGACTGGCTTTATCGTGTCCATGGCGAAGCCGGTCCAGCCTTTGGGGTCTATGAAAAAAAACGCGAACGTCTTCCCGACAGCGGTGAGGATCGTGCTGATGTTGTCTTCAAACGCTCCGGGTAGGGCGGTGGTTTTGATGGCGTGGCTGTGTTGTGAGCGCTCGTTTGAGTGCGTTGAAGGGTTCGCGATCTTTCTCGATGAAAATTGCTTGGATGGTCGCGATGCGCGCGCATGCTGCGAGTCCTTCGCGGACGTAGTTGAGCCGATCGAGGGCGATGCGAATGGAGGTGTCGGCGAGTTCTTCGTCGTCGGATCGCCAGGGGCCGGAGAAGCAATCGACGTAGGCGAACGCCCCGTGTGAGTGCCCGATGTGAAACGCGACCGTTTCCAGGTAGCGCTCAAGGAAGAAGTGCTTGAGGTACGTCTGCTCTTTCTTTTGATAGTAGGATGCGGGCTTCATGGCCAGTCCGTCTTCCTACCGTGTCGCTTGGAGTTGGACGAGCGCGCTTGACGGCCATTTGCGTCGAAGCGGTTGTAGCTCGTGGACGAGCCGCTCGCGGGAGGTCTTGCTGGGCGTCGCTACCGAGTGGCTCTGTGGCATGTCGTCCGCCCCCCTTTGCGCCGCGAAATGCAGAGATTGGCCCGGAGTCGCAAAAGCCCTCTCGGAAGAAAGCTGTTCAGAGGATGGATTGTGGGTCCGGTGTTGACGGTTCTGAATCTGCATCGTTTGAGTGCGTGAGCTGGAAAGTGGCCTGAAAATGCGGTTTTCACTGAATAGTGCATTGGGACTAATCAGACCGTCCCACTTCCCCACTTCCACCCCTCGGGCGACGACTAGGGCGGCCACTTGCGTCCACAAGTGTCCGGCTATTTTTCCGCGACGGCGTAGAAGCCATCTAGAATCAATGATCTGCGGTGATTCGCCTTAAAATCTATTTGAAATTCCAAAAGTTTACCCTCCGGGTCAAAACCGCTTTTTGAGGTGCGGAACAATGAGGCATGAACGCGGGTCGGACTATTTTCTCGCAGGTGATCGCTCATGCGCCAATTCAAGAATTCCGGGAATGTGTCACGCGGTATGGCGGCGATGCTAACCCGCGCGGCTTTTCCTGCCGGGATCAGTATCTGGCCATGGCATTTGCGCAATTGACTTACAGGGAGAGTCTGCGCGACATCGAGGCGTGTCTTCGATCCATGTCCAGCAAGCTGTTCCACATGGGCTTTCGGGGCAAGATTTCGCGAACGACGTTGGCCGATGCCAACGAGCGGCACGACTGGCGCATCTATCGTGATTTTGCCTTGGCTCTCATCGCAATCGCGAGACCGATGTACGCCACCGACCCGATCGGCGTCGAGTTGAACCACAGCCTTTATGCGCTCGATTCCACGACGATCGATTTGTGTTTGTCGATCTTTCCGTGGGCCAAGTTCCGCCAGAACAAGGCCGCCGTCAAGATGCACACCTTGTTGGACCTGCACGGCAATATTCCCACTTTTATTAGCATTACCGATGGAAAAGTG
>JAYVTO010000096.1:0-23946 GCA_043788745.1 Acidobacteriaceae bacterium
GCCTTCCTCCACACCTACAAGCCCGTGCTCGACGACGCGCGTTATCGATCGTTCGACACCATGGCGGACTACCGCCGCTGGTGCAATGAAAATCTGCCCGAGTGGCTCGGCTACAAGACGGCCGATTGAGATCCAAGTATGGCTGCCTTCGAATATCGCCAGGCACGGGAGATCCAGCACGCGTTTGCCGCGCATGGAGTCCGGTATCTGTTTCTGGGCAAATCCGGGGCCATCCTTCTCGGATACCCCGATACAACCCAGGACGCGGATCTGTACCTGGACAAGCAGCGCGATAACTGCGAAGCGGTCGTCCCAGCCCTGCACGAACTCGGGTTTGCACTCAGCGCCGCCGAACAAGAAGAGATCCGGCGCGGCAAGGATTTCATTCAACTGAAGAACGGCCCCTTCGACCTCGACCTCGTCTTCGCGCCGGACGGCATCGAACGCTTCGAGGACGCCTGGTCACGCCGGATCGAGGTGGAAGGCTTCCCGGTCTGCCATTTGGATGACATCATTGCCAGCAAGCGTGCAGCAAACCGGCAGAAGGACAAGGAGTCGCTCGGCCGCCTCGAGGCGTTCCGCGACTACTGGCGCGCCACTCGCCGCTGAGGTAGCTCGCTCGAACTGAATCTGGTACTTCTCGACCCTTTTCGGGGGCGCTTCGTGCTCGAGGCAGTGCTCGTCGTGCGCGCTTTACTTGTTGGTGAGCGCCGCGACGCCCGGCAGTTCGATTCCGGCGAGATACTCTAGCGATGCTCCTCCGCCGGTTGAGATGTGCGAGATTTTGTCGGACACTCCGGCGGATTTGATCGCCTTCTCGGAATCGCCGCCGCCCACCAGCGACACCGCTCCCGACGCGGCGACAGCTTTCGCCAGCTCGACCGTGCCAGTATCGAACGGCTTCATCTCAAACACGCCCATCGGCCCGTTCCAAATGATCGTTTTGGCCTTCGCGATCTCGGCCTCGTACGCCGCAATCGTGGCTGGCCCAATGTCGAGCGCCATCTTGCCAGCGGGGATCGCCGTCACGGTTTCGTGATCCGCGCCTGCTTTGAACTCGGCGGCGACCACATGGTCGGTGGGCAACATCAGTCTGGCGCCCGCCTCGGCGAGCAGCTTTTTTGCGAGGCCGACTTTGTCTTCTTCGACCAGGGATTTTCCAGTCGGCAGATTCTGCGCCTTCAGGAACGTATACGCCATTGCGCCGCCAATTAACAGCTTGTCGACGAACTTCATCAGGTTCTGAATCACTTCAATTTTGTCGGACACTTTCGCGCCGCCGAGAATCGCGATGCAGGGATGCTCGGGATTCCTTGTCACCTTTTCGAGATATTCCAGCTCTTTGTCCATCAGCAATCCAGCGGCGGCTTGCGGGACAAACTGGATCATGCCAACCGTCGAAGCATGCGCCCGATGCGCCGAGCCGAACGCGTCGTTCACATACACATCGCACAATTCCGCAAGCTGCTTCGAGAATTCCGGATCGTTCTCTTCTTCGCCGTTGTGGAAGCGCAAATTCTCCAGCAACAGAATCTCGCCCGGCTTCGGCAGGCGCGCATGGACGCTGGCGCCAATGCAATCGTAGGCCATGCCCACGGGCCGTCCAAGCAACTCGGCAAGCTTCACTGCGCAAGGGCCAAGGCTCATCTCAGGAATCGGCATGCCCTTTGGCCGCCCCAAATGGCTAGCCAACAAAAGCCCCGCTCCGTGATCGAGAGCGTACTGAATCGACGGCAACGAAGCACGAATCCGCTTGTCGGAAGTAATCTCTTTGCCGCCGGGAGCAAGAGGCACGTTAAAGTCGACGCGCATAAAAACGCGCTTACCTTTAAGATCAACATCGCGAATCGAGAGTGTGGGCATAATCATCCTTTACGGGCGTGGCAGACTTGGCGATAATAGAGGTTCATTCTGGAGTCTTGATGAACTACTCCCGTAAACTCGTATTCGGCTCTGCCCTTTTGAGTTCTTTTTTAAACATCGCCGGCACCAGGCTAGCTGCGCAATCTTACACAATCCGCACGATCGCGGGAGCGCCGACGCTGCCCGACGGCAGTCCGGCAAACTCGGTTACCCTGCGGGAACCCTTCGGCTTGGTCGCCGATGCGTCCGGAAACTTCTATTTTAGCGACCGCGCCGACCATCGCGTTCGCCGCATCGCAAGAACCGGCGTCATCTCGACCGTTGTCGGCAGTGGTCGCGCCGGATTTCTCGGCGACGGCGGATTGGCAACATCGCCCGCCTGAACGGTCCACAGGGACTGGCGATCGACCGCGCCGGCAATCTGTACATCTGCGATACCGTAAACGGCCGTATTCGCCGTGTTGACGGCCAAACCGACATCATTTCAACCGTCGCCGGAAATGGACGGTTGCGATTTTCCGGCGACGGCGGTAAAGCGCTCGACTCGGCGTTGGATGCCTACGATCTTGCACTCGACGCCGCCGGGACAACCTTGTATGTGGCGGGCAGCGACAAACCGTCGCTGCTCCTCTCGAAGAACCGCGAACGTTAGTGAGCGGCCAGCGACAACAACCCCGCCCCTCACGCTCCGGGCACCCGCTCGCTTTTAGCCCGGGGATGTTTTCCGCCGGTCATAGCGCTAGCGCGCGGATCGGTCGGCTTCCGAAGGCGCTGCGTAGGCAGCCGCGATCTGCTCGATCGCGACATGGGCTTCCGGCATGATTTCGCCGGCGGCGAGAAAGCGGTGGATCGCGCCTGGATAGCGCGTCAGCGTGGCAGTAACGCCTGCGGCTTCCAAGCTCTTGGCGTACGCTTCGCCTTCGTCTCGCAGCGGATCGTGTTCGGCGGTGATGACGAGCGCGGTCGGCAGTCCGCTCAGGTTTGTTGCTCGCGCAGGCACCGCGAGTGGATTCGAAAGGGCGGCAGGATCCTGCGCGTACATCGACCACATCACAGTTAGCGCATCGCGCGTAAGCAGCAGGCCTTCGTTTTCGCGATACGAGGGATCGTCGGGGAGATGATCCGTCACTGGATAGTTCAACATCTGCAGAGCTATCTTCGGGCCGCCGCGATCGCGGCAGGCTTGCGTCATCGCGGCCGTAAGGCATCCGCCCGCGCTGTCTCCTCCAACGGCAATCGGAACGCCGGGGTAGGTGCGCGCCGCCCACTCGATAGCCGCGTAGCAATCGTCGACCGCAGCGGGAAACGGGTTCATCGGCGCAAGGCGATACTCCACGCTCGCGACAATCGCCCCGCTGCGGTTGCACAGTTCGCGACAGACTTCCTCGTAGTTGTCGAACGTGCCGAGATAGAACGCTCCGCCGTGGAGGAAGACGAAGACAGGGAGCTTCGCTTCGGCCGTCGATCCGGCGGGGCGATAGACGCGGACCCTTCCCTGCCCTACCGCGATGGTCTCGACGTGCGCGACCTCTTGCGGCGGCCCGCCGTACGAGCAAAGGCGATCCATGAGTGCGTGCGCTTCCGCCAACGTGAAGTCTTCGGGCGCCATCGGCGGGGCGACTTGCTGCAGCCAGTCGAGTATGTGTTGCGGAACGGCCCCATGTGGTCTAAGATATCGCAGCCGGCTGCCGCTCATGTCGGCGCTGTCTATGGCACTCATAGGACTGAACCCCGACCGTCAGGAACTGTGAAAAACTCCCGCCGCTCGCCAGCAAAAAACCGCGAACAAAGTCACGGACGCCTCGGCGCGTCATGACCGCCGGAAACCAATTGGGAGCAGCAGTAACAAAGATCTCAGCATGAGGCGCAACGAGCAGAGGCTATAACCCCGCCCTTCAGGGCTGGGATGCCAAGGCTATGTTCATTGCGAAATGCGCCAAATCCGAGCCGCGACCAAAGCGGCCCGAAGGGCCGCGTCGGAAGCGGATTCACCAGCCGTCGGCCCGTCCCGCTGCGACCGAGATTCAACAACTTATGGGATGGTTCCTGGAGAGTGAGCGGATCTCACCAATACCGACAGCGCCCGATCCAATCTGTCCGATCCAATCTCGCCCGTCAGTGAGCGGACACGTTATCTTGAAGGATTTGAGCCGCACTGCGCTAGAGCAGTTCCGTGCCCGCGAAGAAGAACGGCACTTCAACGGCTGCCGTCTCCGGAGCATCGGAGCCGTGCGCCGAATTCCGTTCAATCGATTCCGCAAACAGCTTGCGGATGGTGCCATCGGCCGCGTTGGCGGGGTTCGTTGCGCCCATCACTTCGCGCCACATCTTGATTGCGTCTTCACGCTGCAACGCCATCATGACCACGGGGCCAGAGGTCATGAAAAAGACGAGGCTCGCAAAGAAGGGGCGTTCGCGATGGACGCCGTAGAACTCTTCGGCTTCCATTTGGCTCATGCGCTTCTGCTTCATGCCGCGAATCTTGAAGCCATTCTGCAGAATGATGTCGATGATTTTGCCGGTATGGCCGTTGCCTACGGCGTCAGGCTTGATAATCGCGAATGTCGTTTCCATGGTTTTTATTTCCTTTTCCTGTCTGCGCACAGCCTTCTGTAAGGATTGGCGATGCCCGCGGCGCGGGCCATTGAGGCCGCGCTCGATCTAACCCTGGGTGTCAAACCCCGGGGATTCTACGAAAGCCTGCTCTTTACCTTTGCACCAATGTCGGCGGGCGTCGGACACACAGTAATGCCAGCGTCCTCCATGGCCTTGATCTTGTCTTCGGCCTTGCCCGCGCCGCCCGCGATGATGGCGCCGGCGTGCCCCATGCGGCGTCCGGGAGGCGCCGTCTGTCCCGCGATAAAGCCGACCACCGGCTTCTTGACGTGATTCTTCACGTACTCCGCCGCGATCTCTTCGTTATTGCCACCGATCTCGCCGATCATTACGATCGCGTGCGTGTCGGGATCTTCATTGAACAACTTCATCGCATCGAGGTGCGTCGTGCCAATAATTGGATCGCCGCCGATGCCGATGCACGTCGACTGCCCAATGCCCAGCGCCGTCAATTGACCCACCGCCTCGTACGTCAACGTGCCCGAGCGCGACACCACACCAACGTGGCCCTTTAAGTGAATGTGCGCCGGCATGATGCCGATCTTGCATTCACCGGGCGTAATCACGCCGGGGCAGTTGGGTCCAATCAGACGCGTCTTCGGATGCTTCTTCAAGTATTCCCAGGCCTTCACCATATCGAGGGCCGGAATGCCCTCCGTGATGCAAACGATGAGTTCGACGCCGGCGTCGGCGGCCTCCATAATCGCGTCGGCCGCAAACGGTGGCGGCACGAAAATCACGGATGCGTTCGCGCCGGTCTGCTTCACGCAATCGGCGACGGTGTCGAACACAGGCCGGTCGAGATGCGTCTGACCGCCTTTGCCGGGGGTGACTCCGCCGACTACGGTGGTGCCGTAGTTCATGGCGGTTTGCGCGTGGAACGATCCTTCTTTGCCGGTGAAGCCCTGCACCAGCACGCGCGTGTTCTTGTCGACTAATACGCTCATGATTTCGTGTACTTTCCTATTTCGGCAAACTATTTCGCGAGCGCCACTACTTTGTCGGCCCCGTCTTTCATGTTCTCGGCAACGGTGAGCGGAAGACCGGAATCCTTCAGAATCTGGCGGCCGAGTTCCACGTTCGTGCCTTCCATGCGAATGACGATGGGCAGCTTCATTTCGAGTTCGCGCGCCGCCGTCACAACTCCCGTTGCCAGCGTGTCGCAGCGCAGGATGCCGCCGAAAATATTGATGAAAACCGCCTTCACTCTCGTATCCGACAACAGAATGCGAAACGCATTGCGAATCTGCTCCGTATTGGCGCCGCCGCCGACATCGAGAAAGTTCGCCGGACTGCCGCCCGCGTATTTAATGATGTCCATCGTCGCCATCGCAAGGCCGGCGCCGTTCACCATGCACGCCACCGAGCCGTCGAGCTTGATGTAGTTGAGACCGAACTTCGAGGCTTCGACTTCGAGCGGATCCTCTTCATTGAGGTCGCGCAGTTCCATCAGATCCTTGTGGCGATAGAGCGCGTTGTCGTCGAGCGTAATCTTTGCATCCAGCGCGTAGACCTTACCGTCCTTGGTCAACATGAACGGATTGATTTCGGCGAGCGACGCGTCAATCGCGTCATAGGCGCGCACCAGCGACTGCATTGCGGCAACGGCCGCATTGATGCTTCCCGCCGGAATCCCGATGCCGAACGCCAGCTTGCGCGCCTGGAATCCGGAAAGGCCCTGGCCGGGCTCAATCTCTTCTTTCAGGATCTTTTCCGGAGTATGCGCGGCGACCTCTTCAATCTCCATGCCGCCTTCGGACGACGCCATGAAAACAATCTTGCCCGACACACGATCAAGGACCAGGCCGAGGTAGAGTTCGCGATCAATGGGCAGCGTCTCTTCGATCAGCAGCCGGTTGACGACGCGGCCCTCAGGACCGGTCTGGTGGGTCACCAGCGTCATACCAAGAATCTTTTTCGCGAGTTCGACCGCGTCCGCGGCATCCTTCGCGACTTTTACGCCACCGCCTTTGCCGCGGCCTCCGGCGTGAATCTGCGCCTTGACGACAACACTGCCGCCCAGTTTCTTCGCCGCCGCTTCGGCTTCGTCTACTGTCCTGGCGACTTCCCCGCGAGGCACGGGGACGCCGTATTGGGCCAGGATGCTCTTGGCCTGATACTCATGAATTTTCATCGTGTTTGGGGTCGCTTTTTCCGGTGGCCCCATGCTATCGTGCAGGGGAAACTAAAATAGTCAGTTTAGCATGCCACTCCTGCCCTTTCTCCATCGCGTATCGCGAAGAGAACACCTTTCCGCAACTGAGGCGCAAGACGCGATGGGCGCGTTGTTGTCCGGCACTGCATCGCCCGTCCAGATCGCGGCGCTGCTGGTCGCCCTTCATATGAAGGGCGAAACCGCGGAAGAACTCGCCGGATTCGCGCGCGCCATGCGAGCGGCGTCGCGTAAAGTGACGGTCGACGGCCCACTTCTCGATTCGTGTGGAACCGGCGGCAGCGGGCTCGACACCTTCAACATCTCGACGATCGCCGCATTCGTCATCGCAGGCGCGGGCGTGCGCGTCGCGAAGCACGGCAACCGCTCGATCTCAAGCCAATGCGGCAGCGCGGATGTGCTGGAGGCGTTAGGCGTGCGCATCGACCTGCAGCCGGAGCAAATCGCGGCCGCAATCCGCGAGGCGGGCATCGGCTTTATGCTCGCGCCGTTGATGCATCCCGCCATGGGGCACGTGCAACCGATTCGCCGCGAACTCAAAATGCGCACCGCCTTCAACCTGCTCGGCCCTCTGGCGAATCCCGCAGACGCGCAGTTTCAAGTGATCGGAACACCCACCCGAGAGGCCGCCGCGTTGCTCGCTAGCGCGCTGTCGCAACTCGACGTCGAGCACGGCTTCGTAGTCAGCGGGTCCGACGGCATGGACGAGATCACGACCACGGGTCCGACACTCGTCTACGAAGTGTGGCCGGGCAAGGTCGAGAAACATTTCTGGTCGCCAGCCGATTTCGACATGCCGCACGCGACGCTCGACGAGTTGCGCGGAGGCGGTCCTGTGCGGAACGCCGAGATCGCGCGGGACGTGCTCGGCGGCGCTACCGGGGCTCATCGCAACATCGTCGTCGTGAACGCCGCCGCCGGACTGCTCGCCGCCGGTGTCGCGAAGGATTTGCGGGATGGCGTCGCGATGGCGAAGCAATCGATCGATTCGCGTGCCGCAAGTCGGAAACTAGCGGCGCTCGCTGCCATTGGCTCCGCCGAATAGAACGTTATTCAACCCGTCGCCATAGCGCAAACGACATGCCTTGCGGATCGTGCAGGACGGCCATCTCGTCGCCATCAGGCAACATTGTTGGTGGAATGAGCATCTTCGCGCCAAGCGATTCCGCCTTCTCGACCGACGCCTTTACGTCCTCGACGGCCATGAATAACTGCACGAAATTAGGAGCCTGCGGCGGCGCGGGCCAGATGCCTCCCTGGATTCCCTCGCTCGATCCGGTGCGGATCTGCCGGTAACCCATCGGATTGTTGGCGTCGACGGACCAGCCGAACAAGGCCGCATAAAAGCTCGCGGTTTCTTCCGGCGCTTTCGATAGGATCTGAAACTGTACAACTGCATTTCCCATTTTCTTATTCCTCTTTCTTGATTCGCCCATCGCGTAACCGCACTTTCGAGGCAGCGGCCCTGGCCCGTACCTGCGCGAGAGCTTGCGCGCGAAACTCACCTTCTGTTTTCGCGCCCGTTGTTGCGCTCCACCTGGTGGCAGATGGCGCCTCCATCAACCCAAGCCGCAGCAGCCGCGCGAACGCCACATTCACCGCATCTGGCGTCGTACCCGCCTCCGCCGCAATCCACCGGCTGTCCGCGCGAAAACCCTTCAATCTTGACAATCGAACCAGTTTTCAGTGCACGCGCTCCGTCACAATCGCCATCGCTTCCGCCGTCCAGTGCCGCAACTGCGCTTCGCGCGCCGCGTCTTCGATTGATGCCACGTCCTCCGCTGCGTCGAACACGGCAATCTCTTCGCGCGACAGACGCAGCTTCTTTGCCCAGGCGCGAAGCTGCGAAATGGGCACCGGCCGCGTGCCCTTCAAGATTTGCGAAAGCGTCGAATGATCGGTGCCCAGAAACGCCGCGAAGGCGCGCAACGAATACCGCGCATTTTTCGCGCTGCGCGCTGCGAACTCGTGTTCAAGCCGCCCCCGGAACCGCATTGCTCCCCAATCCTACAGGCAGTCCGCCGCGATTGACAATAAGTTCGGGGCTGTGAGTGGGGCAAATCGCTGCCCCGTTTGGATCACTGGCCCAGCAGGCGGACTTCGAGATCATGGAATCGCCGAAAGCCCTGATCGAAGGTCAGAATCGGCACGCTCGACACCAGAGCCAGCGAAGCCAAGTAGCAATCCGTCCATCCCGCCCCGCTCAGCGGCGCCCGCGGCAACAGGCTCATCATCATTTCTTCGACTCCGTCGGGCTCGGCAAGAAATCCCGTACGCTCGTCCAGTTCCAGTCGCGTGTATAGCTGCCACGCATCCACGCCGCCGAGAGGCCGGCCATTCATCGTCGTGGCATTGGTCAGCAGACGCAGAAGGCCCAGCATCGTCACTCGACTGAGCAGCGCCTCTCCGACGCTCGCTGCTTCAAACCACGCAGCCGCCTCGGCGTGATGCGCGTGGTAGGGCTCCGCCAACGCGAACCAGACGTTAACGTCGACCAAATACTTCATTGAGTTTCGCGAGATCCTCTTCCTCGAAGATTCGCCCGATGTCCTCGTTCGTCAGGTTAATTGGCGTTCGAGTTTTTGGATCGGAATCCATGCGAATCAACGGAAGCTGAACCCGGTATCCGATCTTCTTCCGGTCGGTTGGCGAGCTGGAGTCCAACTCTCTCGTCAACGCCTTCGTCACAAGATCCTTTAGCGATAGGCCGTTTTTTGCTGCACTTGCCTTGGCTTGCCGAAATAGAGCGTCGGGCAGGTCAATCGTCGTGCGCATATTCGCATATTAGCATACGCCCAAGAGACGGACATCTCGTCCCGGACGTCGTGGACACCGGACCGTAGGAATCGATGGAGGGGCAACGAGATGGGTGTGGTGCGAACGGTCGGGGTCGAACCGACATGGCTGTTAACCGCTGGAACCTAAATCCAGTGCGTCTGCCAATTCCGCCACGCTCGCACATTGGGCAGAGAACGATCTACATCGTCAGGTTAGCAAAATAGGCTGTCCCAAGAGAAGGAATCGCGACAGGGAAATCGCGACAAGGAAATTCCTAGACGGCCCCCGCCGCGGCCAGACGCGCCAGCATCGGTACGAAGCTCCGCAGTGTCCGCAGCCTGGGCGTCGCCAAACCACAGGCGCACGGCGATTCGTCGATCTCCGCGCGAAGCCCCGTCATCAGGTTCATTACCGGAAACGCCGTATTGGCGTAGGGCGTGACGGTCAGCCGGCCGTCGTCCATGACTGCGAAACCAGCCGCCCTTTCGACAATGTGTGCGCCCTCAAGGGCCTCGCATTCCTGCGCAAGCAGTTCGTTGCCGAGTCCGATGTAGTGAACGAAAACCGGTACGCGGAACGCGTGCCACAAAAGATCCCGGTCGCGCGCGGTCAGCGTACGGCCGAGCGACCAGTCGCCCGAAAGCCTCTCCAGCACAACGACCGCGCGGTCGAGCGAAGGAATTGCGAGTTCGCGATTGAGCACCCGCTCGGCCAGCGCCTTCAAGCGCGGCAGCGGACCCGCAAGCAGTTCCGGATTGAAGCTCGCCGCAGCACCGCACCAGCCGCCCGCAAACACGCGGCTCATCTTCGTTTCGCGAAAGCCATCCAACAGGATCGCCGCTCGCGGCGCTGGGTCAAACGGAAAGCGGAACGCCGGAGGAGCAGGCATCGAGCCTGCCGGGTTTCGGAACAACTCGAGATTGTTCAGGTAGGTGGTCAGCGAAACAGGCACTCCGGCGGTACCTTGGCTTTGGTAGTACGGTACTTCAGCCACAGCGGAGAGGAGCCGATTCCCCGGAGGAAGAGGTTGCGGGCAATGTCGCGGTGTCCAACGAATCCGTACTACCACGTACCATTAGTGCGCGCAGCCCGGAGTTTCTCTCACCGGGATCTTACCTATCCTTATACTCGGTGTTCCGCCCTACGGGCCGCAGTACAAATCCTGCGACCGCTCACCAGCAAAGAACCGCGAACGAAGTGAGCGGGCGCGAGCGCGCGTCATGACCGCCAGAAACCAGTTAATGCTGCGAGAAGGCGAAGAAATGCGATAAATCCGCGCACGCAGACCGATCCTTAGGCTATGTTCATTACGAAGTGCACCAAATCCGAGCCGCGACCAGAGCGGCCCGAAGCGCCGCGTCGGGACCCGGCTGGATTCGATGTTCCGATCAAATGTCGACGCGAATCCTCGAAATCAACCGCCCGAGGCAACAGCGCGTTTGGAGATTGGCGAGGGCGAATCGCGGTGCGCAAGATCATGCCGGAAATAACTCCGCGAAGTTGCCGCCGAAGATTCGCGCAAGATGAACTTGATTGAGGCCGATTTCCGCCTTGAGGACCGCGTGCTGCTTCTCGTGCACATCACGATTCCAGCCACGCGGAAAGAACGACGAATCGCTGCCAAACAGCAATCGTTCCGGACCGCATACAGCGAGCGCGCGGCGGAATACGATTTCAAGATCCAGCCCGTCGTACTTCATCCATGCGTTCGAGCTCGAGGTGTCGAGATACACGTTTGGGCACAGGTCGCAAAGCATCAGTGCTTCGCGGAACATTCCCGCGCCGAAATGCGGCACGATGAACTTCGTCGCCGGATGGCGCAACGCGATCGCATGCAAGTCGAGCGGATTCGAGAAGCGCATATCGAACGGCGAAGCCAAGCCGAGCTTGGCGCGCACGCCGACGCTGAGCACGCCGCAATGAACGAACACGCGATTGTATTTCTCAAACACCGGCTTCACGCGCTCGTCGTGCAGAGAATACGCATGCATCGCGGGAAACAGGCAGGCGCAGTCGATGCCGTCCGGCAAAGCAATGGCTACCGGATTCACCATCGCGAACGCAGCAAAGCGTTGCGGGTAGGCGTTCTTCGCCGCCAACACAGAAGCCACATCGCCCGGATGGCTCGCGATCAACGCGGCGCGGTCGACGTTCTGCTTGTCGAACTCCGCGATCCAGCGCGCGGCGAGTTCGGCCGGATCGGCAGGCGGCATTTCCCAGGGCAAAGCCGCAATCTTTTCAGGCGCGGCGCCGAGAAGTTCAAAGAAGCGATAAGAGAAGAAGTGGACGTGCGCGTCGGCGGTCATTCCGGTTCGACCAGCGCGTCGCGGAGCGCCGCTCGCTTGTTAAAGCGCGCCCTCTCATAGATGTCACCCTTCGGAATCAGTACGCCAATCGACTCGATCGCCAACTGGTCTTCGCTTCGCGTATTGTCACGCAGCCGCCACGTACCGTCTGGTTGGCGCGTGTACTGCTCCACAGTCCCACCCGACATCGCATACATCACCCTGGCGTAGAACCCGCTCTTCAGCGGCGCCGTCTCTTCGAGCGCCAAGTATTGTTCTTCCGTAAGCTTGTGAATCGCGCCCGACGCCATGACTCGAGTTTAGTCCTTTTTCGGATCCTCGCCGTCGAGCAGCCGCAGCCCCTCAAACACTTGCGGACCCAGTAATCCGGCCTTCGAATACACAAACAGCTTCGCCCGGCTGTCGGCAATATCGAGGTTCCGCATGGTCAATTGGCCAATGCGATCCTGCGGCGTAAATGCGCCCTCGACCTTCTCCATGCTCAAACGTTCCGGCGCGTAGGTCAGGTTCGGACTCTCCGTATTCAGAATCGAATAGTCGTTGCCGCGCCGCAGTTCGACCGTCACTTCGCCCGTCACTGCTTTCGACACCCACCGCTGCAGCGTCTCGCGCAGCATCATCGATTGCGGGTCGAACCAGCGTCCTTCGTAGAGCAGGCGTCCCAGGCGGCGCCCCATGTCGCGATATTGCTCCAGCGTGCCTTCATTATGGATTCCGGTAATCAGCCGCTCATACGCGAGGAAGAACAGCGCCATCCCCGGAGCCTCATAAATCCCCCGGCTCTTGGCCTCGATGATACGATTCTCGATCTGATCGGACATGCCCAGCCCGTGCCGTCCGCCGATCGCATTCGCTGCCAGCACCATGTCGACAGCGGTCGCAAACGTCTTGCCGTTGATCGCGACCGGCAGGCCTTCTTCAAACCGGACGCACACTTCTTCGGGCCTCACCTCGACATCGCCCCGCCAATGCGCGACGCCCATAATGGGTTCGACAATGCGGATGCCGTTCTTCAGGAACTCAAGATCCTTCGCTTCGTGTGTCGCGCCCCAGATATTGGAGTCGGTCGAGTAGGCCTTCTCCTTGCTCATCTTGTAGCCGAGGCCGGCTTTCTCGAGCAGCTCCGACATCTCCTTGCGGCCGCCCAATTCGTCGATAAATGTCTGATCGAGCCACGGCTTATAGATCCGCAGGCTGGGGTTCACCATCAGGCCGTACCGGTAGAAGCGCTCGATGTCGTTGCCCTTGTAGGTGCTGCCATCGCCCCAGATGTCGACGCCGTCTTCCTTCATCGCGCCCACCAGCATGGTGCCGGTGACAGCGCGTCCGATGGGTGTCGTATTGAAGTACGGGACGCCGGCCGTCGTAATGTGGAACGCGCCGCACTGCAACGCCGCCAGGCCTTCGCGGACCAGTTGCGCGCGGCAGTCGATCAGCCGGGCCGCTTCCGCGCCGCACTCGATCGCGCGCTTCGGAATCTCATCGTAGTCGGTCTCGTCCGGCTGTCCGAGGTTTGCCGTATAGCAATACGGAACAGCGCCCTTTTGACGCATCCAATAGATCGCGGCGCTCGTATCCAGGCCGCCCGAAAAGGCGATGCCGACACGCTCGCCCAGCGGCAGAGTTTGCAGAATGTTGCTCACAGAGTTCCTTTGGGACTTCGAGGGTTAAACGAAATTGTCCCACGGGAACCGGGGCCGAAGAGAATCGCGCCGCCGGATTTACCGAACCGCGAGCGCGATGTCGTTCGACACCCGCGTATCGATCGAGAGACGCACGGGCTGGACGCCTGTCGGTGCGTTCGTGCCAAGCAGGAACTGGACCAGAGAACCGCCCAAGGGGTTCAACTGCGTAACCGTCACGCCCGGCATATCGACTCCGCCAACCGACACCTTCAGTGCCGCCGGATTGAAGGGGTTTACGCCGTCGGTGATGCTGTAAATAACCAGCGTAACCACTTCACCGATCTTTGCGGGACGCGTCGCGTCCACGACGCCGCTGGCGTCGGTTGTCGCGCCCGTGATGATCGGCGCAACTCCGTCGATCTGCATCAGGATCGGCGCGATCGGATCACCCTGCGTCGCCGTCATGCGCACCATCGCAGGTCCGGGATTCAGGCCCGGCGGAACCTGGAATGTCACCGTGCTGCCAGTCGAAGTAAACGAGGCGGCTACACCCCCTACGGTAAGCGACACGCCTGGACCCGACACCGGCAAACCGGAACCCGACATCAACGCCGTGCCGCCCGAAGGCACGCCCGCAAGTCCAGTCGCAAGGTTGACGACCGGCCCGCGCATCGTCGCCTGGTTCGCCGACGGAGGCGTGATCTGGAACGAGAGCGGCCGCGAAACAAGCGCCAGGCCGCTCGCGATCGTCAACGTTGTCAACCCATACGCGGCGGTTGCGTTGACGCTGACGTTTAACAGCAATCGGGTCGGGCTCAGCACCCAACGCCGCTTCACCACGATTTCGCTCGAACCGAAGCCCGCGATCGTCTGCCCTTCGACGAAGTTCGTATTGATGCCTGTCACCTCAACCATCGCGTCAACTCCCGCGGCGATGCTCGACGGGCTGACGTTGAACGACGGCGGCGCGGACGCGTCGTATCCGAACGGCGGAGGTGCAGCCGAGCCCAGGCCAACCGCCGACGTCTGGCCGTCGCCATTCAACGCGACGACATACGCCGTATAGCTGCCATTCGCCGGCGGAGGCGAAACCAACAGCGAGCCTTCCGGATTCACCTTGTTGATCGTCGCCGGCGCGCCGTCAAACCAGACTCGCGTCGTCGCCGACAAGCTCTTGCCCGTCACGACCACGGCCTTGTTGCCTGCATCGTCCACGGCAGGCTTCAACGTCACGACGCTCGGCGCTTCGTTCTGCACCACCGTCATCGCCGACGGCAGCACGTAGATGTCGTTGTTCAGGCTGACAATCAGGTGACGCGGCCCAGCCGCGGCCGTGTGGCTCGCATAGAACAGAATAAATTGGTTTGAGAACACCGTCGGCGTCCCGTACAGTCCGGTCTCCCCCAGCAGCGAGACGGTGACGCCAGACGCGATCCGGCCGTTTACCACCAGGCCCGGAGCCGTCATCACCAGGTTCGAAGGCGCATTCGGCAGCATGCGCGGGCCTTTCACCGCCACATCCCCGACGTAACCAAACAGCTCGACCGAAGAGACCGCCGACGCCGTTCGCCGCGCAACCGAGAAATTATTGCCTTCCGCCGACGCACCGACGGTGACATCGATCGCTTTCGCCAGCTTCGCGTCCCGCGTACCCGGAAAGAAAACCGTGTCGAACGCCTGACCGGCTGCAAATACCGCACCCGCGACGTCTACAGGCAAATTGATATTCGCCGGCGTCACCTCACCCGGCAGCAGAGCGGGCAGCGGATGCACATACAGCAGGTACGATCCTGGATTCAGTCCGGAAATTGTGTACGTTCCGTCCGGATTGGTAAGCGTGCTCACCGCCTCACCGCGCGGCGTAATGGCGACGACCGAGGCTAGGTTTGCCGCCTGGCCGTTGTTCGCATACGATACGCGTCCGCTGATGCTGCCCGTCGTGGTCGCATACTGCGAGTTGCCGTAGAGCACCGAGATGCCGGCGATATCGTCCGCGCCGAGCGGCCTCGCTTTGGTGGTCGAACGCGTGATCTGCGTCGACATCACGCTCGAAGTCTGCGTGTGCTGCAGTCCCAGCGTGTGACCGAACTCGTGCACCAGCGTAAGGAAGAATTTGTCCGAGTAGACCGGATCGTTCGTGCTCAGGTCCTTCCGCAGCCGGATCGCCGAACGCACAATCGGGATATAACCGCTGGGGAAGTAGCTCAAATCGGCGATCGTCTTCACGCCGCCCACCGCGATCAGGCTGGGGTCGATGTCATCGTCAAAGGTAACGTCGATTCCGGGGCCGGCCTGTTGCGTTCCGGCCGTCGTGATTCCACCGAACTGCACGCGCAAATCGGAGGTCTGTACGCCGTTCCAGACTTCGGCGGCAGCCCGAATCTGGCTCACCAGAGAAACGAATGAATCGCCAGCCGCAAACTTCGTTGGGCCCTGGTCGGAGATGAAGAAGTAAACCGTCCTGCTCGTTATCGAGCCGAGGTCGAACCGCACCGGCACCGGCGTCATCGCACCCACGCGTCCGCCGTAGTAAACGAAATGGTAATAGGCGGAAGCTATTCCCGAGGTCAGCGCCAAGCCGGCCACCAGTAGGCCCAGCCGCACGAACCGCGTTGTCAGATGGCGTTGCATCCTATTTCGAGGCTCCCAGGCCGGCCAGCGCCTTCACCCGGCGGCGGATGTCGCTGACCGGAAATTGAGAGCCGTTGTCGGTCGACGTCTGCCCCGTCTTCGGGTCTACAAAGGTCGCATCCGCGCCACCCGGCCGAAGCGCCATCATCGATCCGTCGGTCTGCTTCATCGAGAAAAACATCCCCTGCGACAGGCCCAGGATCTGCGTCAGCCCCGAGGGACTGGTCCACAGAAACAGCACATACTCGGTGCCGGTCGTGAGCTTCGGCGCGCCCGAGACGATCTCGCGGTAACCCTGCGCGACTCCGCCCGGAACCGCGACCTCAATCTGCCCCCCGGCCGTGCCCTTCAGAACTTCAAGAACCTGCACCCGGTAGTTGGTATAAATGTTCGACCGGCGAACCATCCCGATTTCGGAAATCACCTTGCCGCGCACGATGCTCGTAGACCGCGCCACCAGATCGTCGTTCGACAGCAACTGCACGGTCGATCCGGTAACCATCGCCGGGGCGATCATCAAAGCGACAGTGGCGACAAACGAGCGCATACCCATTCCTGCCTACCAAGAAGCAATCCGCGAGCCAGTTCCAGGCGTTGACAAGAAAGGAGTTAAAACCACCTTAACCGGCCCGGCTGTGGCTGCGTGACACATTGTGGGGGCATTTCAGGCCAACGCACTCCACTTCGGTATTTCACCTGCCAGCCCTCTGACCGCGTGATTTGGATCGTTACGATCCCCGCCGTAACTGGTGGGGCTTATCCCCGGGCCTAGCCCCGGGGGATGTTTTGTTCCGGTCATCGCACTAGCCTAATGCGGCGCATGTCCTATGACGACCCAATCGCCAGCCGGTGCTGTCTAACGCACTGATAGCACTGAACCGCGACCGTCAGCGAGCGCGTGGACGCCCCACCAAACGCCATTCACTATAACCCCGCCCTTCAGGGCGGGACCTCTGCGGCGACCGAACCGAGCATCGTGACATAACCTTACCCGCAGTGCGCGGCTCCAACTGCAACCTCTTGGACCCGGGCGCTCAAGCACCTGCCTGCTATTAAATGAATCTATGCAAGCGGTCGAAGAGCTAGTGGATGCTGGCGGACAGATCGGGCGGCATCGTGGCGGAACGTTGAATCCGGACGCGGAGCACTCGACTGGTCGTGACAGGGCGATGCGCGTCGACGAAGAACTTCAGGTGCTTTCCGCGCTCGATGAGGCCGGCTTCGACGACTCCGGATTTGTCGGTGGAGCCTTGCAGATGGCCCTCGGTCGGCGTGGGGCAGTAATCGGGGTGGCCGGAAATACGAATGTTATCGCCGCCGAGACACTCGATCAGGTAATGACGGTTTTTGGTCTCGACGTCCAGGAGAACTCCAGGCGCGAGGCGGTTGCAGTCCACAAATTCAGTAGTCATCATGGATGCCCTCCCGTCTATTGGATGCGCTTCGTTCGCCATTCGTTGCGGTTCTGTCAGTTGCGGTTCTGTTACAGGATAGCAGGGGAAACAGCTGGCAGGTAAACGTCGAGACGCCATATACTGAACATGGCCCCCCGCCCACGGGCGGGGCTTGCCCTGAGTGGGCTCTACCAATGCTTACTGGGCTCTGTCATGCTTCGTCTGCCCTATTCATCGACATCGGCGGATTCCACCGTAGACGCTGCCGCGCCTCTTAAGATACACAACCGTGTAGAGATTCCTCCCGATTCCGGGAGTTCCTACTCGCGTCGATCTTGCAAGTGCTGTATTATCAATCCAACTTGTTGTTTTCGGGGTTGGTCATCCAGTTGCTCTAGAAACCTCGGGAAAGTGTCTTCGGAGGTCTGAGCCTCCGCGTCCTCGAATCTCGTGAGGGAGCTCAAAGAACAATTCGTCGGCGCCCTGCTGGTGATCCTCACCGCAGCCGCGGCTATTGCGGCTGTCCTCAATTTCCAGCAGCAGAACAAGTTTCACCTGGCCGACGACGGCGTAACGTGGATTGATCGGGCGCAGGCGGACGGTTCTAATCGGGTGGAAGCGCTGTTCATCGCCAGCCGGGCACCGGCGGAAAAAGCGGGCCTCCGCGCGGGCGACCTCTTGCTTTCGATTAGCGAGTACAAGGTCGCTGATTCGTCGGAAGCGACGCAGGTGATCACGCGGATCGGATCCTGGAAAAAAGCCGAATACAAGGTTTGGCGGCCGAAAGGTGCGGGGGGCGCCGAGATCTCCGCGCAGGTGATCGTCGGCGAGATGCTGCCCGACATGGCATTGTGGTCGCAGTATGCGGCGGCGGCCGCTTATCTCGCCATCGGCTTGTTCGTTTATTTCCGGCGCGGCGGAGCGCCGAAGGCGCTGCATTTCTACATGCTCTGCCTCGCTTCGTTCGTGCTTTCGGCGTTCCATTATTCGGGCAAGCTGAATAATTTTGACAAGGTAATCTATTGGGGCAACGTCACCGCCGGATTCCTTGCGCCGACTGTATTTCTGCATTTCTGCCTTGCGTTTCCCCACCCGCGGAAGTGGCTGCGGGGCTGGCGTGCCATCGTACTCTACGTTCCGGCGATTGTGATCGTCACGCTTTGGGCCGGAATCGCGACGGGTACGCTGCGGCTCGGCGGTACGCTGATTGAAGTGCGGATGCTATTGGACCGAATCCAAATGGCATTCCTGAGCGCGACGTACTTGATTGGCGCGGTAGTACTCACGATGCTTGTACGCAAGCAGGATGACGATCCTGTAGTTCGCCGTCAACTGACTTGGCTGCGGAACGGAGCCATCGCCGGGATTCTTCCGTTCGCCATCTTCTACGCGGTGCCGTACGTGTTTGGCGGCACGCCGACCCAACGGATGAAGATGTCGGTGCTGACCCTGCCGCTGATGCCGCTGATGTGGGCCTACGCGATCCTGCGCTACCGGCTGATGGACGTCGACATCATCTTCCAGCAAGGTCTCGTCTACACGATGGCGACGCTTTCGGTGCTGGCCATCTTCTTCGGCGTTATCTCCTCGCTGGGCAAGGTCGGTGAGCTGTCCGGCACCGCGCTGGTTGCCCTGCTGTTGATCGCCGCGTTCATTTTTCAACCCATTCGAAATTGGTTGCAAGAGTTACTCGACCGCTATTACTTTTATCGCGACCGCTACGACTACCGGCGCACGCTGATCGAATTTGCGCGGGAGCTGGGCGCCGAAACCGATCTCGACAAGATGCTGGAATCGGTGACGGACCGGCTGATTCGGACGCTGTCCATTCGCTCGGTTGCCGTCTTCCTGTGGGACGAAAACGCTGGACGGTTCAACATGCGGATGGCAAGCGACCGGCAAGGGCGTTTCGACGAGTTGCCACGCACGCTCGATCTTTCTTTCTTGTCGAACGCGCCGGGCAAGCCGTATTTGTTCTTTGAACGCACACGCAATCCGCTCGATATTGTCTCGAAGGATTGGCCTGCCTCGGTGCGGCAGACGATTGCCGAACTCGAGCTCACCTATTACATGCCGTGCAGCGCGCGCGGCCGCACGATCGCCTACCTGGGCGTAAGTCGTACGGACGACGGCGACTTTCTGTCGTCGGACGACGTCGAACTGGTGCAAACGCTCGGCGGATACGTCGGCATCGCGATCGAGAATGCGAACCTCTATCGGTCGCTGGCGCGCAAGGTCGAAGAGTTCGAGCGGCTGAAAGAGTTCAGCGAGAACATTGTCGAATCGATCAACGTCGGCATTCTCGCGATCGACCTCGAGGATCGCGTGGAGAGTTGGAATACGCAGATCGAGCGGCTAACCGGCATCACCCGCGGGGCCGCCATCGGGCGCGTGTTGACGGACTTGTTCCCTCTCGAATTGTGCGAACGCTTTTCCGCGGTGCGCGGCGAGACGGGCGTTCACAACATCTATCAGTTTGAGTTGAAGCATCCTGAGGAGACGACGGTGAATCTGGCGATTGCGCCACTGGTCTCAAAAGAAGGCGAGCAGATCGGCCGGCTGATTATCTTCGACGACGTGACCGATCGCGCCGAGCTTGAGCGTCGCTTGGTGCAAGCCGACAAGCTGAGCTCGATTGGGTTGCTCGCGGCCGGCGTGGCGCACGAGGTGAATACACCCCTGGCTGTGATTTCAAGCTACGCGCAGATGCTTGCCAAGCAGGTTTCGGGCGACGAAGCCAAATCGAAGCTGCTCGAAAAGATCGCGAAATCGACGTTCCGCGCGAGCGAAATCGTCAATTCCCTGCTGAATTTCTCGCGCACGTCGCAGGTTGAGTTTGTCGATCTGGATCTCAACAAGGTCGCGCGTGAGACGGTTACCCTGGTCGAGCATCAATTGATGAAGGCGCAAGTGCGGGTGACCCAAGCATTCGAGGAGCATTTGCCGGCGATCAAGGGCAGCCCAGGGAAGCTCCAGCAGGTGTTCCTTAACTTGATCCTGAATGCCCGCGACGCGATGGAAGAAGGCGGCGAACTGAAGATCCGCACGTGGTCGGAATCGGCCACCGTGCACATTGAGGTCTCCGATACCGGCGCCGGCATTGCGGCCGCGCATCGCGCGCGCATTTTCGATCCTTTCTTCACAACGAAGGGCGCGAAGAAGGGCACGGGCTTGGGGCTTTCCGTGAGCTATGGCATCATTCGCGAGCATGGCGGCGAGATCGAAGTGGATAGCACGATCGGCGCGGGAACCAGCTTCAAGCTGACGTTCCCATTGGCCCGCCGCGGCTCCGTACCGCGCCAGGTCGCCCTCGCCGAAGCCGCTGCAAACGGCAACGGCAACGGAAAAGCCATCGGGCACGCGACGGCGGTAATCCCGCAACTGGCCGCCGAAGCGGAACAGGCTGCTCCGGCCCAACTGCTAACCTAGTTCTGAAACCTACGTCCGAACATGCCCGACTTCAATTACCCAGCCGAAGGCCCGATTCCGGGCGGCGTGCGCGGCCGCATTCTCGTCATTGATGACGAAGCCGACATCCGCGAGAGCCTGGAAACACTGCTGACGCTCGAACGCTTCAACGTCGAGACCGCGCCGACCGCGACCGAGGGCTTGCGCAAGCTCGAAACCACGGGCTACGACCTCGTCCTGCTCGACCTCATGATGCCGGACAAAAGCGGCATGGATGTGCTTGAGGAGTTGCGCGCGCGCGACACCGAGACCCCGGTCTTTTTGATCACCGCCTATGGCTCGATCGAAGTCGCGGTCGAAGCGCTGAAGCGCGGCGCAAGCGACTATTTCTCGAAGCCCTGGGACAACGAGAAACTGCTGATCGAAATCGATCGCATGATCCTGAAGGCCCGTCTGGAGCGCGAGAACGTCGCACTGAAGCGCGCGCTCAAAGAGCGCTACGGCTTCTCGAACATCGTCGGCAAAAGCGAGCGGATGCTGCGCATTTTCGACCTCGTCGCGCAGGTCGCTCCCAGCCGCGCAACAGTCCTGGTCACTGGCGAAACGGGCACCGGCAAGGAACTGATCGCGAAAGCGATCCACGCGAATTCAGCGCGCGCGAATCAGGCGTTCGTCGCGTTTAACTCGGGCGCCGTGCCGCCGGAATTGATCGAGTCGACGCTCTTCGGCCACGTGAAGGGCGCGTTCACGACGGCGCTGGCGTCGCGCAAAGGCTACTTCGAAACGGCCGACCGCGGCACGATTTTCTTCGACGAAATTGCGAACCTCAGCCTCGAAACGCAAGCGAAGCTGCTGCGCGTTTTACAGGAAAAAGAATTCATGCCCGTCGGCTCAAACGACATCGTGAAGGTCGACGTGCGCATCGTCGCGGCCACCAACGGCGACCTGCGAAAGATGATCGAAGAAGGCAAGTTCCGCGAGGATCTCTACTACCGCCTCAACGTCATTAACCTAGCCCTGCCCGCCCTCCGCGACCGCAAGGAAGACGTGCCGCCCCTGGTCGATTCCTTCTTCACAAAGTATTGCCGCGAGAACGAGAAGTTCCTCGACGCAAACGGCCGCTCGCAGTTACGCTTCGAGCCGGACGCCATGCAGATCCTGATGGATCACAACTGGCCGGGCAACGTGCGCGAGTTAGAGAACGTGGTCGAGCGCGCCGTCGTCCTCGCCTCCGGCATCGAAGTCCACGCCAGCGTGTTACCCGATCATCTGCTGCAAGCCGGAGGCATGCGAATCCGCCGCGACGAGTCCGGCCTCCTGGCTTCGGACGCGAGTCTATTCGAAATCGTCGCCGACTTCGAGCGCCGCAAAATCCTGGAGCAACTCGAAGTCTCAAACTGGAGTCAGACAGAAGCGGCGGAAGCGCTCCACATTCCGTTGTCGACGCTGAATCAAAAAATCAAGCGCCTAAACATAGACGTCAAGCGGCGCGGGGCGCAGTAGGTCAGTCGTTCCACAAGCGCCTATTCGTCGCGATAGACTACGTTCACCGTGACATTGCACACGGCAAGCGCTGGTTGCTAATCAAGAACCGGCCTTCCAATTCAGGGAGCCACACAACCGCGATGTCCATATTCGATCCGCTCGTCGAGATCATACACTCCGGGAACGTTGACGACTGGAAGGGCCGCAACGAGAGGGCTCTCGGAGCACTCTTCGGAACGCGATACGCCAAGCGCGCCGGGAAATCTGTCACCCTGCGAGCACCAGATATGCGAGGAAGCGACGCTGGTGTCCCATACGCGGGCTACATCCATCCGTCGAACCCCGACGCAGGTGCATACGGCGGTATGAGCTTCGTGATTTTCCCAGTCGAAGGCGAATCATGCCTGGTCGCGATGGGAATTGGGACGCTGGGGCTCGCACCCGATGAGTCGACCCTCGGGCGTCCAGGACATGCGAGGAAACTACATGCAGTTGCCACTTGGTTGAACCGGTGAGTTCGGCAACGGCGATCAAGTAGCGTGGACAAAGCAGGACCCCACGCGAATGAGAGGTGCAGATCTGGATGCGGCGACCGTTGTCCAACGGCATCTTTCTTGATGGCTTACAAGCGATTGAATGGACGGTTGATGAACGAGGCTTGGCAGGACTCAGCGACCTCGATGGCATCGCATGGTCTATCCCGATCGATCAGTTCTTCGAAGCCTGGGTCGAGACCGTGATCCGCAAGGTAGCGCAGCGAGTTGGCGGACGGCTGAAGACGGGACGGCTCCGAGAAACTGTGTCGCCACTCGCATGGGAACCGCCGTACGCGGGGTCCCAGCGCAGTCCTTCGTGCGCGGCTGCCTCGTGCTTCGATTCACCGGCAAATCGCGAAGGTGCTTTTGAAGCACTTTATGTTATTCTAGTTAACGGCCTGAGGTTGTGCGCGTCGGTTACGTGTGTGATGCCTGTGGCTTTCAGCGCGGACAGGTGGGTGAGCGGTTAAAGCCAACAGACTGTAAATCTGTCCCTCCTTGCGAGGTACGAAGGTTCGAATCCTTCCCTGTCCACCATTCGTTTTGGGCCCCGTTCGCAGTCGTTTGCTGTGGGCACAAGGCCGGGAGTTTGCCGCCTGATTCGAAGAGGCGGCGTCATCGGACTGCTGTAGCTCAGTTGGTAGAGCGTCCGTGACGGAAGGTCACCGGTTGGCTCCCAGCGGGTTGCGGGTTTGAGTTTGGCTGCTGTAGCTCAGTTGGTAGAGCGCTTCCTTGGTAAGGAAGAGGTCACCGGTTCAATTCCGGTCAGCAGCTCCAGGATTTTGCCGTGCTTTTTGTACGTGCTTCGGAGTGTTCCGAGTGGTCGATTTTACCTCGGGATTTCCGCCAACGTCGATCGGCGTTTGGTCGAGCATAACAGCAGGAGCGGTCATTGGACCAGTGCTCACAAACCGTGGGTTATGGTTGCAGCGGAGGAGCACCCGGATCGCGCGATGGCGGCGCAACGGGAGCGATTCCTAAAGAGCAAAGCGGGAATCGCTGAGCGCAGGAAGTTATTTCGAGGGATACAAGATGGCGAAAGAGAAATTTGATCGTTCGAAACCGCACTGCAACGTGGGAACGATTGGACACATCGATCACGGCAAGACGACGCTGACGGCGGCGATCACG
>JAYVTO010000097.1:0-23522 GCA_043788745.1 Acidobacteriaceae bacterium
CAAGTAAGCTCGTGTTTCTTTGGAAAGATGTGCCGAGTGGTTGTCGAGAATTAACCGGATCGTACAGCCGGGAGGATAGTAGGCGTCCAGATCGTTCAAATGAGGCGCCGGTCGTACATCGCTGGAAGGCCTTCAAAGCACTCTCATCGGATACTGTTTACTGAAACGATATACTAGGCGCGTACGGCTTGGCGAATCTGGTGGCTGGGGCGTTCGGCGTTCCGCCGAGCGCCGACATTCCAGCGCGGAGCCTCGCCAGCGTCCGCTGCGGAGCTACGTCGCGCCTTTCGAATCTTGCACATGCGGGATTCTTAGTGGCGTTTCTCTGGATGGGTTCTGGCTTCGTTTCGCACATTCCGATCCCGGCGCTGGCCGGAGTGACAGCGTGGATGGGGCTCTGCCTGCTCGATTGGAGCACGTGGAGGCGGATTCCAAAAATGCGCCGGGCCGACGCCGGAGCCTTCCTCGTGACCGCCTTCGCAGTGCTGTTCCTGAATGCAGTAGCTGCGGTCGCGTTGGGGTGTTGCGTCTACGCGACGGGAGTCGGCTATCGGCGCTGGCTGGAGACCAGGGTCGTTCCGGACTTTACTCTGTCTCGATCCGCCGAGTGAGATCCGCCGATGCTAGACTGAGCATTCTGCCGCGCGAATGCTTACCAAACTCAGAATCCGCAACTTCAAAAAATTCGATGATGTTGAGATCGAGCTTGGCAGCCCCGTCGTCTTCGTCGGCCCAAACAATTCCGGTAAGACGACCGCTCTGCAGGCACTCGCACTATGGGACGTTGGCCTTCGCCGCTGGAATGAAAAAAGAAGTGGACACGGCGTTGTCGTTCCGAAGCAAAGAGTCGGCGTCACCATCAACCGGCGAGATCTCCTCGCCGTTCCGGTTCCCAGCGCGAACCTCTTGTGGCGAGACCTTCATGTTCGAGGGGGGCGCCGCACAAATGGCGAACAAAAGACAACCAACATCCTGATCGAAATCATTGTCGACGGTTTTGACCAGGCATCAACTTGGCGCTGCGGCTTTGAGTTCGACTACGCGAATAGCGAATCCTTCTATTGCCGTCCCATTCGCGCTTCTGGCCCCGACAATAACGAAGCCGTTTCCGTCACTCTCTCATCGGGGGCCTTGCAGCTAGCGTACTTGCCGCCGATGTCCGGCCTTCTTTCGAACGAAACCCGCATCGACTCGGGTGCCATCAAGGTCCGATTGGGCGAAGGCCGAACCGCCGAAGTCCTCCGCAATCTCTGCTACCAGATCTTCACAGGACCCGACGGCGAGGGCCGCTGGGACCGCCTATCCAGGCAGGTGAAGGAGCTATTTGGCGTCGCATTGCAGCCGCCCGAATATGTCGCCGAACGCGGCGAGATCCAAATGCAGTACAGCGATACCGCAAAGGCCGTACTCGATTTGTCTTCCTCGGGACGCGGGTTGCAGCAAACTCTTCTGCTCCTTGCCCATCTCACCGCAAATCCGGGATCGATCCTGTTATTGGACGAGCCCGATGCGCATCTGGAGATCCTCCGCCAGCGACAGATTTATCAGGTCTTGACGCAAGCCGCCGCGGAAAGCGGCAGTCAGATCATTGCAGCCAGCCACTCCGAAGTCATCCTGAACGAAGCGGCTGGCCGGGATTCCGTGGTCGCATTTGTCGGCAAACCGCATAGAATCGATGGCAGGAAGAGCCAGTTGCTAGAGGCCCTCTCTGAAATCGGCTTCGATCAGTACTATCAGGCCGAACAGGTCGGATGGGTCCTGTACCTCGAGGGATCGACTGACCTCGCGATCCTGCGTCAGTTTGCGGAGACTCTCGGACATCCGGCGGCCAAAAGGCTCGCAAGACCCTTTGTGCACTACGTGGGAAATCAGCCAAAGGCCGCTGAGGCGCACTTCTTCGGTCTCCGGGAGGCAATCCCAGACCTCCGCAGTGTTGCCGCATTCGACCGCTTGGACAGGGTCCTTCCCGAGCAGGCGTACCTCCCGATGCGAATGTGGAAACGCCGCGAAATTGAAAACTATCTCTGCCAACGAGAGGTGCTTGACCTTTGGTTGACCCACTTTCTACAAGACCAACGGGCGGAGCTTTTTGCCTCGGATTGGACCGATCAATGGCGCGCAACGATTGACGAACTGGAGCACGCGCTCGAAACACTCGGAAGGAGTTCGCCCTGGTCCGCCGACCTCAAGGTCACCGAGGACTTCCTCGATCCCTTGTTTGCCCGGTTTTTCGAAAAAATCAAGCTCGATAACCTGATGAGGAAGAGCGAATACCACGTTCTCGCGAGATTCTTGCCCGCGGATGCAATGGATCCAGAGATCATCGATTTCCTTGATCTGATCGAGAACGTGGCGAGCGGCGCGGTTGGCGATCCAAGCAGCGGTTGGGATCGCACCGCCTCCGATTAACTCTCCTCAAACCCCGTCCTGGCACTATCCTGAAGAAAAGCGTTGGCGCTCCAACTTTTGGCGAGCCGACGCCGTCTCTACTCACGGAGCCTGACATTTGATCTTCCGCGAGGTTGAAGATCGCGATCTGATTGCCCAAGCCCGGCGCGGTGACGTCGAGCCGTACAACCTCCTCGTCTCGCGGTGGGAGAAGCGCATCTATAACTATCTATTGCGGTTAACCGGAAATCGGGAAGACGCCATGGATGTCAGCCAGGATGTTTTCTTGAAGGCGTACCAGGGTTTGCACAAGCTGGACGACCCGGCGAAGTTCAGTTCGTGGCTGTTCCGGATTGCCCACAACGAGGCCTATTCGCTGCTGCGGAAGAACCGGCCGGAGGACGAATTGGACCCGGAACGGGAAATTCCGACAGGGAATCGGTCGAGCGGGCGGATGTTTCCGGTGGAATTGTCGCTCGCGGTGGACGGCGCTTTGCAAAGGCTGTCGGCGGACCAGCGGGAAGCAGTCGTTTTGAAGATTTACCAAGGATTCAAGTTCGAAGAGATGGCGGAAATTTTAGAGTGCCCAGTATCTACAGTGAAATCAAGGCTTTATACGGCGCTTGATCTGTTGAAGACGGCGCTCGCTCCGGTGTCGGAAGGACGCGTATGAGTTGCTCTGGCTTCGATTGGAAAGCATACGTTCTCGATGAAGTTCCACGCGCGGAACACGCCTCTTATCAGCAGCATGCGTTGACATGTGAGGGCTGCGCCATGGAGTTGGCCGGGCTGCGCTTGACCCGCGACGCGCTGCTGACGGTGCGCGACGAAGAAGTTCCGCGCCGGATCGCGTTTGTCTCAGACAAGGTTTTTGAGCCGAACTGGTGGCAGGGGCTGTGGGCGTCCGGCACAAAAGTCGGATTCGCGTCGGCAGCGATGCTGGCGGCGGCGATTGTCGTTCATGGATTTGCGGCGAAGCCTCCGGCAGTGACCCCGGTACAAACGGTTGCGGTTGCGGACGCGGCGGCGATCGAGAAGCTCGTCGCGGAGCGCGTTGAGAAGGTGGTCGCGCAGGTCGAGACTCGGCAGGCGGAAAACACCGCGCAAGTGCTCGAAGCCGCGAACAAACGGTACGCCGAAGAGCGTAAGGCGGATCTGCTCAATGCGCAGGCGAATTACGACATCGTGCTGAAGCAGGTGGCGTTGTCTTATAAGAGTGAGAATCGCATGGTGGTTGGGCAATGAAGCGAGTTGTCAGGAACCCCGCGATCAAGCGGGTGGTGGTGGGGCTGCTGTTCGCCGCCGTAGTCGTTGGCGCAGCGGTCGAAAAGCCGCGCGTCAGCCGGACTTCGATGGCGGCGATGGAGAAGAGCTTCGATGGCAAGGTCACGCGGCTTTGGGATGACAACCCATTCGTGCTGCTAGGCAGCACACGGGGCGTCTACATGGATGGCTACGGCGCGCTCTTCACGGCGGAAATCAATTTGGCGACCGGCCCGACGATGTTTGGTCAAGGCGAAATGTCCAAAGAACAGGTTGCGCGCCACAAGCAGAAAAAGATTGCGCGCTTACCCGTTTTGCGAGAGGCGACACGCCAGATGATGATGGCGACGGCCGCTTCTCTCGATAGCGTCGGTGCGGATGAGCAAATCGTATACTGCATCTTTCTCTCCCGCTATCCCTGGGAAGATGTGACGGGCATGCCATCGCAGATGCAGTTTCAGGCGCAGAAGAAGAAGTTACTCGACGTGCAGCGCGCGGGCGGTGCGGGACTCGAAAGCGCGATCAAGATCGTCGAGTACTAAATGCGCCTTGGCGAAATTCTCATCGAGCGCAAACTGATCTCGCAGGAAGATCTCGACCGAGCTCTCGAACTGCAACTTGAGCGCAAGTCGGACAAGCTGGGCCGAGTGCTCGTCGATCTTGGTTTCGCGGCCATGCGCGACGTGCTGGCCGCGCTGTCCTATCAGTTGGATATACCGCTCGTGACAATCGATGGTCCGCCCGCGATCTCGCCCGAAACCGAAGCACTCTCCGCGCGATTCCTGCGCCAGTCGCGTTGCTTGCCTTTGTCGATTCAGGAATCCGGGTTGACGCTGGCGATGGCGGATCCGCTGGATTTTGAAACGCGCAACGCCGTGCGGTCGGCGACGGGACTGCACGTGATTCCCGCGCTCGCGCTGGAGCAGGAAATTCTCGACGCGATCGACCGCTACTATGGCGGACAGAAGCAGCAGGAAGGCGATTCGGACGCAGCCGCCGCACAAGCGAACGAAGACCTTGAGCATTTGCGCGACATGGCGAGCGAGGCTCCGGTGATTCGCCTGGTGAATACGATGATCGCGCAGGCCGTTGAAAAGCGCGCGAGCGATATTCATATTGAGCCGTTTGAAAAAGAGTTCCGCATTCGCTATCGCGTGGACGGCGTTCTCAATAATCAGGAACCGCCGCCACGTGAGATGAAGGCCGCCATCGTTTCGCGCGTGAAGCTGATGGCCAAGCTGAATATCGCCGAGCGCCGGCTCCCGCAAGACGGCCGCATCAAGGTGAAGACACTGGGCCGCGAGGTGGATCTTCGCGTGTCGACGCTGCCGACTCTGTATGGCGAAAGCGTCGTCATGCGTTTGCTCGATCGATCGGCGGGCGATTTCTACGATCTTCTAAAGCTCGGCTTCGACGAATACATGTTGTCGCGGATGCAGTACTACACGTCGCTGCCGCACGGCATTTTTCTCGTGACGGGGCCGACCGGTAGCGGTAAGTCGACGACGCTTTACTCTGCCCTGAAGCGCATCAATCAAACCGACAAGAAAATCATCACGATTGAAGATCCGGTCGAGTATCAGATGGACGGCATCAATCAGATTCACGTGAATACGCAGATCGGGCTGACGTTTTCAACGGGCTTGCGGCACATTGTGCGTCAGGATCCCGACGTCATCATGGTCGGAGAAATCCGTGATCGCGAAACGGCGGACATCTCGATTCGAGCCGCGCTTACGGGCCATTTCGTCTACTCGACACTGCACACCAACGACGCGCCGAGCGCCATCACGCGGCTTACCGACATGGGCGTTGAGAATTATTTGATCACGTCGTCGCTGGTCGCGGTGCTTGCGCAGCGCCTGGTTCGCGTGATCTGCAAACACTGCAAAGCGCCCGCTGGAAAGGCCATCACGCCGTTCGGCGAAAGCATCGACGTGTTTCGCGGAACTGGATGCGATGAGTGTTTCGGCACCGGATTCCGCGGCCGCATGGGCATCTTCGAACTGATGGAGCTGAATGACGAAATCCGCGAGTTGATCATGGCGAACAAAGACGCCGCGCAGATCACGGCGGCGGCGCGCCGGAACAACATGCGTAATTTGCGGGAAGACGGCTGGTTGAAGGTTGCACAGGGCGTCACGACTTCGGATGAAGTGATCCGCGTCACGCAGGAGTTTTAGCGCGTGGCGGCATCTTACTATTTCAAAGCGATCGCGTCGGACGGCAAGGCGCGCACCGGCACGCTGACCGCCGACAACGACAAGCAGGTTGCGTCGGAACTGCGCCGTCAAGGCCTGATTCCGGTGTACGTCGGCCTCGAAGCGAAGGCCAGCGGTCTGAACTGGAAGCTGCCGATCTGGAATCGCGGCCAACGCAAAGACGTTCTATTTTTCACGCAGGAATTGGCGACGCTGTTGTCGTCCGGCGTCCCTGTCGATCGCGCGCTCGCGATCACAGCGGAGTTGACCGAGCATTCGAACTTCAAGTCGATCATGCTCGATATTATTCGCGTGTTAAAGGGCGGCAAGACGCTCGCGGACAGCCTGGGAACGCACCCCGAGTATTTTTCCGACCTCTACGTGAATATGGTGCGCGCCGGCGAAGCCTCGGGCTCGCTGACGACCGTGTTCGACCGTCTCGCCG
The DNA here is from genome assembly GCA_043788745.1 of Acidobacteriaceae bacterium. Taxonomy (GTDB): domain Bacteria; phylum Acidobacteriota; class Terriglobia; order Bryobacterales; family Bryobacteraceae; genus JBBQWZ01. The sequence goes on from JAYVTO010000097.1 coordinate 6,298, forward strand.
AATTCGAGCGCACGCGCGACGATTTGCGCAATTACATCATCTCGTCGATGGTCTATCCGGCACTGCTCGCAGTGGTGGGCGCGGGGTCCATTTTCGTTCTCCTCAATTTCGTCGTACCGCGCTTCGCCAGCGTGTTTCAAGACACACGGATGAAGATGCCCCTGCCAACCAAGATCATGCTGGAGCTATCGGGCGTGGTGCAGGCGTATGGTTGGATGGCGCTCACAGCGATCGCGGCGATTGTGATCGTGCACCAAGTCTATATCCGGACCGAAGCTGGCCGCTTGTGGTGGGATACGCTCCGTCTGAAAATCCCAGTCCTCGGCGACGCCTTGCGCAAGGCCGAGACGGCGCGCTTCGCGCGCGCGATGGGGACGCTGGTCGCGAACTCCGTACCGCTGGTGCAATCGCTTGGAATTGCGAAGGCGATTCTCAACAACAAGCTGATTGCGAATTCGCTTGAGATTGTGGCGCAAGGCGTCAAGCGCGGCGAAGGCATCGCGGGTCCGCTGCGAAAGGCGGGTCAGTTTCCGCCGCTTGCCGGACATCTCCTGATGGTGGGCGAAGAGACGGGCCGGTTGGATGCGATGTTCAATCGCATGGCCGACATTTACGAAAATGAGACACGAGGCGCGATCCGGCGATTTACTTCGTTGTTCGAGCCGCTCATCATTCTGACGATGGGCTTAATGGTTGGCGCGCTGATTTTGAGTATGCTGCTGGCGATCACCAGCATTAATGAGGTGGCGATATGACGGAGAGTCACGAGACGGTAGTTGCGGCGGAAGCGACAGCGGCAGAGCGGCGCGCGAAGGCGCCGAGGGCGCGCAAACGGCGGCAGGGCGGCATCACGCTGATCGAAATGCTGGTGGTCGTGACGATCATCGCTTTGTTCGCGGCGTTGGTGGCTCCGCGTATGTTGAAACAGGGCGACGCGGCGCGGCGTACGGCGGCACGCGCGCAAATTAACTCCTTCATGACGGCGCTGGGATCATTCAAGCTCGACACGGGCGTGTTTCCGCCGACCGAGGTCGGCCTCGCGGCGCTGCGCGTGAAGCCGGAGAATCTGAATCAGTGGAATGGACCGTACTTGCCCCAAGACATTCCGATGGATCCCTGGGGCCGTCCGTACCTCTATAAGTATCCCGGCGAGCACGGCGACGAGCCGGATCTGGTTTCGCTTGGTGCCGATGGCCAGCCCGGCGGCGAAGGCAATAACGGGGACATTGTCAGTTGGAAGAATAACTAGCTTCGCTCCAGCTCCAGACTATTGTGCGCGCCCGGCTGGCCTAATTTTCAAGGCGATCGTACGAAGAGGGCTCCGGACAGAAAACCGGTGAAGGCGTCGACATCGGGAGTTGGAACGACTGACAGCAGGTTACGAAGGCCGAATGACGAATCACGAAGTGACAGATCGATTGGGTCGGCGCGGCTCGCAGCGCGGCGTCACGCTGATCGAGCTGATGGTCGTCATTTCCATCATTGCGGTGATTACGGGAATTACGTATCCGTCGATTGCCAATGGCCTCGACAACCTGAAGATCAGCGCCGCTGCGGATTCGGTTGCCGCGTTCATCGACACCGCCGCTGCGAAGGCGGATCGCAAGCAGGCCGTCGTCGAACTGACCATCCTGCCTCACGTCAATCAGATGTTTATCCGCTCCACCGATCCTTCGCTCGCTAAGCGATACGAATTTCCCGAAGGCGTGCGCCTCGAGCGCGTCTATCCCGAGGCGGACGGCGCGCCCATCGACGCACCCCGCCAGTTCGTGATCTATCCGGGTGGCTCGGTTCCGGCAATGGGTGTCCTCATCACTACCGATAGCGGTAAGAAGCGGCTGATTCGCATCAATCCCATGACCGGCTTGCCGGTGATCGAGCAGCCGCAGCAACCAAAGAAATGATCACGGCTCGACGTACAAAGCGCCCGGATGCCGGCTTCACACTGCTCGAAGTGATGGTCGCGACGCTCATTATGGCGATCGCGGTGGTCACCTTGCTCAGCGGGCTCTCGGCGTCGACGCGCAATGCGGCGCGCCTGGCGGCCTATGATCGCTCGGCGACCTTAGCCAAACAAAAGATGGACGAACTGCTGCTCGATACTCGGATCAGGCGCGGCACGCCGATCGAAGGTCCGTGGGCCGACTCCCGCCAGCCCGGCGGCTGGCGCGCCTTGGTGACCGCGTTTGACGCGCCTCCGGGAACCGGTCCCGGTTCGCCCATTCTCGATCGCATCCAGTTGGAAGTTTGGTGGATGGACGGTGCCGCGCGCAAGTCGTTCGCGCTCGAAGGCTTCCGGGTGGCGCGGCAATGACGAGTACCGCACCCCGCAGAGCGACCCAGCGTGGCGTCACACTGGTCGAACTGTTGATCGCGGTGACCCTCGTCGCGCTGCTGAGCATGGGAATGTTGTTTGCGATGCGAACGGGGCTCGGAGCGCTCTCGTCGACGAACCGCAGACTGAACGATAACCGCCGTGTGATGAGCGTCCAGCGGATTCTCGAAATGCAAATCGCCGGCATCATGCCAGTGGCCGCCAATTGCGGTGGACGGCGCATGTACTTTCAGGGCACTGCCGAGACCCTTCGATTTGTCACGAGTTATTCGATGGACGGCGGATCGCGCGGGTATCCGCGGGTCGTCGAGATGCAAGTGATCCCGGGTGAACTTTCCGGTGTGCGGCTTGTGGTGAATACGTATCTCTACACAGGTCCCGATTCAGCGCTGCTGCTTTGCGGCCCCAACGGATTTATGCCGGTGCAGATTGGCGCGGGCAGCTTCGTCCTTGCGGATCGCCTTGCGTTTTGCCGGTTCCGCTATCGCGATATCGTTGGGCCGGATCGCAATCCAGGTTGGTTTCCCATTTGGGGCAACGCGCAACTGCTGCCAACGGGGATTCGCGTGGAGATGACTCCACTTGTCGTCGACCCGTCGCGCGTCCCGCTTGAAACGATTACCGTTCCGATTCGCGTAACCCGCCAGGTGCTGGCGCCCTACCTGGACGAGTTGCCTCGATGAGCCCACGATCCACCAAGCGCGAGAGAGAAGCCGGATCGGCTCTGCTGGCCGTGCTTTGGTTGTCGGCTGCTTTAGCGGCCATCGCGTTTTCGCTTGCGACGACGGTCCGCGCGGAGACCGAACGGACCGCCAATCTCAGCGACTCCACGCGGGCGTACTATCTGGCCGCCGGGTCGATCGATCGAGCGGTGCTATGGATCCAGCGTGGACCCGGTGGGCGCCCTTCCCAGCCGGATGGCTCGCCGGGATTTTATGACCCGCCGATGCCGTATCTGAACATGGATTACCCTAGCGGGCGCGTGGTGGTTGAGGTGAGTCCGGAGACGGCGAAGCTCAATATCAATCAAGCCAGCCGAGAGGATCTATTCCGCGTGATCGTGGCGGCTGGCGCCGAACCGGCTCGAGCTTCCTATGTTGCTGATGGCATTGTGGATTGGCGGACGGGCGGGGGTTCGGGAGCGTTTGACGGCGAATACTTCCGGCGCACTCCGTCTTTTCGCCCGCGGCACGCGTCTTTTGAAGAGATTGAAGAGCTTTTGTTGGTTCGCGGGATGACTCCAGAATTGTTTTACGGGACATACTTTGAAGGGCAGGGCGGCCGCCTCATTCCACGGGGTGGGCTGAAGGATTGCCTTTCGGTTTGGGGTCCGACGACGCAGTTCGACGCGAATACGATCGATCCAGTCCTTTTGATCGCGCTAGGCCTTCCACCTGCCCAGGCGTTTGAGGCCGCAGAGCGGCGGCGTATTCAGACGTTCCGCAACGGCGGCGAACTGGGCCAGTTCGGTCCGGTTGCGTCGCGGCTTCGCGTCGGCGGAAACGTCATCTGGACGCTGCGGGCCACCGCGAGATTGAAGACTGCTCCGGGGCGGCTTTCCGATTTGTCGCGCACCGTGTCGGCGACGCTGAAATTTCTGAAGCCCGAGGAATACGATCCGCCATTCCATGTACTGCGCTGGTACAACGACGCGTGGTCGCCGGGAGTCGCGAAGCCGTTCGATCCACTGCCGCCCGGAGCGTTTCCGTCTCTACTGCCGCGCGCGGCGGTGGCGCAATGAGCCGTTCCGTACTGAGTGATGCTGCGATCAGCGCGGTGACGCCGGCTGCAGTTGCCGCGGCCGGCAAGCGAAACTGGCTGGCATTCGGCAGCGGAATCGGCATCGAGATTGGCGAGCGCCATCTGCATGTCACCGGTCTGCAGGTTCGCCCCAATGGATCGCGCGTTCTGGGCGTGTTGCTCATCGAAAACTACGCGGAAGTGCCCGCCGCCGAGTGGGGTGCGGCATACGCTGCCTGCGCAAAGAAATTTGGCTTGGCGCACATCGCCGCCACGGTCCTGATTCCAAGACGCGACGTCATCGTCCGTCAGATCGCGATGCCCGGCGTCAGCGATGCCGATCTCGATTCCGCCGTTGGCTTTCAACTGGAAACGCTGCATCCCTTCAAAGAAAGCGATGTCATCGCCACGTGGGCGCGGCTGCGGCAGCCGTCCGGTAAGTCGCCGGATGTTATGGTCGGAATCGCGCGCCGCACTGTCATCGATCGATTCCAAACTCTGTTTGCCGAAGCTGGCATCAAGGTGGCGGCGTTTTCCTTCTCCGCCGCCACCTTGTACTCTGCCCTTCGCTTGTTCGGAACCACGGCAGGTCCGGAAGGATTTCTGGCCGCGATTCGCAAAGAGGACTCGCTCACCGGTGACGCCGTCGAGGCGTACGGCGAGAGCGCCACGCGCCACATTCTATCAACCGAATTCGAACCGGTGACCGCGCGCGCGCGCGGACAGGCGCTCGCGGAGCTGCGCCTCGATCCGGCTACTGAAATTCTTCCCATCGCGCGCTTTCTGCCGCCGCCCGTCAGCGCTCCCATTGCATTCGATCTTTCCCGCACAGCATTGTCGTACACGGCGGCGCTTGCCGGGGCTTCTCCCAGCCAGGCACTTCCGCTGAACCTGTTGCCGATGTCGGAGCGGGCGCAAACATCGCGTCTGCGCTACCTGCCATCGATCGTCCTCGCCAGCCTGCTGATGCTCGCGGTCGGCGGGCTTTGGGGCGAATCGATTTACGAGCAACGGCTATACGACAAGAAGATCCAAACTGAGATCGCGAGGCTGGAGCCGGAGGCACGCAAGCTGGCGAAGATTGAGAAAGACATCGAAGCGGTCCGTGCGCGGACGCAGATTCTCGACAAGGGCCGCCGCCGAACGAAGGCCGACATTGATACGCTCGCTGAGTTGACGAGGATTCTCGCCGCCCCGGCGTGGGTCGCATCGTTCGACCTTACGCGTACTTCGATCGTGCTTGCCGGCGAGGCTCCTCAGAGCGCGCAACTACTGAAGCAGATCGATGACTCGCCCTTGTTTCAAGCCGCCGAGTTCCTGATTCCGCCCGCGCGCGGCGCCTCGCTCGAAGTGTTCCGCATTCGCGCCCAGCGGGAAGGGGTGGAACAGTGACCATCTCTCCGCGCGAGCGCCGCTCCCTTGCCTTTGCCGGCGTGTCGGTGCTCCTCACAATTCTCTACTCGGTACTTTCGCCGAGCGATTCCGCCGAGGTACCCAAGGTCGTCGCGCCAGTCAGCGCCACCGAGAATTCCGAGAAACGCTTGCAACGCTTGCGCGACGCCGTAGCCTTATTGCCGGCGCGCGAAGAAGCGCTGAAGAACGTCACTGCAGAAAACAAACTCCGGGAAAAAGGCCTGCTCGTTGCCGACTCCGCCGCGCAAGCGCAGGCGCAACTGTGGCAGATCCTGCGTCGCGTTGCCCGTCAAGAGGTCCCGCCGATCGAGCTGAAGAGCCTTGAGACCGGCCAGGTGAAGCCCTACGGTGACGCCTACGGGGAAGCTTCGGTATCGATCTCCGTCGAATGCAAGATCGAGCAGCTCGTTAATTTTCTGGCGCAACTGACTGCCCAGCCCGAGGCGCTGTCGACCAGCGAACTGCATGTCAACGCGACGAATACGGACGAAAAGACGCTGAACGTCCGGCTCACGGTTTCGGGCTTCATTCCGAAACGCCTAGTGCCGGAGAAGAAAGGACTCGCCGCATTTTGAAAGGCCGACTCCTCCTACTCAATCTTGTGCTGTTCGCCCTCTTGGGTGTAGCGGCCTGGCGCGCGCGCCAGATCTGGGACGACGCTCGGCAGCGCGAGCAAATGGTCCTGTTGCAGGAGATCCGGCTGCGCAGTGCGTTGGCGCCGCCACCGATTCCCGCTGTACTCCCAGTGACACCCGTGGCCTACATCGCGGTCGCGCAAAACATGCTGTTCTCTCGGGATCGCAATCCGAATGTGATTTTGAAACCGCAGGCGCCGCCACCTCCTCCGCCACCCGTGCCCGACTTCCCGGTGGCGTCCGGCGTGATGACGTTCAATGGCGAAACCAGCGTCTTTTTGACTACGAAGCTGGGCGGCGGACAGAAGGTCTATCGGGCGGGCGACACCGTCGGCCCGTTCAAGCTGGTGTCCGTCGACAACAAGGACATCGTCTTCGAGTGGAACGGACAACAGATCGAGAAGAAACTCGCGGAACTCAAGCCGCGCGAAGCGACAACTCAATTCGCGCCTGTGCAGTCGAACGCCGCGCCTGGGGCCGTTGTGACTACGCCAGGGAATAGTGACAAAAGCGGCCCAGGATCAGACGTCGGCGACGGCGGTTTCCGGGCTTGCCAAGCTGGCGAAAACTCGCCCAGCGGCACCATCAGCAACGGCTATCGCAAGGTGATCAAACCGAGTCTGATGGGGCAATCCTGCCATTGGGAATCCGTGAAGTAATCGAGAAAGAGATCCAACATGAACTACCGAGTGACAATCCTTTTCGCCGCGATGACGCTTTCGGCACTGTCCCTTCTTGCGGACGACAAGAAGCCGGCTCCGAGCAAGCAGGCTGCGCCCGCTCAAACTCTCACGATCCCGAAGGGAGCCGTCGAATCTGGGCCCTACACGTGGAAGCACACCGACGCAGCCGGCAGGAAGTGGATCTACCAACGAACGCCTTTCGGCGTCACCCGCGTGGAAGACATGCCCGAGCCCGCGAGAGCGGAGCCACCGCAGGATCGCACGAAATCCTGGAAGGTCACCGAGGACGCAGACCAAGTAACTTTCGAGAACCAGTCCCCGTTCGGCCCTCAGCGCTGGAGCAAGAAGAAATCCGAACTCAATGAGATCGAGCAGTCCGCGCTGGCGCGAACGCAGCGCGACGCGGCAACAAAGTCCTCGAAGTCCGAAGGCAAGAATTAACATGAATCGCAAACTCATCTTTGGTCTCGTCTGCATCTCGGCGATGGCTCTTGCGCAGGAACCGCCGGAGCGGCCCCCATTTCCGGGCCAAACTGGCAGGCCTCCGATTAACCCGACACAACAACAGCAGCAGGTGTTGCTGCCTCCGGCTCCACGCGCTACGCAGGATACGCCGGCGGATACGCCTGCGCCCGCACCCGGTGCCCAGCAGCCCGTCATGTTCGGCGGCCTCAGCCTGCAGAACGCTTCGCTCGGCGAAGTGATCGACCTTCTGGCGAGGCAGTTGAAGCTCAACTATATCCTTGATCCGCGCGTATCGCGTGGCGGCGTCGTGCTCAACACCTACGGCGAAACCAAGAACATGGACGCCCGCAACCTCCTCGAACTGATACTTCGCATCAACGGCGCGGGCATGGTGCAAGTCGGCGACCTCTTTCGCATCATTCCCTTGACGGACATTGCACGGCAGCCTCTTCGTCCCGAAGTGAACGCCCAGAACATTCCCGATGACGACCAGATTATGCTCAACCTGGTCTTTCTGAAGTACGCGACTGTCGACGAACTGACCAAACTCCTGGCGGAGTTCGCGGGCGAAGGCTCGAAGCTGATTCCCTATCCGCAAGCGAATCTCCTGTTCCTGTTCGACAGCCATCGGAACATGAGGCGGATGATGGAGCTCATTTCCTTATTCGACAGCGACACCTTCGCAGGCCAGCGCGTGCGTCTGTTTCAGGTGAAGAACAGCAAGCCCTCCGAACTGGCCGTTGAATTGGAGAAGATTTTGCGGGGCATTTCGCTCTCCGACAAAGCCTCTGTCGTTCGCTTTCTGCCGATCGATCGGATCAATACCTTAATCGGCGTCGCACCCAATCCAGGAGCCTTTGAGGCCGTCGAGAAGTGGCTTCCGCGGCTTGATATCGAAGTGAAGTCGGCTGCCGGCGCAGTAGACAATTATGTCTATCGTGTCAAATACGGTCAGGCTCAATGCCTTGCCATGGCAATCACGATGCTCTACGGCGGCGGCTCCGGCTTTGGCGGCGGTGGTTTCGGCGGCGGTGGCTTTGGCGGCGGTGGTTTTGGTGGCGGTGGTTTTGGCGGCCAAGGGGGAGGCGGCTTTGGAGGCGGCGGCTTTGGCGGCGGAGGCTTTGGTGGGCAGGGTGGCTTCGGTGGCGGCGGTGGTGGTGCCGGCGGCGGCTACGGCGGAACGGGCAGCGGAATCAATCCGCAATCCGGCTGCGGCGGCAGCGGCTTCGGTGGTCAAGGTGGTGGCGGCTTCGGTGGTGGTGGCTACGGCGGTGGCGGCTACGGCGGTGGCGGCTACGGCGGCTACTCGCAACAGTACCCGCAAGGCAGCTATGGCGGCCCCGGCGCGGCGCCCATTGGGGCAACTCCGGGACGAGATCAGACCGGTAGTCCGCTGACCGCGTCGTCCGCTGGCGTGCCGGTGGTTGCACCGCCAAGAGTGGTTCCGAATCCTCTCGATAACTCACTTCTGATCCAGGCTACGCCGCAGGATTACCAGTCCATCTCGAAACTCATCCGGCAGTTGGACGTTCCTCCGCGCCAGATCCTGCTCGAGGCCAAAATCTATCAGGTTCAGCTCTCCGGAGCCCTTGCGAGCGGCGTCACCGCGTATCTCCAAGCGCGCGGTAAGGGTCCGCATTCGACCTTCGCGCAACTTGCCAACGGCGGAACACTGCTATCGACCGCCCAAATCGTCAGCCAGAGCAAGGAGTTGCTTGCTTTCTTGTCTCTGCAGGAGACCTCCAGCATCGCGAGGATTCTCTCCGCGCCCAGCTTGATCGCCACCGATAGCATCCCGGCAACCATCAATGTCGGCACGCAGGTCCCGGTCATTACGGCGCAGTCGCCCTCCGGAACGCAAGCCGGCGGCAATAGCGTGTTCTCGCAGAATGTATCCAGCCGCAATACCGGTGTGACGCTCAACGTAAATGCCCGTGTGAATCCCAGCGGCATCGTCACTCTCTATATCAACCAGGAAATCAGCGATCCCGTCGCGCCCGCCGCCGACGCGTCGATCCAGTCCCCTTCCTTTTCCCAGCGTGTTGTGCAAACGCAGATCACGATGCAGGACGGTGATACCATCGCGATCGGCGGAATTATCAATGAATCGAGCGGCGAATCCTCGGTGGGTATCCCTGGTCTGCATCGCATCCCAATTCTTGGGACCCTCTTTGGTAGTAAGTCGTACAGCAAGGGCCGCACCGAGCTCATCGTGTTCATGACGCCGCGCATCATCTACGACGAGAACGATTTGCTCGAAGCGAGCGACGAACTCAAGGGCAAGATGAGAAAATTGCGAAGGATGATCAAGGAATAACGGTCGCGGAGCCGTAGTTTCGTAAACCGGGATGCTGCTGGAAGCGTCTCGCTAGTCGGCTCCTCAACTCTTGATCGGGGACCTGTTGCCGACAAACGCCGCTCCGGCCCGCGCGGTAGGCGGTGCGTGCGGCTAGAATATGAAGTCTCACCGATGACCACACGTTTCGCAGCACTTTTCATCACCGTGGGGGCTGTCCTCGCATGTCTCGCGCCATCGGCCAACGCCCAGGTCGACGTTGGAAGCGGCTCCCCTTCGCAGAGTGTCACCCAAGCCTTTATCGATGCCTACTATCGCAACGGCTTTAACCGGCTCGTGTCCGTACCGCCGCTTGCCGACGTCAGAAAGTTCGGAACGATCGGCTTCGTGCAGGAATTTCAGGATGCCGCCAAGACCACCGGCGTCCGCCTGGCGCTGATCAAGCCCAACTCGATTCTCAGCATTTCGGAAACTTCGATCGGCGTCTTTCAGGTGCAGGCGGCAATCTACGCCTACTACAACACCGTCACCGTAAACAACGCGGGCTACCCGGCCTCGGACACGTTGACGTGTCCCACCCTGGTTTCCGCCACTGTCGCAACCAACTCCTGCGTCTACCAGCTTTTCGACAAGCCGTACGCCCTCTTCTCCTACGCGTCGCTTGGCCAGTTGCTCTCGTCGAATCTCTCCATCCGCGACCCCTTCTACACCCGTTGGAATGCGCAGGGCGGAATCATAACCTACGGCCCGCCCGTCATCTCCGAAACCAGCACCACCGGCGGAGTCAACGGCGGTGTCTCCACTGCGCAAACCTACGACAAGGGTGTCATCTTCAACGTGACGTCGGGTAGCCTGACCGGTCGCCTGCTGAGCGTGAAGGGCGATATCTATGCCGTCTACGCCGCGAACGGAGGCGCGACGGGTACGCTCGGCTATCCGCTGGGCGACGAAGTGCTTCTCTCGAACGGCCGCTATCGCCAAAGTTTTGAGGGCGGCAGTATTGAGTACGATCCGAACTCTCCGGGTTCGGGCATTCTCCGCCCGCCCGTCCTTAGCGTACAACTGACGCCGAGCATTAGTTCGGTACGGCTCAACCTGGGCGAGACCTACGCCGTTGCCGCTGCCGTCTTCGGATCACTCGGTGCTTTCTCCGATCGGCAGGTGGTCTGGACTACCTCCAATAGCCGCGTCGTCGCCGTGCAGCCGAACGGGCTCAGCGTGACGCTGCGCGCAGTCGGCGGGGGAACCGCCAACATCGCCGCCACCGCGGAAGGCAAAACCAGCACGATCATCTCGGTTTTCGTCTCCGCGCCGTGCTGCCAGGTCGGCGAAGGCGCGCCGACCGCCGCGACGCAGCAGGCCTTTCAGGATGCCGTCACGCGGAGCAAACTGCAGATCAAACTGCCTGCCGCGTCCGCGGTTGTGCGCGTCTCTGCCGGCTTCGTTCAGGATCTGCAAACCGCGGATGGCCAATTCAGCATCCTCGTCGCTGTCCCTGCAAAATCACTCAGCGGTTACGTAGTGTCCGGCGCATTGCTCGGGCGTTACTTCAGCTTCGGCGGCCCCACTGGTCCCTTGGGCCTCCCTAACTCCGACGTCTCCGCTGCCGGACGCCAGAACTTCGATGGCGGTGCTCTTGCCGGAAGTCCCGTTCAGTTGGTTACCGGATCGATTCTCTCCCGGTGGGCCTCACTCTCTTACGAAGCCGGAATCCTTGGGCTGCCCGCGGATTCCGCCGCAAGCATCCTGACTTTTCGCGCGACCAGTCTACTTGCCCAAACCTTCGCGAAAGGCGACATCTACCTCGCCACCACGGGCTCCCAGGCCAATAGGCCGTATGTCGTCACCGGGTTGATCCAGGCTGCGTTCAAGACCGCCGGAGGCGCAACCGGCTCCCTCGGCGCGCCGGTATCCGATGAGGTCGGCATCAATTCGCGCCGCCGCCAGGATTTTGAAGGCGGCTTCGTGGACTACGCTCCTGGAGACACTGTCGCGAAGGCGACTCTCAATCGCCGCCAACCCTTGGTCTCGGCCACGCCGGCGACGGTGTTGGCCGGCACCACTGTTCGTCTGGCGATCGGGGGATTCGACACGAATTCGACCGTCCGCGTATCCCTCACCGGTCAGCCCGATTTCCGTGTGACTACGACGAGCGGCGCCTACGTGTGGGATGCCTTCATCCCCACGGCAGCGCGCACCGCTACTGTTACGGTCACGGCAACTCAGGAAACCGGTAGCGTCACCGCGCAGTCGAGCTACACAATCCGTGCCGTTTCGGACGCCCTACTCACCCTGAGCATCGTGCGTGGCGACGCGCAGACCGGCGCGCCTGGAGCGAACCTTGCCGAGCCCCTCCGTGTCGCGTTGCGCGATCAGAATGGCAATCCGGCCGCCGGACAAACCGTCACGTTTGCCGCTTCCCCCGGAGCTTCTGTTTTTCCCGCCTCGATCGTCACTGACTTGAAAGGCGAAGCCACTGCCTTTCTGCGCCTGCCCGTCCGCGACGGCATTGCGCTGGCGACAGCCTCCGCGGCTCGTCAAACCGTAACCTTTGGCGCGCGGTCCGCCGCAGTCTCCGTTCCCAACTATCCGAAATTCACGCAGGCGCTTGACCAGCCTCTCGGCAGCGGCACCACCACGATTCGCGAAAAGGGAGCAATGCTGACCGCCTTCGCGTCGCTGCTCCGCTTCTATCAGGATCAAGGCGATGCGCCGATGCCGAACGGTCTCGCCGATCCGCTGACGCTCAATGCCTTCCTCAAGATGCTCTGCCCGCTCGACACCCAAGGCGCGCCAGCCTGCGATGGTTTCTACACGCCAGCCGGATCGCAGGAGCAAATCGTAAATCCGTGGCGTGTGCCCGCGTTTGTCGGCAACGCGGTCGATCTTTCGCCGCCAGTTGCGGCCGCTGTGACAGCCGTATTAATCATTGGGCCGCCGCCGGACCTCGTCACGCTATTGTTGAACCAGGTCCGGGATCTCGTTTCGCAAGGCACCCCCGTCCTCATCGCGCTCTCGATCACCGCTGGAGGTGCCCCGCAAGGCGCACACTTTGTCGTCGCAACCGGAGTCGCCGCCGACGGCGGAATCTCAATTTTCGATCCAAATCCCGTCTACGGCCGCACACAACTCAACGACTACCTGACGGGTTTCGCCAATAACGGTCAGACCGTGGTCGCCACGCCCTTCGGCACACCGCTTTATTTTCTTACTCAGCCGTTTCGATCCACCTTTTTGTTCATCGGAAACGGGCCCCTCTCCATTGCTTCACTCTCCGGTAGCTGCACATCGCGTTTTCAGACACTGGACGCGATCGCCTCGCCCGGTGTCCCGCCCACCGCCGCTCCCCGCGCGTTGCACTTCACCGCCTGTGATGGCTTGGACAACGCCTATCAACTCGATGTTTCGCCGGAAGCCAATCGCCTGGGCGATGCTTCGGTGAGTGGAGTTTTCCGCGATCTTGCCAATCCCGGCACACGCACCGAGGTCAACGGATCCTCCCCGATCGCAAGAATCATCACCAGAGCCTCATCGCAGTGGACGCTCTCTCCGGTCGTACCAAGCTTCACAACAGCCGCCGTAATCAACGCTGCGTCCGGCACCCCCGACATCGCGCCGGGCAGCATCGCGTCAATCTATGGAACTGGATTTGGCATGGATCCCGCAGCGACCAAAGTCGATATCGGCGGCGTCGCTGCACGCATCGTTTCCGTCACGCCGTTCCAACTGAACGTACAGTTCACCGAAGCCGTTCCAGCGGGCACCGGCACGCTCCAAGTAGTCAGTCCGTCTGGATCGGCTCAGCAACCCGTATCGCTCAAGAGCGTGGCACCGGGTATCTTCGCGTTCCCCGGCCAAGCGGCGATCACCAATCAAAACGCCTCTTTGAACTCCGCTTCCAATCCCGCAGCGCGCGGCCAGGCCATCGTAATCTACTGCACTGGCCTCGGAGCCACCACCGCGCAAGGCAACCTTCGCCCTGCCGTGACACTCGTCCGCGTCCTGCTGGGTACCCAGGAACTGACGCCCTTCTACGCCGGGGGTACGCCCGGAACTCCCGGGCTCTACCAGGTCAACGTGATCATTCCCGCAGCAACGCCACCGGCGCTCGCAGCGTCCGTTGCACTTCGGCAAGGCTCTGTAACTAGCAATACGGTTGCCGTTTCGATCCAGTAGTGAATCCAACCCGCAACATAAGCATAAGCATAGAGGGCGCAACAGCCGCCGAAGTATGCTAAGCTAACCTTGCAAGTGGGGCTCCCGGCAGTCTGTACGGGGTTAGTTTAAGCTTTTTTAAGCCGGATCATTTTCCGCAACTGGCACTTTACGCTTGACTTGGCTTACCGCCGGATGTTATGAATGATGCTGACTGCGTCCATAGGTGTACCAGCGGCGGCGTTCATTGACCGTGAATCCCGCGAGCATTTGAAACTTAGAGAAGTCAAAACAAAAGAAGACCTGACTAAATGCAGTACGCGAGCAAAAATCGAATCGACGGGGCGAAGAGGATGGCGCGAGCCAGCCACTCCGCCGTTGCCGTTCGGTGGCCGCAAGGAACCCGATGCATGGGAATCGTACAGACTGAGGATCAGGTTGATTAAGAGAACTTCCATCAATTCAATTTTTCACTTTCACAAGGAGAAGGAAATGGCAGCTTTTCGCAAGTATTTTCTAGCGTTCGCCGTAGTGGCGATCCTGTCCGGCCTGGCAGTTCCGGCCACCGCCCAAAACATCAATCCAGCTTTCCAGTGCGTTGCAAACGCCGGCGTTCCGCCGACCGTTCGCCAAGAAGGACTCACTGAAATCGTTGGCGATCTCACCCTCAATTGCACCGGCGGCACGCCGACCCCCGCGGGTCAGACCGTTCCGCAGGTTAACGTCGCGATCTTCTTAAACGTCTTCGCGACCAGCCGCCTGTTGACCACCGGTCAACCGTCCGGTCAGCAGTTTAACGAAGCGCTACTCATTGTGGACGAACCGCACTCGGCGACCAACCCTGGCCGTAGGATCACCAATTGCGGTCTCAACACTGGCGTGCCGGATCTCGGTCCTTCGGGCCAGGGCGTTTGCTCCATCATCGCCACCCCGAACCCGGCCAACACCTACGACGGTCTCAGCGGTGTTTACTACCAGACGGGTAACTCTGGTGGTGCAGCGGCCGATGTCACCTGCGCTACGGGTGGTCCTTCCGGCTACAACGGTCAGATCCCAGCCGGCGGTGTCGGTTGCGGTCGTCCGAATGTGTTCCAGGGCCGTCAGGCTCTCGGACAACCGAACGGCATCGTGTTCCTCGGTGTGCCGCTGGATCCTCCCGGAACCACGACCAACCGCGTGATCCGCATCACCAACGTCCGCGGCAATGCCAATCAGCAGATTGCCAGCACGCTGACCACGGTTTCGCAGATCGTCATGAGCATCTCGGTTAGCGGCAACACGTCGCTGTCGATCAACAACCCGCAGCAGATTGTTGCTTACATCCTGCCCGGTTTGACCAGCTCGGTCCGCTTCGCCACCACCTTTGTACAGTGCAATGATGCCAACGGCACCATCGCCAAGGGCTTCGGTTCCAGCTTTGATACGGGTGGCCAGAACGGAACGCAGTTCTCTCTTCGCTTCGCGGAAGGCTTCGCCTCTTCGTGGAAGGAAAAGAGCATGGCGTACCACTTGGCCAACGGCACCTTCGGTGGTGGTCAGTACACCTACAACGGTGGCACCACCATCCCGACCATCGAACAGAACCAGAACGTTCCAGGCGCTATCTACAACACGGAAAGCGGCTTCACGTTCCCGTCCACGTTTGCTGAGCCCAACCCGAATCCTCCGCTCGGTTACGGTACTGTCACCACGACCACCGCCGCCAACGCGTTGGCCAATGGCTCCGGTGCGACCTCGACCGGAATCGCCGGCTCCGGTATCGCCAGCCAGGGTACCCGCCTCGCGATCCAGTTCGCCTCGATCCCGACCGGTGTTCAGCTCTTCGTCCCGATCCGTGCCACCCTGGTCCGCCAGAACAACACGGCGTTTGCTTCGGGCGTTATGATCCTCACTTCGACGGATGCCACCGGTTCCGGTGCCGTCTCGCCGGTTTCTGGCGTCGCCCAAAGCAGCACCTTCGCTCCTGTCAACCAGTTCAATAGTGCTGGCTTGGTTGTGTACGAAGTTCTGTTCGCCGATCCGTTCGCACTCGAGCAGGTTGACGTTTTTGTCGGCGTCGTGTTCGCTTCGAACCCCGGCAACAACCTGCCGGCTCCGCTGGTCCAGTCGACGGCCACCCAGGGCTTCGCTCCGTTCTCGAGCAACGCCTCTTGGGGTTCCGCCAGCTCCAGCCTGCCGCACCCCCGTTTCGTGCCCGGAACCCCGGCGCGCAACACCTTCATCATCGTGAAGTGCTCTTGCAACATCCTGTTCCCGTTCGTAACGAACCAACAGGGTTATGACACGGGCATCGCACTCGCCAACACGTCTGTCGATCCCTTCGGAACGACGCCGCAGACCGGTACCGTCACCATTAACTACTATGGTTCGGGCCCCGGCAACAGCGCCGCTCCCGCAGCTCAGGTTTCGCAGGCCGTCCCCGGCGGCGCCATCCTGCTCTTCACCCTCTCGGGTGGTGGCAACTTCGGCGTTGACAACCGTGCAAACGGTTTCCAGGGCTACATCATCACGCAGGCTCAGTTCCAGTTCTGCCATGCTCTGGCTTACATCACCGCTCTCGGTGCCTCCGCCAGCACGGCCAGCCAGTCTGAGGCCTACCTCGGAATTCAGCTCGACCTTTACAACGGCACGGGTCTCAACCGCACCGGTCAGGTCGGCGAAGTCCAGGGTCACTAAATCGGAAGTCCGATTTACTGATAGCAGTAAAAGAAAGGGGGAGGCTTCGGCCTCCCCCTTTTCCGTTGTTAGCGTACTGCCCCGCCTTGCCGGAGACCAGACAATCCGCTCCCCAAGAGATAGATCCTAAGCCATAAATCAAGAAATGGCGCGCTTACCGTGCCGCCTCCATGGGCGCGCTCCCTGTGCGCCGAAAACGAACCGAGGCGCGACCGTAAGGTCGCGCGTACTAAGTCCATGCTTGAAGGCAAACGCAAATCCTTAAACCGGTAAATCCAGAACTGAGGCGCATACTAGCCGCAATCATGGACAGCCGGTAGGTCGGACCTGGTGGTCCGACCTACCGGCTTGCCTGGACGCCACCTCTTCTGCGCAGTCGGACCGGGCGGTCCGTCGCACTACACTAAAGCATTCCCAGGGCCTCCGTACTCCGCAACCGAGGCGCGACCGTAAGGTCGCGCGTACTAATAAATTCCTGCTTGAAGGCAAATCCCGAAAATGCTAGTGCCACCACCAACAAAAGACACCCCCGGCTGAAGCCCGGGGTTCTAGCCGCGCCGGCCGCGGCGGGCATCGTTTAGAACCGCATCACGCGGTCACAGAACCTGGGTCTTTCCGAAGCCACCAAACCGCGGAACCCCTTCGCACCCCAAACCACTCCGAAACGCCAATCCCGAGAAATGCACAGGACATAGGCCAGCCTCTCTCCGCCTTGTTGACCCAGAAGCTGCCCTAATCCGCCGGTAAGGGCCTTGGGATGACCGGTAGTGAGGGAAGCGGGGCGATCAGATATTGGAATGGGCGGCTGTTTTGAAAAGGTGGGGGAA